>NZ_JAWUEI010000028.1:0-62563 GCF_036663495.1 Enterobacter sp. 342
CAGATGAATATTTTTTTCTGCCCATTGAAACGCAAAACCCCTAATCATTGGATGTCCAACTTTCGGGGTTCACTTCATTTTGGGTGGCCTCTTGCTATTGCAGGTGTAATCTTACTTTCTTTTGTTATGCGGTTTTGGTGCGGATCAGATAGTCAAACGAGCTCAGCGACGCCTTCGCCCCTTCGCCAGTGGCGATGATGATCTGTTTGTACGGTACGGTCGTACAGTCACCCGCCGCAAACACGCCTTTTACGCTGGTTTCACACTTCGCATCAATGATGATTTCGCCCATGCGGTTGCGCTCAATCGCACCTTCCAGCCAGGTGGTATTCGGCAGCAGACCAATCTGTACGAAGATCCCGGAAAGCTGAACGTTATGCACATCGCCACTCACACGGTCACGGTATTCCAGCCCGGTGACTTTACTGCCGTCACCCTTCACTTCCGTGGTCTGTGCATTCAGTACGATGTCGACGTTTTTCAGGCTGCGCACTTTATCCTGCAGCACCTGGTCCGCTTTCATTTCTGGCGCGAACTCAAGCAGAGTCACATGTTCAACAATACCGGCCAGGTCAATAGCCGCTTCCACGCCAGAGTTACCTCCGCCGATCACCGCCACACGTTTACCTTTGAACAGTGGGCCATCGCAGTGAGGACAATAGGTCACGCCTTTGGTGCGATACTGATCTTCTCCCGGGACGTTCATATTGCGCCATTTTGCACCGGTAGCAATGATGATGCTGCGTGCCTTCAATACCGCGCCGGAGGCCGTTTCAATCTGGTGTAAACCGCCTTCTACAGCTGCCGGAACCAGTTTGCTGGCGCTCTGGCTGTCAATCACATCTACGGCATAGTCGCTGACGTGCGCCTTCAGTGCGCCAGCCAGTTTCTGACCTTCGGTTTTCGGTACCGAGATATAGTTTTCGATGTCCACCGTATCCAGAACCTGACCACCAAAGCGCTCGCCCATCAGACCGGTACGAATCCCTTTACGGGCAGAGTAAACCGCCGCTGCCGCACCCGCAGGGCCGGAGCCGACAATCAGGACGTCGTAAGCCTCGCGTTTATTCAGCTCTTCTGCCGCACGTTTTTCAGCGCCAGTGTCCACTTTGGCAACGATTTCGGTGAGCGTCATGCGACCCTGACCAAATTCTTTACCGTTCATATATACAGCCGGAACCCCCATCACGTTGCGATCGGTGATTTCGTTCTGGAACGTACCACCGTCAATCGCCGTGTGTTTGATACGCGGGTTCAGAACCGACATCAGGTTCAGCGCCTGCACCACATCCGGGCAATTGTGGCAGGAGAGTGAATAATAAGTTTCAAACTCAAAATCACCGTCGATATCACGGATCTGTTCCAGCAGCGCCTGCGCTTCTTTTGACGGATGACCGCCAGTCCACAGCAGTGCCAGCACCAGCGACGTAAATTCATGCCCCAGCGGAGAACCGGCAAAGCGCGGCCCCTGGTCTGAACCTGGGTTGGTAATCAGGAAAGATGGCTTGCGAACGGCACGCGCATTATCTTCTTTGAAAGTCACTTTCGGTGACAGTTCAGCGATCTCTGTCAGCAGTTCCTTGATCTCTGCCGATTTCGCGCTGTCATCCAGCGTGGCAATCAGCTCAACAGGTTTGGTCAGTTTCTCAAGGTACGCCTTGAGCTGGGTTTTCATGTTAGTGTCGAGCATTATTCTTCCCTCTCTTAAAACGTCATCATGCAAGCTGCCTTATACAGGCGGCCTGAATGCAACTTGCATCATGGTGCTGGAATGAAATGGGCGCGGGTGCGCCCATTGAGTGGACAAGACTTAGATTTTACCGACCAGGTCCAGGGATGGAGCCAGAGTCGCTTCGCCTTCTTTCCATTTTGCCGGGCACACTTCGCCTGGGTGAGACGCTACATACTGAGCAGCTTTCACTTTACGCAGCAGGTCAGAAGCATCACGGCCGATACCTTCAGCGGTAACTTCGATAGCCTGAATAATACCCTGCGGGTCAACGACGAAGGTCGCACGGTCAGCCAGGCCTTCATCTTCACGCATGTTGTCGAAGTTACGGGTCAGGGCGCCAGTCGGGTCGCCGATCATCGCGTATTTGATTTTCGCGATGGTTTCAGAGCTGCTGTGCCATGCTTTATGAGTGAAGTGAGTGTCAGTAGACACAGAGTAAACGTCTACGCCCAGCTTCTGCAGTTCGTCGTAATGGTCTGCAACGTCACCCAGTTCGGTCGGGCAAACAAAAGTAAAGTCAGCCGGATAGAAGAAGAACACGCTCCAGCGACCTTCGGTATCTTTCTCAGTGACTTCAATGAATTCACCGTTTTTGAACGCCTGGTTTTTGAAAGGTTTAATTTTGGTATTAATCAAAGACATCTGTACTTCCTCCGTGTTTTCGTTGAGAAGTAAGGTAACCAACTTTGCTCATCGGGGCTAATGCGTTTGCGTTATCAAATCAATCAGCGATACCTAACAACACCAACAAGACAATAAGGTGAACCTTTTAAAGGAAACGCCAAAAGTAAAAAGGCCGCCTCAACGGGCGGCCCTGATACCTGAATTCCCCGCGGGTACATTCAGTGCCAGCCGAAACTGGCGTTGCGTTGCGCTCTACAACCCTTTATATCAAGGCAGTAACAGCGGCTTGATTACACCATCCGTGCAGGTATTGGGCAATCCATAAGAGCGACATTCCTGTCTATGGCTGCAATAGGTTACGCCTAACATCATTCCGGCGCGTTATACATTTATTTCCATGATAAAAATATCGTCATTCATAAATGACAACTGTTATTTAAAACAACCACCTTAACTTCTAAGATAAAATTATCTTAATCACTTTTGAAGTGCTATTTCAATAATCTGACACCGTGATATATTAAGATGAGTTTAAATTAAAATTAAGAGCGTTAGCCACAAGAATTGTAAATGGTTAACTTCAAACTATAGTTATCAGTGATGTGATAACCATAGCAAACACAGCATCCTCAGGACGAAACATGGCAAACCTCTACGACCTTAAAAAATTCGACCTTAATCTGTTAGTTATTTTTGAGTGCATTTATCAACATCTGAGTATCAGTAAAGCGGCCGAGACGCTCTATATCACGCCGTCCGCGGTAAGCCAGTCGCTGCAACGTTTACGAGGTCAACTTAACGACCCGCTATTTATCCGTTCCGGTAAAGGGATCACCCCGACCACCGTTGGCGTCAATCTGCATCAACATCTGGAGCAAAATCTTAATCAGCTCGAGCAGACCATTAACATGATGCACAGCAGTGGGCTAAAGAAGAGTTTTGTGATCTACTGTCCGCAGGTATTGAGCACACAAATCATGCTTGGCCCGATGAAACTGCTCATGGATAAGTATAATTATGAAGTTGAATTACATGATGTTTTTCTTGCTCCTGATTCAGCAGAAGATCTCCTGGCCTACCGAAAAGCGGACCTGGTTTTTTCGTTTACACCCTTAAATAGCCGCTCCATCACCTGCAATCGGTTTTCTCAACTTCCTTTCGTTCTTGTGTGTCGGGCGGATCATCCGCGCATCAGCGAAAATCCGACGTGCGAAGAGATTCTCAATGAAAACTTCACCGCCTACCTGAGCGATGCGAGCAGCGTTAAAGCCTATCAGGAACAGGTCGACCGCTTTTTAATGGAAAGAAATATTGTCTTTCGTAGTGACTCTTTTATTTCGCTTCTGACGATGATCAGTTCATCCGACCTCATTGGAATAGCGCCAGTTGCGGCCTTTGAACAATATGGTTCCGCACTGAAATTACGTAAAATCGAAACCGACATCCAATTCCCAGGCATTGATATTTACATGATGTATAATCGTTCTGCGTTAAACAGTTCGGCATTCGCGAGTTTCATTGAGGAAATACCCTTGCCATGAGATTTTTTCGTGGCTCCGGCATAAAATTCGGAGCCACAAGCGTTCAAAAACATACACCGTCGTTATATAAATAAACGCTTTTATTTTTTTACATTCATTTATTTTTTTGACTGATACAATCCTTCCCCCAGTCTTGACACTAACGTCTGGTATTTATTACTCAGGATGAGAATAACCATGTCAATTTATAAATCTCCTCTTAACCAGGATGTTCTCACTGCAGCTCAGGAGCGAATAAAATGGACTCTCGAGCATTTACCCAGGACCTGCGTCTCTTTTTCAGGGGGTAAAGACTCCACCGTCATGCTGCATCTTGTTGCCCGGCAGGCACGTGTGATGAAAACCAAAATAGATGTGCTCTTTATCGACTGGGAAGCACAATTTTCCCATACCATCACCCATGTTGAACATATCCGCGAACTGTACAGCGATGTTATTGACCATTTCTGGTGGGTGGCACTTCCCCTGACAACGCAAAATTCGCTGTCACAATTCCAGCCGGAATGGCAATGCTGGGAGCCCGGTACCCGTTGGGTTCGCCAGCCGCCAGAAGATGCGATAACCGATCCCGACTATTTTCCTTTCTACCAGCCAGGAATGACGTTTGAAACCTTTGTTCGCAGTTTCTCCGACTGGTATTCAGGTTATCGCCCGGCAGCCGTGCTGATTGGTATTCGCGCCGATGAGTCATACAACCGTTTTCTGGCTATCGCTTCGGCACGTAAGCAGCGGTTTGCAGATGATAAACCCTGGACGACCGTCGCGCCGGGTGGACACGCCTGGTATATCTACCCTCTCTACGACTGGAAAACCGCCGATATCTGGACCTGGTTCGCCAAATCGGGATGTTGTTATAACCCACTCTATGACCTGATGTTCCAGGCTGGGGTGCCGCCTCGCTATATGCGCATCTGTGAACCCTTCGGCCCGGAGCAACGCCAGGGGTTGTGGCTCTACCATGTTGTTGAGCCTGAACGCTGGGCGGCCATGTGTGAGCGGGTGAGCGGCGTGCGCAGTGGGGGGATCTATGCCGGCCACGATAACCATTTTTATGGTCACAGGAAAATCCTCAAACCCGAACACCTTTGCTGGCGCGAATATGCCATGCTGCTACTCGACAGCATGCCGCAAAATACAGCAGAACATTACCGCAATAAAATCGCCATTTACCTGCACTGGTATCAGAAGAGGGGCATGGCCGATATTCCCGATACGCAGGACGGTGATATCGGCTCCAGAGACATCCCTTCATGGCGCCGTATCTGCAAAGTTTTACTCAATAACGATTACTGGTGCAGGGCGCTGTCATTCAGCCCTAATAAGCCCAGGTATTATCAACGCTACAGCGACAGAATGAAGACTAAACGCAAGGAGTGGGGCATTTTATGCGACAAAGAATAATCACCGAGATGGAAGCGTATCTGCAGTCACTTACTGAAGAGGAGCGAATTAATGCCATAAATGCATTTCGTGAAGCAATACATCGAAACAGCCCTTTTCGCGAGCAACCTATAGACTGTGTCCTCTGGATCAGGCAGGACGCGATTACCGCCAACGATTACAACCCCAATAATGTTGCCCCTCCTGAAAAGCGGTTGCTCAGTCAATCGCTGGAACTTGATGGATTCACCCAGCCCATCGTGGTAACAGAAAGTGAACCACAGCACTACGAAATCGTAGATGGTTTTCATCGCCATGAAATTGGTACCCATCGGGCAGCGCTAAAGCATCAACTCAAGGGGTATCTACCCGTCACCTGCCTGCGCCAGGACCGACAGGGTAAAAATGACCGCATGGCCGCAACCATTCGTCACAACCGGGCGCGTGGTCGACACCAGATCAATGCCATGTCAGACATCGTCCGTGAACTGGCACAGCTTGGCTGGAATGATGAGAGAATTGGCAAAGAGCTTGGTATGGACAGCGACGAGGTCCTGCGTCTCAAGCAAATCAACGGTCTACTGGAACTGTTTGCAGACCGTCGTTACTCAGAAGCCTGGACGGTAAAATAATCAGAGTGTGTTCAGGCGCTCTGCCGCCGCCAGTAGCGTCGATTCCTGCTTTGCAAAGCAAAGGCGGATAAGTTTATGCGGGAAGGGATCGGCGCAGAAAACCGACAGAGGAATGGCGGCCACACCCACTTCTTTTGTCAACCACTGGCAGAAACTCACATCATCCAGATCCGAAATAGCACTGTAATCTGCCAGCAGGAAGTACGTGCCTTCAGACGGCAAAATTTCCAGACGGCTTTTACTCAGCGCATTCACAAACAGATCCCGACGTCCACGATAGAAATCGGGCAGGTCGCGATAATGCTCTGGTTCTGCTCGCAGCATATCCGCCAGTGCCAGTTGAGCCGGCGTGTTCACAGCAAACGTCAGGTACTGGTGCACTTTACGCAATTCAGCACTGATGGCTGCCGGTGCCACGCAGTAGCCCACTTTCCAGCCGGTCATATGGTAAGTTTTACCGAACGACGAGACAGCGATCGCCCGCTCACGAAGCTGCGGATGGGCCAGTACGCTGGCGTGACCTTCTTCTGCAAAACAGATATGCTCGTAAACCTCATCGCTCAGCACGTAAATTTCACGGTCACCAATGGCCTGCCACAGTGCCGCGAAATCAGCTTTCTGCCACACCGTCGCAGACGGGTTATGCGGTGTATTCAGGATCACCAGGCGGGTTTTGTCGCTCAGCAGCGCGGCGAACGTCTGCCAGTCAGGGCGGAAATACGGTGGCTGAAGCGCCACGCGTTTCACCACGCCGCCGGAAAGTTCAACCGCAGGCGCATAGCTGTCGTAGCTCGGATCAAAGCAGATAACCTCATCGCCCGTACGCACCAGCGCGGTAATGGCCGCATACAGCGCTTCTGTCGCCCCTGCCGTTACCGTAATGTCACTGGCCGCATCGGGTTTATAGCCATATAACTCAGCCGTTTTGTCCGCAATAGCCTCCCGCAGCGCCTGCACGCCCGTCATCGGCGCATATTGATTCGCCCCCTGTGCAACATGGTACGCCAGACGCTCCTGCAGATAAGCCGGGCCGTCAAAATCCGGGAACCCTTGCGAAAGATTAATGGCGTTATGTTGCTGCGCCAGGGCACTCATCTGCGTGAAGATGGTGGTGCCAAGATTGGGAAGTTTACTCTGCGGAATCAATGCGTTGTTGCTCATTGTAGTGTGCCTGCTTGTAATACTTATGTTGCTGCCACTATAACACGATGTTAGTCTTTGGCAATCAAGACGCTTAGACGTCTAAACCATATCAATATTCCTGTCCGGGAGGGCAAAAGGAAAATGACAGACAACCTGCAACTCACACACCTGGTCGATGCCTGCCGCTGGATTGGCGCCAAAGGCTGGGCGCCCGCAACCGGCGGCAATATGTCGGTGCGTCAGGATGCGCAGCTTTGCTGGCTCAGTGAGTCCGGCAAAGATAAAGGCAGCCTCACCACAGACGATTTTTTGCAGGTGGAGATCGCCACCAATCGCGCACCGTCAGGCCGTAAGCCGTCAGCAGAAACCGGCCTCCATACGCTGATTTACCGCCTGTTTCCGGAGGCCAACGCGGTCCTGCATGTCCACACCGTCAACGCCACGGTGTTATCCCGTCTGGTCAAAGAAGCCGAACTGAAAATCAGTGGCTTCGAGATGCAAAAATCCCTTACCGGGCAGACCTCACATCTGGATACGGTCGCTATCCCGGTGTTTGATAACGTCCAGGATATTGACGCCCTCGCCTCGCGAATCGCCCATTACGCTCAGGAACACCCGCTTAATTATGGTTTTCTTCTGCGCGGCCATGGCTTAACCTGCTGGGGACGTGACGTGGCCGAAGCCCGCCGTCATCTGGAAGGACTAGAATTCCTTTTTGAATGCGAAATGCGTTTACGACAACTGGAGAGAGTATGATTCGCGCAATTGTGACGGATATTGAAGGCACCACCAGCGATATCCATTTTGTCCATGATGTTTTGTTCCCCTACGCGCGTGAACGACTGGCGGCCTTCGTGACTGCCCAGCAGTACGCCGAGCCGGTCAACTCCATTCTGGACAATCTGCGTGATGAAATCAGAAACCCGCGCGCCAGCACCAGCGAGCTTATCGACGCCCTGTTTGCTTTTATGGATGAAGACCGCAAATCAACCGCGCTGAAGGCCCTGCAAGGCATCATCTGGCACGACGGCTATGTGAACGGTGATTTTACCGGTCACCTCTACCCGGACGTACTGCCTGCGCTGGAAAAATGGAAAGCACAAGGCATTGATCTCTATGTTTATTCCTCTGGCTCCGTTGCTGCGCAGAAACTGTTATTTGGCTACAGCGACGAAGGTGATATTACTCATCTGTTCAGCGGCTATTTTGATACCCACATCGGTGCCAAGCGCGACGTGCAGTCTTATCAGAACATTGCGGCGCAAACGGGCATTGCCCCGTCGCAGATCCTGTTCCTGTCGGATATTCATCAGGAGCTGGACGCCGCTGAACAGGCAGGTTTTCGCACCCTGCAACTGATTCGTGGTGATGATGACGGCGCAAGCCATCACCATCAGGTTCACCAGTTCGATGAGATTAACCCGGAGCAGGTCCCTTCATGAGCGCATTAACCATTTATTCCGATAAAGACGCCAGCCAACACCAGTGGCACAGCACCAACGCAACCGAGATCGCCCAACAGCTCAACGCTAAAGGTGTGCGGTTTGAACGCTGGGCAGCGGATCGCGATTTAGGCCAGGATCCTGCGCCCGAGACCGTGATCGAGGCGTATCAGCATGCCATCGACAAACTGGTGGCGGAAAAAGGCTATCAGAGCTGGGATGTGATCAGCCTGCGTGCCGATAATCCACAAAAAGAGGCACTGCGCGCGAAGTTCCTGAATGAACACACCCACGGCGAAGATGAAGTGCGTTTCTTTGTAGAAGGTGCCGGGTTGTTCTGCCTGCACATTGGCGATGAGGTGTATCAGGTGCTGTGCGAAAAAAACGACCTGATTTCCGTGCCAGCAGGTACACCGCACTGGTTTGATATGGGTTCAGAGCCGAACTTTACGGCGATCCGTATTTTCGATAACCCGGAAGGCTGGATTGCGCAGTTTACCGGGGATTCGATCGCGGATGCGTATCCGAAACTCGCGTAATCATTTCTCCCTCTCCCAGTGGGCTGAGGGATCCCCACAAAATAACACCAGCACGGACGACCCCCTCTCCCGTTGGGAGAGGGCTGGGGTGAGGGCAACAAGCCGTATGGCACCTTTCTTTGCCTGAACATTCATTAAAGACTCCCAATAATCCTCTGCACATCCGCCCCCACCAACCTCGCCAGATGCACAAACTCCACCACATCTAATCTGCGTTCACCGTTTTCCACTTTAGCAATGAATGACTGCGGCTTGCCCAACGCTTCCGCAAGCTGCGCCTGAGTAATTCCTTTCTCTTTACGGGCTTTCTTCAAGGCATTGATAACACGCTGATATTCATCTGAGTAAACTGAGGCCATTGTTCCGATTCCATACAAATATCCTGAAATCGAATATCCTCTTGTTGTGTTTTTATCCCAAAACAGGATAATTGTACGCGTAACGAACATACGTAAGGAGGACATAATGCACCATCAGAACTGGCATCCTGCCGATATCATCGCCGCACTTAAGAAACATGGAACAAGCCTGGCAGCGCTATCTCGCAAGGCTGGTCTTTCCTCATCCACACTGGCAAACGCGCTTACCCGACCATGGCCTAAAGGAGAATGGATTATCGCTCAGGCGCTCAACATTCCCCCGGATGTGATATGGCCGGAAAGGTACTTCGATGAAAAGGGAGAGCCAATATTTCGTCAGATGAGAACGACAAGGAAAAGAAACGTATCTTTGACATGATCAACGCGTTTCCCCCTCACCCCAACCCTCTCCCTCAAGGGAGAGGGGGTCTAAGAGCGCTACACCTTCAGCCCCTTCACATACGCCAGCAGCTGATCCAGCACAATCCCCCACCCTTCGTGGAACCCCATCTGTTCATGCTGTTCACGGATTTCCGCCGTGGGATGGCGGGCAATCGCGGTGTAACGGGTTTTGCCCTCTCCCGCATCTTCCAGCAGCAGGATTGCGGTCATAAAGGGTTTTTCAGCCGGTTTCCAGTCCTCGGTGTAGCCATCGGTGAAGACCAGTTTCCTGCCCGGGTCGATCTCCAGAAAGACGCCCTTGTTATCCATCCGTTGTCCATCCACCTCAAAGACCGTGTTGAACCGTCCGCCCACGCGCAGGTCGAGGTCGCATTCGGTCACTTTATGAGGGACAGGGATAAAGAAATTTTTGATATGTTCCGGTGTGGTCCAGCAGAGCCACAGCAGGTCGCGTGGTGCATCCACCACGCGTTCCAGTTTTAGGTCAGTGTTAGGATCAAGCTTCACGATTCTGTCCTCTAAGGGGAAACCCTTAAAGGATAGCCAGGCTCAGGCGAATTTCCCCTTTGCCACATCCTCTGGCGTCACTACGCCGGTATCCAGCACCCATCCACTAATAAGCGATGCAGGTGTAACGTCAAACGCCGGGTTATAAACCCGTGCGTTTTCCGGTGCCCACTGCACCGCGCCAAAACTTCCCGCCACGCCCGTCACTTCGCTGGCGGCGCGTTGTTCTATTGGGATAGCTTCGCCGTTTGGGCAATCCGGGTCGAGCGTGGTTTGCGGAGCGGCCACATAGAACGGAATGCCGTGGAATTTCGCCAGCACCGCCAGGGAATATGTGCCGATTTTGTTCGCCACATCGCCGTTGGCGGCAATGCGGTCTGCACCTACCCAAACGGCATCGACCTGGCCTTTTGCCATCAGACTCGCGGCCATGGAATCGGTAATCAGCTGATACGGTACTCCCAGCTCACCCAACTCCCATGCGGTCAACCTTCCGCCTTGCAACAGAGGACGCGTTTCATCCACCCAGACGTTGCTTATATTGCCTTCCTGATGGGCGCGGGCAATCACCCCAAGCGCCGTACCGACGCCCGCCGTTGCCAGCCCACCGGTGTTGCAGTGGGTCAGCAGGCGGCTGCCGGGTTTAACCAACGCGCTACCGGCTTTCGCAATGGCGTCGCAAAGCTGTTTATCTTCGTCGATCAGACGCAGTGCTTCCGCCACCAGCGCCGGAACAAAATCTTCCTGCCATAGCGCCAGCTTCATGCGGTCGAGGTTGTTCATCAGGTTGACTGCCGTCGGGCGGGAGGCGCGCAGTGTCTCCAGCGCCACGGCCAGTTCGTCGCGGCTTTTACCATTTTCCGCCAGCAGCGCCAGCAGCAGACTTGCAGAAAGACCGATCAGTGGTGCGCCGCGCACCCGCAGGGCGTGAATATGCCCCACCAGCGACGCTACCGTAGAGGCGTCCAGCCAGCGTTTCTCCTGTGGAAGCGCCTGCTGATCGAGAATAAATAGCTGATTTTCCGCCACCCGCAGGCTGGTCGTCTGTAATGTCTGCATGTCGTTAATTCTCTGTTGCGTTGATGTAGCACATTGTGTCAGGATGAAATCCAGAAGTATAGACGTCTACATGTCTTTATTAGCAAACCCGTGAGGAGCAGCAATGTCGCAATACCGTACCTTTACCGCCCACGATGCTGTGGAGTATGCAAAGCAGTTTGGTGGTCTTGATAACCCCTCATCGCTGGTAGAGGCACAGGAAGTGGGCGACGGTAACCTCAATCTGGTGTTCAAAATCTTTGATACCGCAGGTGTTAGCCGCATTATCGTCAAGCAAGCGCTGCCGTACGTGCGCTGTGTTGGCGAATCCTGGCCACTGACGCTGGATCGCGCCCGTCTTGAAGCGCAAACCCTGGTCGAGCACTATCAGCACAGCCCTCAGCACACCGTTAAAATTCACCACTTTGACCCGGCACTGGCGGTAATGGTGATGGAAGATCTCTCCAGCCATAACATCTGGCGCGGTGAGCTGATTAATAACCGCTACTACCCGCAGGCTGCGCGCCAACTGGGGGAATATCTCGCGCACACCCTGTTCCACACCAGCGACTTTTATCTGCACCCGCATGATAAAAAAGCGCAGGTGGCGAAGTTCATTAACCCGGAGATGTGCGAAATCACTGAAGCTCTGTTCTTCAACGATCCGTACCAGATCCACGAGCGCAACAACTACCCTGCCGAGCTGGAAAACGACGTTGCTGCTCTGCGTGACGACGCTCAGTTAAAAATCGCGGTGGCTTCGCTCAAGCACCGTTTCTTCTCTCATGCTGAAGCGCTGCTGCACGGCGATATTCACAGCGGCTCTATCTTCGTGGCGGACGGAAGCCTGAAAGCTATCGATGCGGAATTTGGCTATTACGGCCCGATTGGCTTTGATATCGGTACCGCTATCGGCAACCTGCTGCTGAACTTCTGTGGCCTGCCGGGGCATCTGGGTATTCGCGATGCCGCTGCCGCCCGCGAGCAGCGTCTGACAGATATTCAGGAGCTGTGGACGACCTTCGCTGAACGCTTCCAGACGCTGGCACACGAGAAAACCCGCGACACCGCGCTCAGCGCACCGGGTTACGCCTCCGCGTTCCTCAAAAAGGTCTGGCATGACACCATCGGGTTCTGCGGCACCGAGTTGATTCGCCGTAGCGTCGGGCTTTCCCACGTGGCGGATATCGACACCATTCAGGACGACGCCATGCGCCACGAATGCCTGCGCCACGCCATTACGCTCGGCAGAGCGTTGATTGTGCTTGCCGACCGCATCGACAGCGTGGAAGAACTGGTGGCAAGAGTGCGTCAGTACAGCTAAGTTTCTCCCTCTCCCCACAGGGAGAGGGTCAAAACCTACCCCAGATACTCAATCACCGACAACCCGCCGTTATAATCCGTGCTGTAGATAATTCCCTGCGCATCCACGAACACATCGCAGGACTGGATCACCTGCGGGCGATTCGGCCGCGTATCCATCATCCTCTCCGGTGCCGCGGGCACCAGCGCGCCCGTTTCCACCGGGCGATACGGATTGGAAATGTCATACGCACGCACGCCCGCATTCTGGTACGTGGCAAAAATCAGCGTTGAACTGACAAAGCTCCCCGGCCGGTTTTCATGCAGGTTATGCGGGCCGAAGTGCGCCCCTTTCGCCACGTAATCAATCTCATCCGGTTGCGGGAAAGTCGAAATACTCACAGGGTTCGCTGGCTCGCGAATATCAAACAACCAGATCAGCTTCTCACCATCTTCCTGGTTATCCAACACCGCTTCGTCGAGCACCACCAGCAGATCGCGGTCCGGCAACGGCAGCGCGGTGTGGGTGCCGCCACCAAACGGCGGGCTCCAGTTACGGTGGCTAATCAGCTTCGGCCGGGTGCGGTCTTTCACATCCAGCAATGTCAGCCCACCATCACGCCAGCTGCCATACGCTGTATCTCCGGCGATAATCGCGTGGTGCAGCGCGTAGCGTTTTCCTTTCGGCCACTCCGGCTGCTCGCCTTCGGCCTGGTTCATCCCCGGCAGCCACCAGCGCCCCGCTACCTCGGGTTTGCGTGGATCGGCCAGATCGATGGTCAGGAAGATATAATCGGTAAAACCGTCGATCAGCGCCGAGACGTAAGCCCAGCGCCCGCCGACGTACCAGATGCGGTGAATGCCGATACCGTTCAGTGACAGAAACCCGATTTCGCGCGGCGTGTCCGGCGTGGAGATATCAAATACCCGCAGCCCGGCGCTCCAGCCTTTATCCCGTACATCGCTGACGGTCTCCCCCACCTGACGGGTGTAGTAGACCTTTTCGTCGGCGAAACGGGCATCGGCAAACAGATCGCGGGCGTTAATCACCAGCAGCAGGTCGTCATGTGCCTGCAAATGAACGTTCCAGGTGCCCGGCGGCGCAGGCACGTAGCCTGCGGCTTTTGGATTTTTCGGGTCACGCACGTCCACAATCGAAAACCCTTGCGACACCATATGGCCAATATAGGCAAAACCGCGATGCACCATCAGTTGCACGCCGTCCGGGCGACCGCCCTGGTCGCTATGGCCAATCAGCCGCATATTGCGGCTGTATTCAGGCGTGGGCAGCACACTCATTTATGTTTCGCTTCCAGCGTCGCAAACCACGGCGCGATAAAATCTTCGGTCTGACCCCAGCCCGGAATAATTTTCCCCAGAGACGCCACATTCACCGCGCCCGGCTGGGCGGTCAGCAGCGCCTGCGGGATCGCCGCAGCTTTGAAGTCATAGGTTGCTGGTGTCGCTTCCCCGGCAATCTTGTTCGCTACCAGACGCACGTTAGTGGCGCCAATCAGCTTCGGATCGACTGCCACGCTCACTTTCCACGGGCTTCCCGGCTCACGCATCAGCTGGAGATCCTGGTTAGAAATGTCGATGCTGTAGAGTTTGATTTCGGTGCGGCCATTCTCTTTCAGGGCCTTATATGCGCCCTGGCTGAACGCATCCCAGGTTCCCCAGATGGCGTCGATTTTGCCTTTCGGGTATTTCGCCAGAATCGCACCCACTTTGTTGGCCGTATCGCCCTGCACGTCAGAAGACACTGCGCCAATGGATTCCAGCTCTTTGATATCCGGGTACTGCTTTTGCAACTCTTTATACGCGGCTTGACGGCGTTCCATTGGCGGGAAGCCGGCAACCCACAGCTTGACGATGTTGGCCTTGCCGTTGAAATCTTTCGCCAGCTGGCCGAAGGAGAGATTCGTCAGGGAGGCATCATCCTGCTGGGTGACGGTCACGCCAGGGATCTCGCCGTTAACGGCGGTATCAAATACCGAAACCTTAATCCCGGCATCCACCGCTTTCTTCACCAGCGCCGTCGAATACGGGTCACGGCCCTGAGAGAGAATGATCCCGTCATACTTCTGGCTAATCGCCTGGTTCACAAAGTCCTGGAATTTGGCGTCATCACCGTTACTTAAAAAGGTGCTGACCTTAAAGCCGAGCTTTTTCCCTTCCTGAATGGCACCGGCGACAAACTGCGTGGTGTTGTCATCGGAGCCGAGGTTGCGGATCACCGCAATGCGGATCGGGCCTTCGTGGTTCGCAATGGCAGCCGGAACTGGCGCTGGCGTCGCCGCATAGCCAGGCAGTGCAGTCAATAACCCTAATGCCACCAAAGAGAGTGTGATTTTTTTCATTCTGTTATCCCGTTGTGTTGTTATAAATCGTTAGCGTTTTTGTATGTAGGTAATCGCCAGCGCCACGGCGAGCACCAGCCCTTTTATTATGTCCATGGCGTAATACGGTACCGACAGCATCACCAGGCCGTTCGACAGCACGCCGAGGATCACCGCCCCAACCAGCGTCCCGAGCGCGTTCGGTTTGCCGGAGCCTGCCAGCGAGAATCCAATCCACGCGGCCGCCACCGCATCCATCAGATAGCCGCCGCCCGCATTCACCTGCGACGAGCCAATGCGTGACGCCAGCAAAATGCCGCCGAGTCCGGCCAGCAGCGAAGCAATCACATAAGCCGCCACCTTGTAACGCGTGGTGCGAATACCAGAGAGACGCGCCGCTTCCGGGTTACCCCCGATGGCATACATGCGGCGACCGTGGGTGGTCAGTGAAAGGCCAAGCTGAGCCACAATGGTCACCACCAGCATAATGATCACGATGGTTGGTACCTGCCCCAGCAGGCTGAACGTCGCCGGAATGGTTCCTTCCGCCATGTCGCCGCTCGGCAGCACCATGTTCTCAGTGATCGACCCGCCATAGCTGTAGGTCATCGCGACCCCCTGAATCACAAACAGGCTGGCAAGCGTAGCAAGCATGTCCGGAATTCGCAGGATGACGATCAGAAAGGCGTTGAACAGCCCCACCAGCGTACAGAGCGCAAGGGTGATCAGAATCGACTCGGTGGTGCCGAAGCCGTGCCAGACGAAAAGCGAAATCACCAGTGCGTTCGCCAGCGACGCCGTTGACCCAACGGAGAGATCAAACCCGCCGACGGTCAGCGAAATCGACACGCCAATGGCAATCACCGTCACGATGGCAATCGAGCGCAGAATGTTGATGATGTTGTTCGGATCAAGGAAGCTGTCCGACGCCAGGCCAAAGACGGCCACCAGCGCGACAACGGTCAGCAACATGCCCCACTTGTAGAGAAAATCGAAAATCTGCTGACGGCCAGACACCGCCGCGTTCACTGAAAGGGCCTTGCTCACGACGCCGTTCCTCCGGTTGAATAATAAAGTAGTGTCTCTTCGCGGGCCTCGGCCCCGGCGATTTCCGCCACGATACGGCCGTCCCACAGCACGCAGATGCGGTCACACAATCCCACCAGCTCGGCAAATTCACCGGAGGCATAAATGACCCCTTTGCCCTCGCGCGCCAGACCGTCAATGAGCTGGAACAGGTCGGTTTTGGCTTTCACATCCACACCTTTGGTCGGCTCGTCGAATATCAGCACGCTGGCGTCATTGCGCAGCCACTTGCCGATGGCGATCTTCTGCTGGTTCCCGCCAGACAAGCGGCGCAACATCTGCCCCGGCCCGCGCGCTCGTACGCCTACGCGGGCAATCACCTCTTCCGCCCAGCGCCACGCCTGGCGATGGCCAAACAGGCTCCAGCGCGAAAAAGAGTTATCCGCCGTCACCGACAGATTCATGCTTATCGGCTCATCAATAAAGATGCCTTCTTTGCGTCGTTCTTCCGGCACCAGCGCCAGACCGCGCAGTACCGAATCTGCCGGGTCACGCGGCTGCCAGGCTTCATGATTCAGCTCACCGCGCGCCACGCGGCTTTTGCTGGCGCCAAACAGTGCCTTGCAGAGTTCGGTCTTGCCTGCGCCCGCCAGCCCCGCAATGCCGAGAATTTCGCCTTTGTGCAGGTGCAGGGAGATATCTTTCAGCAGCGCTTCATCGTGCAATCCTTCAACACGCAGCAAGGTTTCTTCACTGTGTGGAGGCCGCGCAGGCGGGTAGATATCGCTCAGCTCGTGGCCAAGCATTTTCTCGACGATCGCGTCGCCGCTGAGCTCCGCCATCGGGCCAGACTCAATCAGCTTGCCATCCCGCAGCACCGTTAAGGTGTCGCAGATAGCTTTCAGTTCATGAATTCGATGGGAGATAAACACCACGCCAATGCCCTGCTGCTGCAAACGTCTCACTACGGTAAAAAGGCGCTCACTTTCGTGCGTATCCAGCGGGGCGGTGGGTTCATCCAGGATGAGAAAACGACAGTGGTGGGACAGCGCCCGCGCCAGCAAAATCTGCTGCTTCTCGGCCAGCGTGCAACTGTCGATCGTGCGGCGAACATCGAAGGAGACGTCCAGCTGCGCCAGCGCCTGTTTTGCCTGCTGGCGGATAGCCCGCCAGTTGTAGCGGTGTCCCGGCTGCGCAAGCTGGTCGAGCATGATGTTCTCGGCAATACTTAATCCCGGGATCAGCGCCACGTCCACTTCCTGCTGCACCAGGTGAATGCCCAGCCGTTTGGCATCGAGCGGCTCGCGGATTGTCACCGGCTGGTTGTTTATGCAGATCTCGCCTTCATAATGATCGTGCGTCCCACACAACACCGCCATCAGCGTCGATTTTCCTGCACCATTTGCACCGGTTAACGCGTGTACGGTTCCGCCGATCAGCGTGAAATCCACGCGCGACAGCGCCTGAAAGCCAGAAAAGGCCAGGCTGATACCGCGCATCTCAAGGCGACTGGAAACCATCCGCGTTAAATCCTTCTTTCATATTGTGATTTATCGAATTTTTCACAGCTCCGGTTGACTGACAACGACGGAAAAGGCATAAGATAAAGCAAAATATTATTAGCCATCCAGATGTCCAGACATAACATCGGGTTAGCGCTTCCCTAAAAAGGACAATATCATGAGCAACACCGATATCCGCGTCGTGCCCGGCCCGGCGAACTACTTCTCACACCCCGGAAGTCTTGCGCATCTGAATGATTTCTTTACCCCAGAACAGCTTTCCCGCGCGGTATGGATTTATGGCGAACGTGCGATAGAAGGGGCACGCCCTTTCCTGCCAGAGAGCTTCAATACACAGGGAGCTAAACACCTGCTATTTAAGGGCCACTGTAGCGAGCGGGATGTCACTCATCTGGTGAATGAGTCCGGTGATGATCGAAGCGTAGTGATTGGCGTTGGTGGTGGAGCACTGCTCGATACCGCCAAAGCTGTGGCGCGTCGTCTGGGTGTGCCGGTTGTTGCCATTCCAACCATCGCCGCCACCTGTGCCGCATGGACGCCGCTTTCCGTCTGGTATAACGATGCAGGCCAGGCACTGCAGTTTGAGATTTTCGACGACGCCAATTTCCTGGTGTTGGTGGAGCCGAAAATCATCCTGAATGCTCCGGCGGAATACCTGCTGGCGGGTATCGGCGATACGCTGGCGAAATGGTATGAAGCGGTCGTACTGGCACCGCAGCCTGAAAACCTGCCGCTGACCGTGCGTCTTGGGATCAACGGCGCACTGGCTATTCGTGACGTACTGCTGGAACGCAGTGAAGAGGCGCTGGCTGACCAGCAGCGCGGCGAACAGACGCAGGCGTTCAGGGACGTGGTGGACGCGATTATCGCCGGTGGCGGGATGGTCGGCGGTCTGGGCGAGCGCTATACCCGTGTAGCGGCTGCGCATGCCGTACATAACGGGTTAACCGTGTTACCGCAAACCGAAAAATATCTCCATGGCACCAAAGTGGCGTACGGCATTCTGGTGCAAAGTGCCCTGCTCGGCCAGGACGATGTGCTGGCGCAACTGGTGGCGGCGTATCAGCGCTTTAATCTGCCGACCACACTGCGTGAGCTGGAAGTGGATATCCACAACCGTGAAGAGCTGGACAAGGTCATTGCCCATACCCTGCGCCCGGTGGAGTCGATCCACTATTTGCCGGTTACGTTAACCCCTGACATTCTGCGCACTGCGTTTGAGAAGGTGGAATCCTTCAGCCGTTAATCTCCCGAACCGTCTATACCTAATGATGATTCTCACCACTTTCGCAACGAGGTCATCATGCAGATCGATTTAACAGGTAAGAGGGCGCTGGTTACCGGCGCCAGCCGTGGATTAGGTCGTGCGATTGCACTGTCACTGGCACGCGCCGGTGCCGATGTGGTTATTACATATGAAAAATCCTATGATAAAGCCCATGCCGTCGCCAGTGAGATACGAAATCTTGGGCGGCACTGTGAGGCGGTTCAGGCAGACAGCGCCAGCGCCGAGGCCATTCAGGAAGCCGTGACTCACGCGGCGCGTACCCTCGGAGGCCTCGATATCCTGGTGAACAACGCCGGGATTGCACGCGGTGGCCCGCTGGAAGCCCTGACGATTGCGGATATTGACGCGATGATTAACGTCAACATTCGTGGCGTGGTGCTCACGACTCAGGAAGCGCTGGTGCATATGTCTGACGGCGGGCGCATTATCAATATCGGCAGTTGTCTCGCTAACCGCGTGGCGATGCCCGGTATCTCCGTTTACGCCATGACCAAATCCGCCCTCAACTCTTTCACCCGAGGACTGGCCCGCGATCTGGGGCCACGGGGGATTACCGTTAATCTTGTCCATCCTGGTCCGACAAACAGCGATATGAACCCCGAGGACGGTGAACAGGCTGAAGCCCAGCGCCAGATGATTGCCATTGGTCATTACGGTCAACCGGAGGACATTGCCGCCGCCGTAACCTTCCTGGCGAGCCCGGCAGCCGGACAGATCTCCGGCACAGGGCTGGATGTTGACGGCGGTTTGAACGCCTGATCGCACACATGATGCAAGCCTCTGTCGTCCGGCAGAGGCCTTTTCGAGCAGCTTCGACGATTCGCGTTTTGCCGCTTTCTCCCGTTATTTCTCCGCTCTACAGTACCCCATAAGAAATTCGGAATTTATCTAATAGTCTTATTATTTCCTTATGTTTTGTGTGGACGTACAGTGGAGGTACGGATGAAAATTGTCTGGTCAAAGAGTGCTGAGAAGCAATTTTCTAAAATCGATACGCGATATCAGAACCGCATTAAATTCAGGCTGGAGAAGATGGATGATAAAACATCACCTGTCGCGGATATAAAAAAATTATCTTCTCCCGAAAACCACTACAGGTTGCGATTCGGTGATTACAGGGTCATTTACACCTTCGGGGATCCGCCAGGTGATATCTGCTACGTAGTAGCGGTAAAACGCCGGACAACCACCACCTACCTTCATGAGGAGCATACGGAATATGACTGTTCAGTTCATAAAGGATGAAGAAGGGAAGAAACAGTATGTTGTCATTCCTTATAGTGAATATTTTCGCATGCGCTTAGCTACGCTTGAGTATGACGACGAGGATGAAAACGACTGGGAAGACATCCCCTATGAATCAGATGTTTACGATAACGTAGGTTTACCGGGGGAAGTGTGCGACGTCATGCATAACGAGAACGTCAGCCTGCAGGCCGCGTGGCGCATCCTGCGCGGGTTATCCCAGCAGGAAGTGGCAGAGAAACTCGGTATCAGCCAGTCTGCTGTGTCACAGCTGGAAGCGCTGGACTCCCGTCCGCAAAAACGCACCCGCGAAAAGCTCGCGGCAATTTATGGCTGCAAGCAGGAGCAAATCAGCCTCTATTTACCGAAAGAGGGTTAACAGCACTTCGCCCCGCCCTTGCCGCCGTAGCGGGCATCCTGGCGGTCGCGGAAGAATTCTTCGTAGGTCATCGGCGTCTGGTCGGGATGGGTGACGCGCATATGCTCGACGTAGTTGTCGTAGTCCGGCACGCCAATCATCATTTTGGCGGCCTGGCCTAAATATTTGCCTGCTTTGGAGAGGGTGTCGAACATAATTCTGGTCTCACAGGAAATGCGGGCCGGGTAAGGCGAAGCCGCCACCCGGCACACAGGTTAATGCGCCCCTTTCGCCTGGGTTACAATTGCGTCCAGGTTTTCAGGCATCGGTTCATACGGTGTCTCTTTTGCCGTCGGCTTGTCTTCTTTAAGCGCCGCCAGCGCAGTTTTGAGAGAATACAACGCCAGCACCACGACCACCACCATAAAGAAGATGGTCAACCCGGCATCCAGACGGTTGTTAAACACCAGTTGCGACAACTGAGACTCGGTGTACTGCGCCGGGATCTTACCGCTGTCAATCATCGCCTGGAACTTGTTGGCAATGGCCAGGAAGCCCACTTTGTTATCCGGGCTGAAGGCTTTCTGCCAGCCCGCCGTCAGGGTACAAATCAGCAGCCACGCGGTTGGCACCAGCGCCACCCACGCGTAACGCTGACGCTTCATCTTGAACAACACCACCGCACAAAGCATCAGCGCCATACCAGCCAGCATCTGGTTAGCAATACCGAACAGCGGCCACAGGGTGTTAATCCCGCCCAGAGGATCCACCACGCCCTGATGCAGGAAATAGCCCCACGCCAGCACACACAGCGCCGTCGCCAGCAGGTTGGCGGGCAACGAATCAGTCCGTTTCAGGTTCGGGGAGATAACGCCCAGCAGGTCCTGCAACATAAAGCGTGCTGCACGGGTACCGGCATCTACCGCGGTAAGAATAAACAGCGCTTCAAACAGAATGGCGAAATGATACCAGAACGACACATCCATCAACCCGCCCAGTGCGCCGTGCAGAATGTAGGCCATACCGACTGCCAGCGTTGGTGCACCACCCGCACGCGAAATAATCGACTGTTCGCCGACTTCATTAGCAATACTGGTGAGAGTATCCGGTGTAATGGCAAAGCCCCATCCGCTCACCACCTGAGCCGCAGAGGCGACCACGTCAACAGTTCCGGCTGGAGCCAGTACCGCCATTGGGCTGTTCATCGCGAAGTACACGCCCGGATCGATAATACAGGCGGAGACCAGTGCCATAATGGCGACAAAGGATTCCATCAGCATGCCACCGTAGCCAATCAGGCAGGCCTGATTTTCATTGGCAAGCATTTTCGGCGTGGTGCCCGATGCGATCAGCGCATGGAAGCCAGATACCGCACCACAGGCGATGGTAATAAACAGGAACGGGAACAGGTTACCGGTCCAGACCGGACCGGTACCGTCGATGAACTTAGTCAGTGCAGGCATAGTCAGCGTCGGACGCATAATCAGAATGCCGATAGCCAGCCCAACGATGGTGCCAATTTTCAGGAATGTAGAGAGGTAATCACGTGGGGCCAGCAGCAACCACACTGGCAGCACTGCCGCCACAAAGCCGTATCCCACCAGCATCCAGGTCAGTTGTACGCCAGTAAAGTCGAAGAATGGCCCCCAGGTTGGGCTTTCTGCCACCCAGCCGCCGGAAATAATGGCGAACACCAGCAACACCAGGCCAATCACCGACACTTCACCAATACGTCCCGGACGCAGGTAACGAATGTAGATCCCCATGAAAATGGCCAGTGGAATGGTGAAGGCGACGGTATACGTCCCCCACGGGCTGTGGGTTAACGCTTTCACCACGATCATCGCCAGTACCGCCAGAATGATCACCATGATCATAAAGGTCGCTACCAGCGCGATTACCCCGGCCGTGGCCCCCATCTCTTCTTTAACCAGCTCGCCGAGGGATCGTCCGTCACGGCGGGTGGAAACGAACAGCACCATAAAGTCCTGCACCGCACCTGCCAGCACCACGCCAGCGAGGATCCAGATCATCCCCGGCAGATAGCCCATCTGCGCCGCCAGCACTGGCCCCACCAGCGGGCCCGCTCCGGCAATCGCCGCAAAATGGTGTCCGAACAGCACTTTTTTGTCGGTCGGCACGTAGTCCAGCCCGTCGTTATGGCGGACGGCAGGTGTCATGCGCGTAGCGTCAACGCCTAAGACATTCTTAGCGATATAGCGGCCATAAAAACGATACGCGATCAGATAAATGCAGACGGAGGCGACGACTATCCAGAGCGCATTGATCTGTTCCCCCCGATTGAGGGCGATATAGCCCAGGGCAAAAGCTCCCACAACGGAGAGCCCTGCCCATATAAGGTATTTCCCTGAGTTGTTCATAGTTGTTGTCCGTTGTTGTGAAACAGTGAGATGTTACATTTTGTTTCTAGAACAACGACGAAAATTTAACAACTTTGAAACGCAATTATGTGTGGTCAAACCAGACATTTACATCACAGTGTTAAGCCGATCACTATCAGTTGAATGGCTTAGCCCAATACCATCGTACTTAACCGACAGGTACAGCAGCGCCTTCCCTGCTCGTCGAACACCACAATCTCCCAGCTCTGGCTGGAGCGCCCCAGGTGCAGCGGCTGACACACGCCGCGTACCTTACCTTGTGCCACTGCGCGGTGATGCGTTGCATTCAACTCTGTTCCCACCACGTTTTGCCCGTCACGGGTCATCAGATAACCGGCCATGGAGCCCAGTGTTTCCGCCAGCGCTGCCGAGGCCCCCCCATGCAGCAAGCCAAACGGCTGGTGGGTGCGTGCATCAACGGGCATTTCAGCTTCCAGCGTGTCGTCACCGAGGCGGGTATAAACGATACCCAGATGCGCCACCATGCTATTCAGGCTGGTGGCATTCAATGCCTCAAGCGATAAATGACGTTTCCAGATCATTACGCCCCCAGCGTGGAGCCACCGTCCACCACAATATCCTGCAATGTGATATGGCTGGCGGCATCGGAGGCCAGGAACAGCACCGTGCTGGCAATCTCCTGTGGACGAGCAATTTTGCCGAGCGGTATACCGAGCTTAAACTGCTCGCCGAAGCCACGTATGCGCTGTTGCTCGGCATCGTCGCTTTTCCACAGCGTGCGCTGCATATCGGTATCGGTTGACCCCGGAGACACCAGGTTACAGCGCACACCGCTGCCCGCCAGTTCCAGTCCGACGGTCAGAGCCAGGCTTTTCAGTGCGGCTTTCGAGGCACCATAGGCACTCATCCCGATGCGTGGCGTGTGCGCCGCATCAGAGGCAACGGTGACGATTGCCCCGCCCTGCTGGCGACGGAACTGTCCCATCGTCTGCTGAAACAGGTTAAACGCCCCGCCGACGTTAACCGCAAAGGTCTGCTGCCACTCCTCCTGTGAGAGCTGATCCGTTGCCCCCATGCGCAGAATACCGGCGGCATTCACCAGCACGTCAAGGCGGTCGAGGGTTGCGAGCATGCGTCCGCAAACATCGGCCACCTGTTCGGCGTCCGCCACATCCAGCGTTTCAGTGGCGAACGGATAGTCGCCCTGTGGAAAGGCCAGGTCGAAACCCGTGACCTTAGCCCCGGCATCCACAAACGCCAGTGCTGTTGCATAACCAATACCCTTACCTGCGCCCGTCACCCAGACGCTTTTGCCGCTAAAATCGAACCCTGCCATTACTTCACCTCGCGGGAAAGCAGCGTCCACCAGGCATCGATGGTTGGATTTTTTGCCAGCATCACGAAGTCGATATCGCCGTGCACTTTACGCCAGCGGGCAGCCAGCGCCATCATGCGCACCGAATCCAGGCCATAGTCGATCAGGTTTTCGTCATCCATCGGTTCATCGGATTCGTCCAGCAGCGGCAGAATCATTGCGCGCAGCGCCTCTTTGGAGGCCGGAATGGATGGCAGCAATTCGTCAGTCATAAGCACGCGGCCGGAACGCCCTGCTACGTAGTTGAGGGACATCAGGTGTTCTTCACGGGTGAAATCTGCCAGCGCATCGGCGATAAAGAACGGTTTGATATCGCGCATAAACGCATCAGTGGCAGTGATCATGCAGCCAATGTGAGCATAAACGCCGGTGATCAGCAGTTGATTACGCCCCGTCTCTTTCAGCATCTGCTCCAGCGGCGAACGGTGGAAGGCGCTGTAACGCCATTTCACCAGCACCGTGTCCGCTTCGTCTGGCGCCAGCTCAGCCACAATACGCTGCTGCTCCGGTGAACGGGTCAGCCCGGGCCCCCACATGTCGTTCAACAGGGCGCGGTCTTCATCGCTCTGCTCTTTTGGCTGAGCGGTGTAATACACCGGAATGTTATGTTCTTTGCAGTACGCGCGAAGTTGCGCGATATTCGCTACCACCTGCTGCATCATCGCGCTGTTTTCACCCCAGAAGTTCAGGAAGTACTCCTGCATATCGTGGATCAACAGTGCGGCACGCTCTGGTTCAAACACCCAGTTCACTTTACTGGTCGGCAACTCTGCGGCGGTTGGTAGCGCATAGGCGGTTAATTTTGGGATAGCCATACTCTGTTCCTCAGCCCCGGGCGCGTTCAGCAAGCCACAGGCGCAACTGTTTTTTATCGACTTTACCGACAGGCGTTAGCGGGAGCGCATCAACGCTCTCCACGCGGTCCGGTAGTTTGAATTCTGCGACGCCCTGCTCGCGCAGGAAGCGACGCACTTCGACTGCACGTAATGGCTGTTTCACCACCAGATACGCACAGCTCTTTTCGCCAAGCAGGCTGTCCTCCATGCTCACCAGCGCGGCGTGGATCACCGCCTCGTGGCGCAGCAGCAGGTTTTCGATCTCTTCGGCGGCGATCTTCTCCCCACCGCGGTTGATCTGATCTTTCTCACGCCCCTGCACGGTGATATAGCCCTGATCGTCAATGGCGATCAGATCACCGGAACAGTAAAAACCGTTGGCATCAAAGGCGCTGGCATTGTGTTCCGGGCTGTTGAAGTAGCCGCGGAAAGTGTACGGCCCGCGGGTCATCAAACGTCCGACTTCGCCGCGCGGCAGCGGATTACCGTGCTCATCAGCCACCCACACTTCGTCGTCCGGACACATTGGACGGCCCTGAGTGTTGATGATGCGTTCCGGGGAATCGTCGAGAGCGGTGTAGTTCACCAGCCCTTCTGCCATGCCAAACACCTGCTGAAGCTGGCAACCAATCTCAGCCGGAATACGCGCAGCGAGCGTAGCGGACAACCGAGCGCCCCCCACCTGCAACAGCGTGAGTGATTTCAGTTGAGTGTTTCCGGTTCCTTCGGCAATCGCCTGTAGCCAGAGACTGACCGCGGGTGGCACCAGCGAGGTGACAGTAATCTGATGCTGTTCAATCAGCGGGAAGCACAGCGTAGCGCTCGGATCATTCGCCAGCACCACACAGCCACCTGCCGTGAAGACGCCTAATGATCCCGGCGAACTCATGGCGTAGTTATGTGCCGCAGGCAGCGCGTTCAGGTAACGGGTTTCAGCGGTAATGCCGCAGATCTCGTTGCTACGACGGATGCTGTAGTCGTAATCGTTGTGCGTGCGCGGGATCAGCTTCGGCGTGCCGGTGCTGCCGCCGGAGAGCTGGAAGAAGGCCACTTCATCAGCGGGTGTCGGGTTCGCAATAAAATTGTCCGCGGGACGTGCAATCGCCGTTTCCAGCGCATGTTCCCCTTTATCGCCACGCAGCAGCACGACGCGCACTGAGCGGTGTTCATCAGTAAAGGTATTGAGGAACGCATCGCCCGTAAAAAGCGCATGGTCGCGATCGGCGATCAGTACAGCGGGTTTAATTTGCGTGGCATAGGCATTCAACTCACTGCGCTGATGGCTAAAGAGTGCGTTGACCGGGGCCACGCCGATTTGCAGCAGCGCAAAAAAGGTGATGTAGAATTCGGCCACGTTACCGAGTTGAACCAGTGCCGTTTCGCCGCGATGCAGTCCCTGTGCCTGTAAAGCCGACGCCAGATTGTTCACCGCCTGATTAAACGCGCGGTAACTTATGCGACGCTCGCCGTCGATGATCGCCACCGCGTCGCTATCCGCATGATCCGTCAAAATATGGGTCAGGGGCAGATCATGCCAGTAGCCTTTTTCACGGTAGCGCCGGGCAAATTCCTCGGGCCAGCGGGTAAAGGGAATGATCATGAGTATTCCTTAGTGCAAACCAAAAACGTTGAGCATGGTGGAGAGCTTCACACCGGTTTCGCGCCACTCACCCACCGGGGAGGAGGCAGGCACAATGCCCGCCCCGGCAAACAGGCGAACAGACTTCTCATGCAGACGCGCGCAGCGGATGGTCACCACCCACTCACCGTTACCTTCGCTGTCGCACCAGCCGACAATGCCGCCGAACAGTTCACGATCAAACGGCTCCAGTTCGGCAATCAGTTCTTTTGCCGCCTGATGCGGGAACCCGCTCAGCGCAGGGGTCGGGTGCAACAGGCAGGCCAGGCTCAGGGCGTTTTCGTTTTCTCGCGCGTTACCTTCCACCGGCGTCGCCAGATGCCACAGCGTGGGTGTCGTGATCAGCTGCGGAGAATCAGGCATGCTGAGATGGTGGCTGCGCGGCGCCAGAGTAGATTTCATCGCCTGGGTTACCAGGTCGTGCTCGTGGCGGTCCTTCTCAGAAGCCAGCAATTTATTGCCCGCCTCGCGGTCAAGCACATCATCGGGCTGACGACGCGCAGAGCCTGCCAGCGGGAGCGAGCTAAAATGAGCCCCCTCTTTTCGTAACAGCAGTTCCGGACTTGCTCCCAGCAGCACGCCCCCCTCTTCCAGCGGCACATGGAAGTTAAAACTGGCCGGGTTCTGGGCGATAAGACGCTCCATCAGAGCACCGCTATCCAGAGGCTTGTCGGTCGCGATATCAATCAGGCGCGATAGCACCACTTTGTTCACCTGAGGCGTGGCAGTAAGTGCGGCGGCGCGGGCGACCATCTCTTCAAAAACAGGCTGCGGGGGAATTTCGATGCGTTGCTCCACCTTCAGCGCCTGCGAGCCGGAAAAATAGCGAGCAGATTGCTGACGTGCAGGACGGGAAAATGTCTGCCAGCGTTGTGGAATAAACAGTGACGACCGTTTGCGGGTATCGAACGGAATAGCCCCTACCATCACCGGATGCGCGATACCGCTGGCTTTTGCATCCCGGAAGGCCTGCGCTAATTTTTGCTGGAAGTGGCCAGTCAGGTCATCACCACCGACGGCAGGTTCAGAGAAGCGGGCAAAACAGCCGGACGTGGTAAAACTGCGGTAAGGCGACATAAAGAAAAAGCTGTCTGATGGCAGCGTGGTCGCGGTGTGCTGAACTTCCTCAGCCAGGGACGTATCCATATCATCCTCCTGAAATGATAAAAGAAGCAATAATGATTATCATTTATGTTTTCGTCGGCTAACCTAATCCCACAGCGCTCCGCTGTCAACCATCGGGTAAATACTTGTGCGACAAACGCTTGCATCCCTTTCTTACAACCATGAAAATGAGAAGCATTATCTTCAACAAAAACAGGATGCCGCTCAGTGAAATTCCCTGCCGTTTGCCGCAATGCCCTTTTTTTAACAGGACTTTTTGTTTTAGGACTAACCTCAGCCACCGCCGCAGACTGGCCGCGCCAGGTCACCGACAGTCGTGGCGTGCATACCCTGGAGAGCAAACCGGCGCGTATTGTCTCCACCAGCGTGACGTTAACGGGTTCCCTGCTGGCGATTGACGCACCGGTGGTTGCCAGTGGCGCCACCACGCCCAACAACCGCGTGGCGGATGCACAGGGCTTTTTACGTCAGTGGGGAGATATCGCGAAACAGCGCAACGTTGCGCGTCTTTACATTGGGGAACCCAGCGCCGAAGCGGTTGCCGCGCAAATGCCGGATCTGATTTTGATCAGCGCCACCGGCGGGGATTCTGCGCTGGCGCTCTACGACCAGCTCTCCGCCATTGCCCCGACGCTGGTGATCAATTACGACGATAAAAGCTGGCAGGAACTGCTGACGCAGTTGGGCACCATCACCGGGCAGGAAATGCAGGCCGCAGAGCGCATCGCGGCCTTCGATAAACAGCTCACCCAGGTGAAACAGCAGATGAAACGGCCACCACAGCCAGTGAATGCCATCGTCTACACTGCCGCCGCACACAGCGCCAACCTCTGGACCGCTGAATCCGCGCAGGGCAAGCTGCTGCACCAGCTTGGCTTTACGCTGGCGGAATTGCCCACCGGATTGCACACATCAAAAAGCCAGGGTAAACGCCACGACATCATCCAGTTGGGCGGCGAAAACCTGGCAACGGGGCTGAACGG
This sequence comes from Enterobacter sp. 342, assembly GCF_036663495.1. Taxonomy (NCBI): domain Bacteria; kingdom Pseudomonadati; phylum Pseudomonadota; class Gammaproteobacteria; order Enterobacterales; family Enterobacteriaceae; genus Enterobacter; species Enterobacter sp. 342. Next base: position 28,742 of record NZ_JAWUEI010000028.1, read on the forward strand.
CGAAGGGTTGTTTGTGTTTGCCGGTGACCAGAAAGATGTCGACGCGATTTACGCCAATCCGCTGCTGGCGCATCTGCCTGCGGTGGAGAACAAACGCGTCTGGGCACTGGGCACAGAGACGTTCCGCCTGGATTATTACAGTGCGATGTTGGTTTTAGACAGACTGAATACAATGTTTAAGTAGGCATTAACCCTCCCTCTCCCTGTGGGAGAGGGCTGGGGTGAGGGCATCACGCCGCACCGTCGTTCAGAACAACCTCCTGCCTGAACCGCCGCAACTCCACCAGCACCATTAACAGAATCACCCCCACAATCGCTAACACAAACCCGCTGCTGCTAGCCGACGCCACCGGGGTCATCATTGCCCCCAGCCCACCAAGGATCGCCGCACCAATTGCATCCCCCGTTACGTTCTGTGCCGTCCACAGGCCATTAATTCGCCCCAGCATTCCTTCCGGTGTCTGGGTCTGAATCAGGGTATATTGCAGCAGCGAACTGATAGCACTCAACCAGCCGAAGAGCACCAGACAAATCACGCCCAACGCCCACACCGGCATCAGGCTGAAGAAACCAATGGCGATAAACGAGGCCAGTGTGGCAAGCAGCATAATCAGCCCCGGGCGTACACTCTGTGCCAGATTACCACTGGTCAGCGCGCCACACGCCGCACCAAGCGGAATGGCGGCGTAGAGAATGCCAATCTCCGAGGCGCTCATCTGCCACTCTCCCGCCAGTGCCGGGTACAGCACGCGCACGGCGCTGGCCATCGTCAGCAGGCCACCGAGCAGCGCAATCCCGCCAATCAGCGGGTTGCTGAACAGGAAACGAATAGCGGCCATCAGAGATTTCAGTGGATGTTCGCGCGGCTGCGGCGGAGGTGGCAGCAGCGGCAGGCGCAGCAACGTCAGCGTGGTGATGAAGGTTCCCGCCGCCGCCAGGCCATAGTTCCACGCCACGTTGCCGGTCGCCAGCAGCAGACCGCCAACCATCGGCGAAATCACCGAACCCAGACGCACGGTCAGCATGGTAATGGCTCCCGCCTGCATCAGGTTTTCGCGCCCCACCAGCGCGGGGGTGGCAGCCAGCAGTGCCGTTACCCCTAGCGAAGCAAAAAAGCCGTCCCACAACCCGAGGGTGTAAATTGCCACAAGCGACGGCTCCGGCAGCATGGCGTTCAGACACAAGCCAATAAACCCCACGCCGCAGGTACCTCGCGCCAGCAGGATCAGTTTTTTACGCTCGTAGCGGTCTGCCAGTACACCTCCCACCATCAGGCCAACAAACATCGCCCCGCCCGTTAAGGTAACGGATAACCCCACCAGCCAGCTGGAGTGTGTCATGGTCTGGATCTGTACCGGCACGGCAACGCCGAGCAGGCCGAGAGATAAAATGGAGATAAAGCGGGCGATAAAAACTGCCCGATATGCCGGGTGTGTTTTAAGCAGGCTGAGGTTGAGCAGCCAGGATTTTTGATTCATGACAAAGCCTTGAGTGTAATTCTACCCATTCAATGGGTGCACATGCTAACATAGCCAAATAAGATAGATAACGATAATCACTATCATTATCAAATCATGGATGTTGCTATGTCGTTTTCCTCTTCTTCGGTGCGCGCCATTGTCGTGCCCGTTTTATTGCTGCTGTTGATCCTTGCGATTGCACTCAGCCTGCTGGTTGGCGCGAAACCGCTACCCGCATCCGTTATTGTCGACGCGCTTTCCGGTATCTGCCAAAGCGCCGACTGCACCATCGTGCTCGATGCCCGCCTTCCCCGTACCCTTGCCGGGCTCCTGGCCGGTGGCGCGCTGGGCCTCGCGGGTGCTCTGATGCAAACCCTCACCCGTAACCCGCTGGCCGACCCTGGTATTCTGGGCGTTAACAGCGGCGCAAGTTTTGCCATTGTGCTCGGCGCGGCCATGTTCGGGTTAACGTCAGCGTCTGAACAGCTGGTGATGGCCTTTTGCGGCGCACTGGTGGCCTCGCTGGTCGTGGCCTTTACCGGCAGCCAGGGCGGCGGGCAACTCAGCCCGGTACGTCTGACCCTTGCGGGTGTCGCGCTCGCCGCGGTGCTGGAAGGGTTATCCAACGGCATCGCCCTGCTCAACCCGGACGTTTACGACCAGTTGCGCTTCTGGCAGGCCGGTTCGCTGGATATCCGTACGCTGGAAACCTTAAAGGTGGTGGTGCTCCCGGTGATCATCGCTGCCGCCGTCGCGCTGTTTTTAAGCCGGGCGCTGAATAGCCTGAGTCTGGGCAGCGATACCGCCACTGCGCTTGGTAACCGGGTTGCACGTACCCAACTTATTGGTCTTCTTGCCATTACCGTCCTGTGCGGCAGTGCAACGGCGGTAGTTGGCCCGATCGCCTTTATCGGCCTGATGATGCCGCATATGGCACGCTGGCTGGTGGGGGCAGATCACCGCTGGTCACTGCCGGTCACGCTTCTTGCAACGCCTGCCCTGCTGCTGTTTGCCGATATCCTGGGACGTTTGCTGGTACCCGGCGAGCTGCGCGTCTCAGTAGTCAGCGCCTTTATCGGCGCGCCAGTGCTGATCTTCCTGGTGCGACGTAAACGTGGAGGTGGCGCATGATGGCCCCATCCCGTCGTTTAGTAACCTGCCTTTTCCTGCTGGTTATCACCATTCTGATACTGTCAGTCTGGAGCCTGCGTAGCGGTGCGATATTGCTTGATTTCAGCCAGGTCTTTGATGCGCTAACTGGCAGCGCACCGCGCAATGTCACGCTGGTAGTAACGGAATGGCGCCTGCCACGCGTGGCGATGGCCATTCTGGTGGGTGCTGCACTCGGTATTAGCGGCGCGATTTTCCAGTCACTGATGCGCAACCCGCTCGGCAGCCCGGACGTGATGGGCCTCAATACCGGTGCCTGGAGCGGCGTGCTGGTGGCAATGGTGTTGTTTGGTCAGCATCTGACGGCCATTACCTTTACCGCAATGGCCGGCGGCATTCTGACCTCGCTGATTATCTGGGCGCTTGCCTGGCGTAACGGTATCGATACCTTTCGTCTGATCATCATCGGCATCGGCGTGCGCGCAATGCTGATGGCGTTTAATACCTGGCTGTTGTTGCAGGCGTCACTGGAAACCGCGCTGTCTGCGGGACTGTGGTACGCCGGCTCCCTGAATGGCCTGACATGGGGCAAAACGTGGCCTGCAGCGCCGCTGATTATATTGATGTTTATCGGTGCTCTGCTGCTGGTGCGCCGCATGCGCCTGCTGGAGATGGGCGATGACAGTGCCTGTGCGCTGGGTGTGAGTGTTGAACGTTCGCGCCTGATGCTGATGCTGGTCGCTGTCTTGCTGACCGCAGCGGCGACGGCGATTGCCGGGCCAATCTCCTTTATCGCCCTGGTGGCACCGCATATTGCCCGGCGTCTTAGCGGCACTGCGCGCTGGGGCTTAACCCAGGCGGCGCTGTGTGGTGCATTGTTATTGCTGGCCGCCGATCTCTGCGCCCAACAGTTGTTTATGCCTTATCAACTTCCTGTGGGTGTCGTGACCGTCAGCCTCGGCGGGATTTACCTCATCGTCTTGTTAGTTCAGGAGTCACGCAAGAAATGACTGACTTAGCTTCCCGCTTGCGCGGCGACAACTTAACCCTGGGTTACGGCAAAAAAATCATTGCCCGTGACTTAACCGTTGCCATTCCGGACGGCCACTTTACGGCGATTATCGGCCCGAACGGCTGCGGAAAATCGACCCTGTTGCGTACCCTCAGCCGTTTGATGACGCCAGTTGAAGGCAGCGTGTACCTCGACGGCGAACACATCCAGCACTTCGCCAGCAAAGAAGTGGCCAAGCGCATCGGGCTGCTGGCGCAAAACGCTACTACGCCGGGCGATATCACGGTGCAGGAGCTGGTCTCTCGCGGACGCTACCCGCATCAACCACTGTTTACCCGCTGGCGTAAAGAGGATGACGAGGCGGTGACCCGCGCGATGCAGGCGACAGGCATTACCGATCTCGCCCGGCAAAGTGTGGATACCCTCTCCGGTGGGCAGCGCCAGCGCACGTGGATCGCGATGGTACTGGCACAGGAAACGTCCATCATGCTGCTGGATGAGCCGACAACCTGGCTGGACATCAGCCATCAGATTGATTTGCTGGAATTGCTGAGCGATCTCAACCGCACGCAGGGGTATACCCTGGCGGCGGTGCTGCACGATTTGAATCAGGCCTGCCGCTACGCCACGCATCTGATTGCGCTGCGGGATGGCGAAATTGTGGCGCAGGGCGCACCAGGAGAGATTGTGACACCGGAGCTGATCGAGCAGATCTACGGTATGCGCTGCATGATTATTGACGATCCGGTGGCGGGAACGCCGCTGGTGGTGCCGTTAGGTCGGCGATAATTGCCGGGTGGCGGCTTCGCCTTACCCGGCCTACGCTCTGCTTCCGTAGGCCCGGTAAGCGCAGCGCCACCGGGCAGTTTCACTACCCCAATATATCCTTCAAAAGCGGCCCTATCTTCTCAAACGCCTGCGGTGAAATGATATCCACGTGGGCGCAATCCTGGTTATGCACCTCCAGTTCAGCTACCCACGGTGCCCAGGCCACCTGCGGATCCAGCGTTCTGGTGCGCTCGGCAACAAACAGCGTCGCTTTGCCGTCAAAGCGTGAACTGTACGCCGTTGTTAACAGCCGCACGGCATCGGCGTAGTTGCCTTCAATGGCATTAAACAGCTCACTTGAACCCTGCCCCTGCTGCGCGGCGATAAACGCCTGACGCTCGCGCTCAATTTCCGCCAACACTTCCGGGTCGAGGCCGTTGGCCTCTTTTTCCACCCAGTTTTGCGTTTCCGGCGGCCATGTATCCAGCAGGCCGAGGAACGCCACCTCTTCACCCTGATTGCGGAGACGGGCGGCAATGCCCTGAGCCAGCGTACCGCCGAGTGAATAGCCGAACAGATAATACGGCCCCTGCGGCTGCTGGGCCCGCAGCGTCGTCAGGTGATGCTCGATCACACCATCCAGATCGGCGCACTGCTGCATCGGCCCGTCCGGACGCGGGGACTGAATGCCCGTTATCGACCAGCGCGGGCTAAGATAGCGCGCCAGCACGCTGAACTGCCAGGCAAAGCCGGACGCGGGGTGGAAACAGAACAGCGTCGGGCCATCGCTTTCACGCAGCGGCAGAAGGGTTTCATACCCCAGACGCTGCGCCTGCTCGTCACTCATCTGTGAATCCAGCAGCACGCTAAGCTTGCTCACCGTCGACGCAACCATAATCTGCCCCGGCGTCACCTTGCGGTCGAATGCGCGGCTTAGCTGCGCCGCCAGGCGCATCGCCAGCAGCGAGTGTCCTCCGAGGGCGAAGAAATCGGCTTCGATATCATTCGCCTCGCAACCCAGTAGCGCAGAAAACGCCTGCGAGACAGTGACTTCGGTGCCCGTCTCCGGCGCGCGGCTGGAAGTTTTACTGGTGAGCTCTGGCAGCGGCAGCGCCTTGCGGTCAAGCTTGCCGTTCGCACTTAACGGCAGCGCACTGATTTGCAGAAGCACCACCGGCACCATATGCGGCGGAAGCTGCGTTTTAAGCGATTCCAGCAAGGCATCGCGATCCAGCGGCAAACCGGATTCGGAGACAACGTACCCCACCAGCTGACGGGCATCCCCACCCGTTGCCGCCGCCTGGTTGAACACACAGGCGTGCGCCACAGCCTGAGCCACGTCCGGCAGCGAGAGCATCGCCCGGTCAATTTCACCCAGCTCAATACGCTGCCCGCGAATTTTCAGCTGATCATCGCTGCGGCCTAAATACTCCACCGCGCCGTTATCCAGCCAGCGGGCGACGTCACCGGTGCGGTACATACGTTCACCCGGCGCGAACGGGTCAGCGATAAAGCGGCTGGCGGTCAGATCAGGACGACCCAGATACCCCTGCGCCAGCTGAATACCGGTGAGATAGAGATCGCCTGCCACCCCAAACGGCACCGGGCGCATCATCGCATCCAGAATGCGCAGCCCCGTGTTCCACACCGGGAAGCCAATTGGCACGCTGTTGCCGTCCACCGCCGCCAGTTCAGGGCCATACGCCGGATACCAGCTGACATCCACAGCCGCTTCAGTCGGGCCGTAGAGGTTATGTAGCGGCGCATGGGTCAGTTGCTCCCATTCCCGGCACAGCGCCGCAGGCAGAGCTTCACCGCTGCAGAATACCTGCTTAAGCGACTGACAACAGTCGACGTTCTCCGGCGTCAGCGAGGCGACAAATGCCGCCAGCATCGACGGTACAAAGTGGGTGGTGGTCACACCGTGTTGCGCGAAGAAGGTCTGCATCGCCTGCGGATCACGGTGTGCTTCCGGCTCGGCCATTACCAGTTTCGCCCCGGCAATAAACGGCCACCAGAATTCCCACACCGAGACATCAAAGCTGCACGGCGTTTTCTGTGCCACCACGTCGCTGGCGTCCAGCGGGTAGTGATCCTGCATCCACTTCAGGCGGTTTACGATGGCAGTATGTCCAACCATCACCCCTTTCGGGCGGCCAGTGGAGCCAGAGGTAAAGATGATGTACGCCGTCTGCTCCGGCTTCGCCAGGCGCAGCGGTTCAACCTCCGCAGCCGGTAATAGTGTGTTGTAACTAAACGCAGTTATCGGCAGATCGCTAAAGCGCGGAAGCTGCTCGTTGGTGGTGATAAGCAGCGATGGCTTCGCATCCTCCAGCATCATCCGCAGACGATCGTCCGGGTAACCGGTATCCAGTGGTAGCCAGGCAGCACCCGCTTCCACAATGCCGTGCAGCGCCAGCGTCAAAAACACCGAACGTGGTAAGGCCACCGCCACGCTGTCGCCCGGCTTCACGCCACGTTCGCGCAGTAACGTTGCCAGCGCGACAACCTGCTCACGCATCTGGCGATAGCTCAGTTCAATATGCGCGTCCGCCAGTGCAGGGGCGTCCGGCGTCTTGCTTGCCTGCTCCGCCACCAGATCCGCCAGCGTGGTGGACGGTAGCGCCAGCCCGGTTTCGTTGATGCGCGCCAGTTGGGCGTACTCCTGCTCCGAAACGGTTTCCACTTCGCTACAGCGCAGGTCCGGATTGGCGGCAAACTGCGTCAGCATCGCGTTCAGGCGCGCCGCGTGACGGGTAAGTGTCGCTTCATCGTAGCGCTGTTTATTAGCGAGGATCTCAATGCTCAACCCACCCTGCTCGTCCGGGAAGAGTGCCAGCTCCAGATCGTTCACCGGCCCGGTGGCCAGCGTATGAGTGATAGCTTCCACACCGTCAATATCCAGCTGATAATCGAAAACTTTGACGTTCAGTACCGGGCCAAACAGCGCTTCGTCGCCTGCGGCACGACCGCTGTCGCGCACAATTTGCTCGGCGTCGTAACGCTGATGGCGGCGCATTTTTTTCAACTGATTCGCCAGGCGCAATGCCAGCTCTGGCAGGCTCTCCTGCGGATCGATATTGACCGCCAGCGGCAGGACGTTGAGTACCGGTCCGGTGGCGGTCAGCGCGGCGGAACCCATGCGACGCATAAAGATAAACCCGGCGGCGTAATCCAGCCGTCCCGTCAGACGCCCAAGCCACAGAGCCACCAGTGCCAGCGCCAGATCGGTACGCTGCACCTGCCCTGACGCGTGCGCCAGTTGGCTAAAAGCACGGCTGTCAGCGGTCATGTTCAGACGCAGAATGTCGGTGGTTGCTGCACGCCCGGGGAGCGGTGTGGAAGAGAGTGAAACGGGGGAAGGAAGCGCTTTCAGCTGTTCAGCCCAGAAAGCGCCATCACGCTGATACGCCTCGCTGTCGCGATAGCGCTGATACTCTTCCACCACCTCCGCGAACGGCGTGAAAGGAGAATCCGGTGTGGGCTCCCCCTTCTTCCATGCGCGATAAATTGCGGCGATCTGCCGGGTAATAGCCGGGAAACTGAAGCCATCCACCACCAGGTGGTGATAACGCTGATACCAGTACCAGTGGCCTTCAGCTACCTGAATCAGCTGGTGAAACGCCAGCGGCTGGCCGCTGTCTACGCGCAGGTTCTGGTTGAGATCGGCTGTCATCAGCGCCACAGCGTCATCGTGTGAGCCGACGCGAATGACGGTGGGTTCCGGCAACATCATGGACTCATCCACCCACTGCCACACCTCGCCGTTATCTTCGGCAAAGCGCGTGCGCAGGGTATCGGCCTGCATCATCCCAGCGACTATGGCTTTTGCCAGCAGCGGCGCGTCAATATCACCTTTCAGTTCAGTGTAGTGGGCTACGCTCCAGGCGTTTGGCAACGTGGACAGCTGTTCCGCCATCCAGATCCCCGGCTGGGCGGCGACGAGAGGAAGACGTTTCATGCGTTCTCCCCCGCATAATGAGACGGTTCTAACGTTTGCCAGTGTTCGTCCAGCCACTGCTGGCACGCTTCCTGCGACTGCGCCTCACATACCACACACCAGCCAGCGGGCAGTGCGCACTGCTGCGGCCACAGGCTGTATTGCCCCTGTTCGTTAAGCAAAACGGCAAACTGTCCTTGCGGATTATCGAAAGGATTACTGAATTCCATACAGACTCCGTGAGTGAATAAGCGGCTGCCAGAGGGTCATCAGCCCCTGCGTCAGTCCACCGCGCCAGCAAAGCGCATCGTGTCCGCCGTCAACCTGACTCCAGAAAATCGGCTGCTGCGCGTGTAGTTCGGCGTAAATCGCCTGATTGGCATTGAAAATCAGCGGCTCGTTGCGCCCGGCCTCAAGGACGATACGCAGCCCTCTCGCGGTTAGCTCACCCGCTCTGAGCTGTTCAATGAGGCACCCGTCCTGCTGCGCACCGCGATGCGGCCACCAGTAAGATCCAGACTGGCTGAGAATGCAGCCAAAGCGCTGCGGCCAGTTGAGTCCGGCATAAAGTGAAGAGAGCCCGCCAAAGCTTTGTCCCGCCACCACAGTACGGTCGGCGCGGTCACTAAATGGCGCGTGTTTTTTTACAAGAGGGAGAAGTTCTTCCTGCACCGCCAGCCAGAAATCGGGGTTACAGGGCAGTTCGCGGCTACGGTGCTCAATATCAATCACGTCGATCAATACGTAGACCGCAGGCGGCAGTTTGTGCCCGGTGGTGAGCGACGTCAGCGCAGACCACACCGGCATGCTTTCGGCCCAGAACTGACCGTCGAGCAATATCGCCAGTGGGCGCTCTGGGCTGTCATCCCCGGTGGTAAAAATCCACACGCGGCGGCGGTTGTCCAGACGTGTGCTGTTCCACTCAATGCAGACTGGCGGCTGATACGGCGTATCGGGATGATCCCAGCCGGGCTGAACGGGCGCGTCCGGCATTTCCAGCGCCGAGACGGCATGACCGCGACCGCCGCGCCAGCTCTGCGGATTCAGCGGGTCGGAAACCGCGTGCGGCAACAGCTTGCGCCAGCCTTCACGTAACGCCAGACGATCCGGATGTGCATTTTCAAACACCGCATCGGCAAAATCGTGTTCGTTATCAGAAGGGATAAAACAGTAGCTCCCCCGCCACTCAGGGCTGAACTCCCCCTGCCACTGCCAGACATCAGTATCGGGAATGCGTTCGAGGGATTGCGGGCGAGCATTTTGATGGTGGTCGGTTATGCCGGTGATGTAGAGCCAGACGCGTTTTACCGTCGATGTATTTTGCGTACCTTTCGGATCACGCCACCAGAACGTAACGCGATAGTTTCCCTTTTCACGTACCCATTCAGGTCCCTTTTTCGACTGCCACCACGCTTCACTTCCCGTTGTTAACACCGTCACCCTTCTAACCTCATGTTTAACAGTCTTTTTTGTTTCAGGACAAATTTTATTGATAATATTATTGATAACCATTTGCATTTGCAATAGCGTAATGCCCGCGCTGTGGGAAGCGCGTTCATAAGTAACCATAAAAGCGGGACATCCAATGAATAAGAAGATTCACTCTCTGGCCTTGCTGGTCAATTTAGGGATTTATGGCGTCGCGCTGCCAGCCATGGCAGACGACAATACCGCCTCTGCACAGCACGAAGACACGATGGTGATCACCGCCGCCGAGCAGAATTTGCAGGCACCGGGTGTATCGACCATTACCGCCGATGAAATCCGTAAAAACCCGCCCGCACGCGACGTGGCTGAAATCATCCGTACCATGCCGGGCGTTAACCTGACCGGGAACTCCACCAGCGGCCAGCGCGGGAATAATCGTCAGATCGACATCCGTGGCATGGGCCCGGAAAACACCCTGATCCTGATTGACGGCAAACCGGTGACCAGCCGTAACTCCATTCGTCTGGGCTGGCGCGGCGAGCGTGATACGCGCGGTGATACCGGCTGGGTGCCACCGGAGATGATCGAACGCATCGAGGTGATCCGTGGACCAGCTGCCGCGCGCTACGGCAACGGTGCGGCGGGCGGTGTGGTAAACATCATCACCAAAAAGTTCGACGACCAGTGGCATGGCTCCTGGAACACCTATCTGAATGCGCCTGAACACAAGGATGAAGGGTCCACCAAACGCACCAACTTCAGCCTGAGCGGACCGCTGGGCGGCGATTTCAGCTTCCGCATGTACGGTAACCTCGACAAAACCCAGGCCGACGCATGGGACATTAACCAGGGCCATCAGTCTGACCGTACCGGCATCTATGCCAATACCCTGCCAGCAGGCCGCGAAGGGGTTGAAAACAAAGACATCAACGGGGTGGTCCGCTGGGACTTCGCGCCAATGCAGTCTCTGGAGTTTGAGGCGGGCTATAGCCGCCAGAACAACCTCTACGCGGGCGACACGCAGAACACCAACAACGACAATGCGCTGGTGAAGAAGAACTACGGTAAAGAGACCAACCGTATCTATCGCCAGAACTTTGCCGTGACCTGGAACGGCGGCTGGGATAACGGCATCACCACCAGCAACTGGGCGCAGTACGAGCACACCCGTAACTCGCGTCTGGGTGAAGGGCTGGCCGGGGGCACTGAAGGTCTGTTCAACAGCGATAAATTCACCGACACCGACCTGGCCGATGTGATGCTGCACAGCGAGATCAACCTGCCGATTGATTTCCTCGTCAACCAGAACCTGACCTTAGGTACCGAGTGGAACCAGCAGCGCATGAAGGACTCTACCTCCTTCACGCAAACCCTGCAGGGCGGGACCGTCCCGGGGATGAGTAACGATCGCAGCCCGTATACCTCCGCAGAGATCTTCTCGCTGTTCGCCGAGAACAACATGGAACTGACCGACAGCACCATGCTGACCCCGGCCCTGCGCTTCGATCACCACACCATCGTCGGCAATAACTGGAGCCCATCCCTAAACCTGTCGCAAGGTCTGGGCAATGACTTCACACTGAAGATGGGGATTGCCCGCGCCTATAAAGCACCAAGCCTGTACCAGACCAACCCAAACTACCTGCTGTACAGCAAAGGCCAGGGGTGTTATGCCAGCTCTGATGGCGTCGGTTGCTACATGATGGGTAACGACGACCTGAAAGCGGAAACCAGCATCAACAAAGAAATTGGTCTGGAGTGGAAACGCGACGGCTGGCTGGCGGGCGTGACCTGGTTCCGTAACGATTATCGCGACAAGATTGAAGCGGGTTACACGCCAATTGGCCACACCTCTTCCGGTAAAGTGCAGACGGATATCTACCAGTGGGAAAACGTACCAAAAGCGGTAGTTGAAGGTCTGGAAGGCTCCCTGAACGTGCCGGTCAGCGACACGATCAACTGGACCAATAACATCACTTACATGCTACAAAGCAAGAACAAAGAGACCGGCGACCGTCTGTCGATCATCCCGGAGTACACGCTGAACTCAACCCTGAGCTGGCAGGTGCATCAGGATGTATCACTCCAGTCGACCTTCACCTGGTACGGCAAGCAGCAGCCGAAGAAGTACAATTACAAAGGCCAGCCGGTAACCGGATCAGAGAAAGACGAAGTCAGCCCTTACAGCATCGTTGGCCTGAGCGCGACCTGGGACATGACCAAAAATGTCAGCCTGACCGGCGGCGTGGATAACGTCTTCGATAAACGTCAGTGGCGCGCAGGTAATGCTCAGACCACCGGGAATGCCACCACCGGCGCGTATATGTACGGTGCAGGGGCATACACGTATAATGAGCCGGGTCGCACCTGGTACATAAGCGTGAATACGCGTTTCTGATACAGGCAGTAACTCCCCCTCTCCCTTTGGGAGAGGGTCGAGGCGAGGGCATCAGGCCGCACAATGTGTTGATAGAGGGGCAACAATGCACACAACCCACGCCACGTTCATTCTCGCCGGTCACACCGTCCACCACGTCACCTTCGACCCAGCCACCCTCACCGACGCCGATCTCCTCTGGCTCCCCCACCACACTGAGCTTTTACACGCCGGGCGCAAACGCAAAGCCGAACATCTTGCCGGCCGCATCGCCGCCGCGCATGCCTTGCCTGACGACACTGTTCCCGGCATCGGCCCCAGCGGCGAACCACTTTGGCCGGACGGGGTTTCAGGGAGCATCACCCACAGCGGCACGCAGGCGATGGCGGTTGTCACACGCGAACAACGTGCCCTTATCGGCATTGATTGCGAAACAATCCTGCCCGAAAACGAAGCCAGGGAGATTAAAGACGGCATCATTGATGTGCAGGAAGAACCTGTGCTTTTGAGTGCGGGATCTCCGTTCACCCTCGCCCTGACGCTGGCTTTTAGCGCCAAAGAGAGCCTGTTCAAAGCTCTCTTCCCGCAGGTGCAGAGTTATATGGGGTTTGACAGCGCGCGCGTAACGTTGTTCGACGCGAAGACGCTCACGCTGGCGCTGACCCGGCCGATTGCGGGGTATGGCGAAGGCACCGCTTTCATCCTTCACTGGCAGCGGCAGGGTGATCAGGTGATCACCCTGCTGTCACGTTCTCCCGTCGACGGGCCTTCACGCTGGTAACCCCAAACGTCACGATAAATACCACAGCGAACAGCACCACAATGGTCGGCGCAGGCGCGCTGTCGAGATAAAACGACGCATAAATGCCGCTTACGGACACCAGTGCTGAAATGGCGACCGCCACCAGCAGCGCCATGTGGAAGCGCCGGGTGATCAGTACCGCAACCGCGCCGGGCGCAATCAGCAGCGAAATCGACAGAATAATCCCCACCGCCTTCAGCGTCGCCACGATGGTCAGCGAGACCATGCACAATAACCCGTAGTGCAGCCAGCGGGTGCGCAGACCGCTCGCCTGCGCTTGCTGATAATCAAAGCAGTACAGCAAAAAGTCGCGCCACTTCAGGCCAATCACCAGTGCAATCACCCCGGCAACGATACCGCTTTGCAGGATATCCATGCTGTTGATGCCCAGCATATCGCCGAACAGAATGTGGTCGAGATGCACCTCGGGTTTGACGGCGATATAGAGGATCAATCCGGCGCCGAACATGCCGGAAAAGACGATCCCCATAACCGTATCCTGCTTGATGCGGCTGTTGTCCTTCAGGTATCCGGTGGCGACCGCGCAGAACAGCCCGGCAACGAATGCGCCCAGCGCCAGCGGCAGGCCCATCATCCATGCCAGCACGACGCCGGGAAACACCGCGTGGCTCATGGCATCGCCCATCAGTGCCCAGCCTTTCAGCACCAGAAAAACGGACAGCAGTGCGCAGGGCACGGCCACCAGAAGTGAAATCAACAGTGCATTATTCATAAACGCAAACTGGAACGGTTCGAGGAGCAGTACCATCATGGGTGTGCCTCCTGCGCGTGACGCGCGCGACGGCGGTTGGCGAGCAGCCCGTGCTTCGGCGCAAAGACGAACGCCAGCAGGAACAGCAGCGTCTGGGCGACCACGATAATGCCGCCGGTCGCACCGTCCAGGTAATAGCTGGCCCATGCGCCAAGGAAGCTGGTGATGCTGCCAATGGCGACGGCAATTATCAGCAGACGCGGGAAGCGATCGGTGAGCAGCCACGCGGTCGCGCCGGGCGTAACCACCAGACAGATCACCAGAAACGCACCAACAGTTTGCAGCGCCGCCACGGTGGAGACCGCCAGCAGGGTGAAGAAGAGGATTTTCAGACGTTCAGGGCGCAGACCGATGGCGCGGGCGTGGTTCTCATCAAAAAAGGTCACCATCAGATCTTTCCATTTGAACAGCAGGATAATCATCGACACTACGCCAATAATCGCCAGCTGGACGATATCCTCCGGGGCGATAGCCAGAATATTGCCGAGCACGATGGTTTGAATATTCACCGAGGTCGGGTTGAGCGAGACCATAAATAGCCCAAGCCCGAAAAAGGAGGAGAAGATCAGCCCGATGATGGCGTCCTCTTTCAGGCGGCTACGCTGGTTGAGAAACAGCATGCTGCCCGCCGCCAACCCTCCCGACAGGAACGCCCCCAGCGAGAACGGCAGCCCGAGCATATACGCCCCCGCCACGCCAGGCACGATGGAGTGCGACAGCGCATCGCCGATCAGCGACCAGCCTTTAAGCATCAGATAGCAGGAGAGAAACGCGCACAGCCCACCCACCATCGCCGAGACCCACATCGCGTTGAGCATGTACTCATAGCCGAAGGGTTCGAAAAGCGCGTTCATTTTGCCTCCTGGCGGTGCGTGACGAAGGGCCGCTCGTCATCGGTAATAATGCGCTCTTCCGTGCCGCTGAGCACCACGTGGCGCAGCACGCCGCTGAAGGCACGCTCAAGGTTCTCGGCAGTAAAGGTGGTTTCCGTCGGGCCGCTCGCCAGCACGGTGCCTTTCACCATCACCGTATAATCACAAAACTCCGTGACCGATCCCAGGTTATGGGTCGACACCAGCATCGTTTTGCCTTCGTCGCGCAACTCGCGTAGCAGGCTGATGATTCTGGCTTCGGTTTTGACGTCCACACCGGTAAACGGCTCATCGAGCAGGATCACCTCGCCCTGCTGCGCAATCGCCCGCGCCAGAAACACGCGTTTCTTTTGACCACCAGAGAGCTCGCCAATCTGTCGATGGCGCAGCTCAAGCATATCCACGCGCTTCAGCGCATCAGTCACGATCTGCCGATCGTGCGCTTTGGGTCGACGCAGAAACCCCATATGCCCGTAGCGGCCCATCATCACCACGTCTTCAACCAGCACCGGAAATGACCAGTCAACCTCTTCCGACTGCGGTACGTAGGCGACCAGGTTCTGACGCAGCGCCCGGTGGGGCGGCAACCCCTGTATGGTGATAGTCCCGCTTGCCGCCCGCACAAACCCCATCACCGCCTTAAACAGCGTGGACTTGCCGGAACCGTTCACGCCTACCAGCGCGGCAATCGATCCGCCCGGCACGCTGAACGATGCGTCGCGTAGCGCCGTGTGGCCGTTGCGGTAGGTCACGGTCACGTCTGTGACAACAATCCCCTCGTGCATGGTTACTCCTTCATGCCATCACGGATGCCCTGCACCAGCGTGTGGGTCGTGACGTTCAGCAAATCAATATAAGTAGGCACCGGGCCGTTTTCCGCGCTCAGGGAGTCAACGTACAGCACGCCGCCGTAGTGGGTGTCGGTTTCCCGCGCCACCTGACGCGCGGGCTTATCGGAGACTGTGCTTTCGCTAAACACCACCGGAATGTGATGCTTTTTCACCAGATCGATAACCTTGCGTACCTGCTGCGGCGTGCCCTGTTGATCGGCATTGATCGGCCACAGGTAAAGCTCCTTCATACCCAGATCCCGTGCCAGATAGGAGAAGGCCCCTTCGCTGGTCACCATCCAGCGCTTCTCTTGCGGGATCTCCGCAACCTGCTTACGCAACGGTTCGAGGGTAGCGGTGATCTTCTGCTTGTAAGCTTCGGCGTTGCGCTGGTACCTCTGTGCGTTGGCCGGATCGTACTTCACCAGCGCGTCGCGGATGTTATCGACGTAAATCAGCGCGTTGTCCGGCGACATCCACGCGTGCGGGTTGGGCTTGCCGTTATACGGCCCTTCGCCGATCCCCATCGGTGTAATGCCTTTGGTGACAATCACTTCCGGCACACCGTTCAGGTGCTGATAAAAGCGCTGAAACCAGAGTTCCAGATTCATGCCGTTCGCCAGAATCAACTGCGCCTTCTGCGCGCGCTTGATATCACCCGGAGTGGGCTGATACTCATGGATTTCAGCGCCCGGTTTGGTAATCGATGTCACTTCTGCGGCGTCTCCCGCCACGTTTTTCGCCATATCAGCAATAACGGTAAAGGTAGTAATGACCTGGAACTTTTCAGCCGCCAGCGCGCCGGTAGTGGCCGCGGTCATCAGCAGCGCGCCAAGCAACAAACGCTTTAATCCTTGCCATGGGTGCATCGCAGAAGTCTCCTGAGGTGATTAAATTCAAAACAAAATTAGCCCGTGCTATAAGATATAGCACAGGCTATTTTTAAATGAAAACGATTATCATTAAAGTTGTATCGATAAAGGGAGTGCCTGATGGCTAACGACAGGGGTTTGCCATCAATTAAACATCCGGGAACATCACGCTATTCCCCGGCGCTTCCCGGTGCAGATGGATAAAGTTCAGGTGCCGTTCATACTGGTCGAGAATGTCCGTGATCACCTGCTCCTTGCTGTAATCCATCAAATCATTCCCCTGGCTGCCTTCCAGCAGGAAAGTTTCCAGCCGGTAGTAGGTCGATTTCCCGCTGCGCGCCCGGTAGGTAAACCCGGGCACCGAGTACTGCTGCGGCCAGATCTGATAGACAAAGTTCTGCTCGTCGCCCATATGCACCAGCAGATTCAGATGCCCCAGCGTCTCGCCCTCTTCCGGCGGCAGGTTTTTCAGCTCCACGTAGGCACCACGCAGCTTCAGCTCCTGGGCCACCTCTTCCATTGCCGGGAAGCAGACCGTCTCCATCATCTGTTTAGTGTAGCGCGTGCCCGGGTAGTTCATCAGGCGCGACAGGCGTTTCTTCCAGCTCAGTCTGTCCTGTGCGCCCATCGGGCGCGGCGCGGTGTCGCGGCTGGCACTTTCGCGGCGGTAATCTTCCACCTTGAGGGATTTATACAACCCGGCCATCACAAAGAAGATCACAAAGCTGAACGGCAGGCCCATGATCACCGTAGTGTTCTGCAGAGCGGAAATCCCGTTGGTCATCAGCATGCCCAGAGTCAACAAACCAATGGCGACCGACCAGAAGATGCGCAGCCAGTTTGGTGCATCGCTGTTGATGTCTTTCAGCTTCGAGGTGAAGTTGCCCAGCACCAGCGCGCCGGAATCCGCCGAGGTGACGTAAAACAGCAAGCCGGTAATGGTCGCCACGGAGGCACTAAAGGTAAACGCCGGGTATTGCGCCAGCAGGCTATAGAAGCCGCGCTCCGGGTGCGCCATCGCTTCCTGCGCGAAGGTCGCATTACCGTGGATAATTTCGTGCAGCGCGCTGTTGCCGAAAATCGACAGCCACAACAGAGTAAAGGTGAACGGGATAATCAGCGTGCCCATCACAAACTGGCGGATGGTGCGGCCACGCGAAATGCGCGCGAGGAACAGGCCGACAAACGGCGACCACGCCACCCACCACGCCCAGAAGAACAGCGTCCAGTTGTTCATCCATTCTACCGGGCGATCAAAGGCGAAACTGTTCAGGGTCATCCCCATAAAACGGTTCACGTAGTCGCCGACGTTAAGCACTAACGCATTGAGCAGGAACGACGTATCCCCCATAAACAGCACGAACAGGATCAGGCCCAGCGCCAGCGCGACGTTCAGTTCGGACAACACGCGAATGCCTTTATCTACGCCCGACGTCACCGAAATGGTGGCGATAATCACCGACAGCGCAATCAACGCCGCCTTAGCTGCCATCGAATCCGGAATATCAAACAGCACGCTCAGGCCGTAGTTGAGTTGCACCACACCGATCCCGAGCGTCGTCGCGATACCAAAGATGGTGCCAATCACCGCCGCAATATCCACGCTGTGACCAATCGGCCCGTTTATCTTTTTCCCGAAAATTGGGTACAGCGCAGAGCGGATGGTGAGGGGCAAATTATAACGATAGCTAAAGTATCCGAGCGCCATCCCCATCAGGGCGTACATCGACCAGCCAGTTAAGCCGTAGTGGAACAGCGTCCAGACCATCGCCTGACGCGCGGCCTCCATCGTCTGCCCTGCCCCTTCCGGCGGCTGCATATATTGCGTGACCGGTTCCGCCACGGAGAAGAACATCAGGTCGATGCCAATGCCTGCGGCAAACAGCATTGCGGCCCAGCTAAGCAGGCTGAACTCGGGCTTTGACTGCTCTGGCCCAAGCTTCACCGAACCGAAGCGCGAGCAGGCAATGCAGACGACAAAGACAATATAGAGCGTCGCCGCCAGTAAGTAGTACCAACCGAAGGTCTTCGACACCCAGTTAAGGGTGCGCCCAATCCACTCGGCAGAAAAACCGCTAAAGAAGATCGTCATCAGGGAAAACAACAAAATCAGCCCGGCGGAAGTATAAAAAACGACCGGGTTGATTTTGTCTTTTTCTCTGTCTTGTGAAAGGTCTGTCATCCAGTATCCTCACTGTTTTTGTAACTATTAAAATCCAAATCCGCAACAATTAAGACACATTTTATATTGAACGTCCAATCAAAAACCGCTTTAATGTATAACCAATGCTGATGAATGGAGTGGCAAAAATGCCCAAAGTGGGGATGCAGCCGATCCGGCGCAGGCAACTGATTAACGCCACGCTGGAAGCAATAAATGAAGTGGGAATGCACGATGCGACCATCGCGCAGATCGCCCGTCGGGCGGGTGTATCCACGGGGATCATCAGTCACTATTTCAAAGATAAAAATGGTCTGCTGGAAGCGACCATACGCGACATCACCGGCCAGCTTCGCGACGCGGTTTTAAACCGTTTGCACGCTCTGCCGGACGGCAGCGCGGAGCAGCGATTGCAGGCCATTGTCGGCGGCAATTTTGATGAAACCCAGACCAGCAGCGCAGCAATGAAGGCCTGGCTGGCCTTCTGGGCGAGCAGCATGCATCAGCCGATGCTCTACCGCCTGCAGCAGGTGAGTAGCCGCCGTCTGCTCTCAAACCTGGTGTACGAGTTCCGCCGTGAACTGCCGCGCGAGCAGGCCCAGGAGGCGGGCTACGGGCTGGCGGCGCTGATCGACGGGCTGTGGCTGCGCGCCGCGCTGAGTGGCAAACCACTGGATAAGGCCCTGGCGCAATCGCTCACCAGCCACTTTATCAGCCAGCATTTACCGACCGAATAACCGAGGAGAATTTATGTCCCGAATGGCAGAACAGCAGCTTTATATCAATGGTGGTTATACATCCGCCACCAGCGGTCGCACCTTCGAGACCATTAACCCGGCCAACGGTGAAGTCCTGGCAAGCGTTCAGGCGGCCGGGCGTGAAGATGTCGACCGCGCCGTGGAAAGCGCAAAACGCGGGCAAAAAATCTGGGCGGCGATGACCGTCATGGCGCGCTCGCGCATTCTACGTCGTGCTGTCGACATCCTCCGCGAACGTAATGACGAACTGGCGAAGCTGGAAACTCTCGACACCGGTAAAGCGTATTCCGAAACCTCAACCGTCGATATCGTCACCGGCGCGGACGTACTGGAGTACTACGCGGGGCTGATCCCGGCACTGGAAGGCTGCCAGATCCCCCTGCGCGACACTTCATTCGTCTACACCCGCCGCGAACCGCTGGGCGTGGTGGCAGGCATCGGCGCGTGGAACTACCCGATCCAGATCGCCCTGTGGAAATCTGCTCCGGCGCTGGCGGCGGGTAACGCGATGATCTTCAAACCGAGCGAAGTGACCCCGCTTACCGCGCTGAAGCTTGCCGAGATCTACACCGAAGCGGGCCTGCCAGACGGCGTGTTTAACGTCCTGCCGGGCGTTGGCGCGGAGACCGGCCAGTTTCTGACCGAACATCCGGATATCGCTAAAGTCTCCTTTACCGGTGGCGTCGCCAGCGGCAAAAAGGTGATGGCGAACTCGGCGGCCTCGTCCCTGAAAGAGGTGACGATGGAGCTGGGCGGCAAATCACCTCTGGTTATTTTCGACGACGCGGATCTCGATCTCGCGGCAGACATCGCCATGATGGCTAACTTCTTCAGTTCCGGCCAGGTGTGTACCAACGGTACCCGCGTGTTTGTGCCTGCGAAGTTTAAAACCGCGTTTGAGCAGAAAATCGTTGAGCGTGTGGGCCGCATCCGCGCGGGCGACCTGTTCGATGAACGCACCAACTTTGGCCCGATGGTCAGCTTCCCGCACCGCGACAGCGTGCTGCGCTACATCGCCAAAGGCAAAGAAGAAGGTGCATGCGTGCTGTGTGGCGGTGATGTGCTGAAGGGTGAAGCCTTCGATAACGGCGCGTGGGTTGCCCCGACCGTGTTTACCGACTGCACCGACGAGATGACCATCGTGCGCGAAGAGATCTTCGGCCCGGTGATGTCCATCCTCACCTATGAAAGTGAAGAAGAAGCGATCCGCCGCGCCAACGACACCGACTACGGTCTGGCGGCGGGCATCGTCACGGCCGACCTGAACCGCGCGCACGGCGCCATTCATCTGCTCGAAGCGGGCATCTGCTGGATCAACACCTGGGGTGAATCCGCTGCAGAGATGCCGGTCGGCGGCTACAAACACTCCGGTATTGGCCGTGAGAACGGCGTCATGACGCTGCAGAGCTACACCCAGGTGAAGTCCATCCAGGTTGAGATGGGTAAATTCCAGTCCATATTTTAACCGGGAGGTTTATTTGCAATTTGATTACATCATTATTGGTGCCGGCTCTGCCGGCAACGTCCTGGCAACACGACTGACCGAAGATCCCAACACCACCGTGCTGCTGCTTGAAGCGGGCGGGCCGGATTACCGCTTTGATTTTCGTACCCAGATGCCCGCCGCTCTGGCGTTTCCGCTACAGGGCAAGCGCTACAACTGGGCGTATGAAACCGAGCCAGAGCCGTACATGAACAACCGCCGTATGGAGTGTGGACGCGGCAAAGGGCTGGGCGGCTCGTCGCTGATCAACGGTATGTGCTACATCCGTGGCAACGCGATGGATCTGGACCACTGGGCCAGAGAGCCGGGTCTGGAGCACTGGAGCTATCTCAACTGCCTGCCCTACTACCGCAAGGCCGAGACGCGCGACGTCGGTCCGAACGACTACCACGGCGATGACGGTCCGGTGAGCGTCACCACCTCGAAACCGGGCGTGAACCCGCTGTTTGAGGCGATGGTGGAAGCCGGCGTGCAGGCGGGCTATCCGCGCACCGACGATCTCAACGGCTATCAGCAGGAAGGCTTCGGCCCGATGGACCGCACGGTGACGCCGCAGGGCCGACGCGCCAGCACCGCGCGCGGCTATCTGGACCAGGCGAAACCGCGCCCGAACCTGACCATCCGCACCCACGCCATGACCGATCGCATACTGTTTGAGGGCAAGCGCGCGGTGGGCGTCGAATGGCTGGAGGGGGAAAGCACCATCCCGTCCAAAGCGACGGCGAAAAAAGAAGTGCTGCTGTGCGCCGGAGCCATTGCTTCTCCGCAAATCTTGCAACGTTCCGGCGTGGGCAACGCCGAGCTGCTGAAACAGTTCGATATCCCGCTGGTGCATGATTTACCCGGCGTGGGTCAAAACCTGCAGGATCACCTGGAGATGTATCTCCAGTACGAGTGCAAAGAGCCGATTTCCCTCTACCCTGCCCTGCAGTGGTGGAACCAGCCGAAGATTGGCGCCGAGTGGCTGTTTAACGGCACCGGCGTGGGCGCGAGCAACCACTTTGAAGCGGGTGGGTTTATTCGCAGCCGCGAAGAGTTCGAATGGCCGAACATTCAGTACCACTTCCTGCCGGTAGCGATTAACTACAATGGCTCCAACGCGGTAAAAGAGCATGGTTTCCAGTGCCACGTGGGCTCCATGCGCTCACCGAGTCGTGGGCACGTGCGCATCAAATCGCGCGATCCGCATCAGCATCCGGCAATCCTGTTCAACTATATGTCCCACGAGCAGGACTGGCAGGAGTTCCGCGACGCGATCCGCATCACCCGTGAGATCATGCACCAGCCTGCACTGGACAAATACCGTGGCCGTGAAATCAGTCCGGGTACCGAATGCCAGACCGACGAGCAACTGGATGAGTTCGTGCGCAACCACGCCGAAACCGCGTTCCACCCATGCGGCACCTGCAAAATGGGCTATGACGAGATGGCGGTGGTGGACGGCGAAGGTCGGGTTCACGGGCTGGAAGGGCTACGGGTGGTGGATGCGTCGATCATGCCACAGATCATCACCGGCAACCTGAACGCCACGACCATTATGATCGGTGAGAAGATGGCCGATGCCATTCGCGGTCGCGAGCCGCTGGCGAAGAGCACGGCGGCGTATTATGTGGCGAACGGGGCGCCGGTTCGCCGCTGAGAATATTTCCCCTCACCCTACCCCTCTCCCATACGGAGAGGGAAAATTACTTCCGAAACGCCTCAAGCCGCTTAATCTGCCGCCCTTCCCCGTCAAAATTCTCCGCCGCCAGCCAGGCGCGCAGCTCCGCGTCTCTCTGTGGCCATTCGCCGTCAATAATAGAAAGCATATCGCTGTCGCGGTTGCGCCCTTTGCGCACCAGCTTCTGGCGCAGGCGCCCTTCCCAGACAAACCCCAACCGCTCCGCCGCCCTGCGTGAGGCTACGTTCATCGAATCGCACTTCCACTCAAGACGACGGTAGCCGTGCTCAAACGCATTTTTCAGTAGCAGCCACACCGCTTCAGTACCGATGCGGGAGCCTTTCATTTTGCGCGACCAGGTCACGTGACCGATTTCGACCGACCCCAGCAGCCGCTCGTTAGCCATATAGCTCACCAGCCCCACCGCACGTTCGGTGCGTAAATCAATGACGGCAAACGGCACCAGCTCGTCATCAAGCACCTTTCCCAGCACCCAGTGTGCGGTGGCTTCCACGCTTTCAGGCTGCGTGCTGGCAAGCCATGTCCAGTCGCTGTCATCTCCCAGCGCGTAGGCGTCATAGAGATCGGCTGCATGGCGATCGACATCCAGCGGCTCAAGACGGCAATACTGGCCAAACAGCGGTGTGCGGGTTAAGGCCCGCGCGCCAGCCCAGCCAGGAACGATATCGTTAACGGTTTGACCATGTTGATTGATTTCGGGCACGACGATGACTCCCTGAAAGGTAAGGAGTTTGTTATAGCAGGTTAAAAAGCGGGCGAAAAGAGAGGATTAGCAGGCCGGGTAGAGCGGAACCGCCACCCGGCACAAAATTACTTCAGCAGCTTAACCGTAGCGTCGATGTCGATCTCATCTTCGGTGAAGATCAGCGTCGTGTTCTGGAAGGTGGTGATCGCCAGCTTCTTCACTGTGCGCATTTCGCCCGGCTTTTTCTCGGACTTCGGCTTAATGCTGTTCATCAGCAGCCCCACCGACAGCACCGCGTTCTCTTTGTCGATTTTAGTATCAACCGGCTCTTCTTCGTTAAACACCACGAAGGATTTGATCGAGGTGAGCTTCACGCGCTCGCCGGCAATATAGAGGTGTTTACTTTCCGGGATCACCTTCACCGCATAGGCGGAAAGGCCTTTGTTGTTGGTGGTTGGCTCGAAGGTCACCGCCGCATCTTTCTTAATCAGATCAGGGTTCGCGACCTTAATCACATGAAAATAGCGGTTGTCGCCGTTTTCATCTTTGATAAATCCAAAGCCTTTATCTTTAAACCACGTTGTGATTGTACCGTTCATCGCTGTTACCGCCTGTCAGATCGTAATGACTAAAGTTTTGCAGCGCGCAGTGTAATGCACAATGGCTGAGGAGACAAAAAAAAGCCCCTGCACGGGGGCAGGGGAAAACTCATGTCAGAGCTTATTAGAATTTAGTTAAACACCATCCCACCATCAATTAAGAGCGACTGACCGGTCATATAGTCGGAATCTGGCCCGGCGAGGTATGAAACACAGGCGGCGACATCTTCTGGTTCAGACAAACGGCCAAGCGTAATGCGTTTGGCAAAGGTTTCAGTCCCGTAGCCGAGCGGTTTACCCGCCGCCTCGGACACCTGACGGTCAATCTCCGCCCACATCGGTGTTTTAACGATCCCCGGGCAATAGGCATTAACGGTGATCCCCAGCGGCGCGAGATCCCGTGCCGCCGTCTGGGTTAAGCCGCGAACCGCGAACTTGCTGGAACTGTACACCGCCAGTTCCGGGTTGCCAGTATGGCCCGCCTGGGAACAGGCGTTGATGATCTTGCCGCCGTGCCCCTCTTTACGGAAAGCATCGATCGCGGCCTGGATGCCCCA
Organism: Enterobacter sp. 342; assembly: GCF_036663495.1. Lineage (NCBI taxonomy): Bacteria > Pseudomonadati > Pseudomonadota > Gammaproteobacteria > Enterobacterales > Enterobacteriaceae > Enterobacter > Enterobacter sp. 342. Next base: position 52,930 of record NZ_JAWUEI010000028.1, read on the forward strand.
GATCACCCCTTTCACATTAATGTTGTAAACCTTGTCGACAATCTCCGGTGTAATCGACTCGATTGGCGTGGAAGGTGCGATCCCGGCGTTATTCACAATCACATTGAAACCGCCCAGTACGGTACGCGCTTTCTCCACTGCTGCAAATACCTGATCGCGGTTCGAAACATCCACCTTCACGGCGACAGCACGACCGCCGTTACGGGTAATTTCATCGGCGACCGCTTTCGCCGTTTCCTCGTTGTAATCTGCAATGGCGACGGCGAAGCCATCTTTTACCAGGCGCAGCGCAATCGCTTTACCAATCCCCTGGCCTGAGCCTGTTACGAGAGCAACTTTTTGCATTTCTCTGTCCTTATATTGAGTCACAAAATCTGGCTGAGATGGAGCTGGCCCATCAGCAGCGGGTTATCGCTATAGTCGACGGGAATGGCCACCACGGCCGGGCCATCGACATCCATTGCTGCACGCAGCGTCGGTTCAAGCGCATCGGCGCTCTCCACGGCAAAACCTTTCGCACCAAAGGCGTCGGCATACACTTTGAAATCGACCGGGCCAAACTCCACGCCGGAAAGACGCTGATATTTTTTCTCTTCCTGAATGGCGACCATGTTGTAGCCGTTATCCACCCAGATGATGTGCAGCACGTTGGCGTTAAGACGTACAGCGGTTTCCAGTTCCATGCTCGACTGCAGGAAACCGCCGTCACCGGAGACCGAAACCACTTTGCGGCCCGGGTTCACCAGCCATGCGCCAATGGCCCACGGCAGCGCGACGCCCATGGTCTGCTGACCGTTGGAGATCATCACCTGACGCGCCCGGAAGCTGTAGAGATAACGGGCGATCCAGATGTGGAAGCTGCCCATATCCACGGTGAGCGTGACGTCGTTGTTTACGATGTCCTGCATGGCACGCACAATGCGCAGCGGGTGCAGGGCAAACTGGTTGAGCGATGCGCCACGACGATCGAGCAGATCGCGCTGATGCTGGCGATCGACCAGAATCTCTGACGCCCGCTGGCTCAGCTCCAGCTTATGATCGATGCGGTTAGCGAGCAGGTTCAGCGTTTCGGCGATGTCCCCCACCAGCTCCAGATCCGGCACATAGTTACGTTCTTCGTAGGCAGGCAGCACATCAATGTGCACCAGCGTGGCGTCGCCGCTGTTCCACATAGACGGCTCGTACTCCACCGGGCTGTAGCCGATGCAGATAATCAGATCCGCCAGATGGAGCAGCCTGTCACCCGCCTGGTTGTTGAACAGACCGACGCGTCCGGCAAAGCGGGTGAAGTGCTCCTGGTTCACCGCCCCGGCAGCCTGATAGGTGCTGGTGACCGGAATGCGGCTTTTCTCCAGCAGCTTACGCAGTGCGTCACTGTTAGCGGGCTGGCTGGCCATCAGGCCCAGCAGGATGACCGGGTTTTTAGCTTTTTCTATTAGCTTTGCCACGTCGTTAACCGCTGACTCCGGTGCCGGGCCCATTCGTGCCGCGCCACTGGCAGGCAAAATCGCGCCTGTCGCGGGCTGGTCGACGATATCCTGCGGCAGGCTGACGAACGCGCCCCCCGGTCTGCCGTGCTCGGCGGCACGGAATGCATTCGATACCACTTCGGCAATCGCATCCGGAGAGCTGACTTCCACCGCGTATTTGGTGACAGGGCTGAACATGGCGACCGTGTCCATGCTCTGGTGCACCAGTTTGGCTTTATCCGCCCGCTTGACCGCCCCGCCCAGCGCCACCACCGGGTCGCCTTCGCTGTTGGCGGTGGCAATGCCGGTGATCAGGTTGGAACAACCCGGACCGGAAGTGACCAGCGCTACCCCGGCTTTACCGGTCAGACGCCCTACCGCCGCCGCCATAAACGCCGCATTCGCTTCGTGGCGCACGGGAATGATCTCAATGGAGGAGTCCAGCAGGGAATCAAAGACTTTGTCGATTTTCGCCCCCGGAATACCGAACACCTGCTTCACGCCCTGCGCTTCCAGCTGGCCGACAACCATATCGGCGCCATGCGCCCACTGACGTGACTGTTTCTCACTGTTCACGGTAGTTCTCCTGTTAGTTTTCGACGGAACGGATCGCTGCATCAAGATCGCTGGGGTGCAGGTTGGCCTGCAAAAACGCGCTGTCGGCGGGCAGATCAATCATCAGCTTGTGAATTTCACCAAAGGTCAGCACACCGCTCTCCAGCTGGTAGTCGAGAAGATGGCCCCCGCCCTGACGGTCGTCGGTGATGAAATGTTCGTGGTAGCCCGCCACGTTAATACCTTGCATATGCTGTGGCGTGCGGAACCCGACCAGTACACCTTTCCGCTGGTTGAAGCGGAACACTGGCTGGTCGTCCAGCACGTCGGTCATCGCCCGGTATGGCGGCTTCTGACGTGGTACCGTGCGGGTATGGGCATGGCGGAAGTTACCGTCGATACGCAGCGCGCAGAACAGGTTATCGGAGGGGATTTGCTGGTCGATCACATCGTGGATCTGCTGGCGACTGACCGGCCCATCAAAGGTTTTACGATACTGCGGCTGGAACCAGGTCATCACCGCAAATGGCGTTTTCTGCTCTGGCTTCGCGGCGCGGGCGCTACCGTCGGCGCGCAGCTGGTACACCTGGCTACTGAAGGCAATCATTTCGCCGTCCAGCTCGTTGAAAGTGCCCAGACCAAAATCACCGTGTGCCAATAGATCGGCGATGGTGGTGTTCCCCTCGTACACGCCGCTTAGCAGGGCGCTCATTAGCGATGTCTGATAGATCACACTGTCAGGATGCTGAGCGGAGAACCCTCGCAGGGTCTCGCACAAACTGGCCTCACAGTCGCAGGCAGATGAATGCATCATCATGCTCGTCCTCTTCAACTTTATTTAGAAAGGTTAAATAAATGTTGACCCGATTCAGCAGAGAGTTCCAATATAGAATCCATGCTGGTTTGAGACGTTTTAGATATGGAACTTCGTTATCTGCGGTATTTCGTCGCGGTTGCTCGCGAGCGACACTTCACCAAAGCGGCCAAAGCGCTGGGTATTTCTCAGCCTCCTCTGAGTCAGCAGATCAAACGGCTCGAAGAGGAAGTAGGTACGCCGCTGTTCAGACGCCTGACGCGAGGCGTAGAGCTGACCGAGGCGGGAGAAGCGTTCTATGAGGATGCCTGCAAGATCCTGGCGCTGAGCGACGCCGCGCTGGAGAAAGCCCGTGGCATCGCGCGCGGGCTGAACGGCAACCTGTCAATTGGCATCACCAGTTCCGACGCTTTCCATCCCAAAATTTTCGCGCTGATTCGCCAGTATCAGGTGCAGAACATGGCGGTGCAGGTTCACCAGGTGGAAGCCAATATGTCTTCGCTGACGACAATGCTGGCTGAGGGTGAGCTGGATATCGCCTTCGTGCGTCTGCCGTGCGAGAGCAGCAAGGCGTTCGAGTTAAAAATCCTCGACCGGGAGCCGATGGTGGTGGCGCTACATCGCGACCATTCTCTGGCGGCGTGCGGCGATCTGGCGCTGGACCAGCTCCGGGATACGCCGGTAGTGCTGTTCCCGCAGGAGGTCGCGCCGGGCCTGTACGACCGGGTTTACGGCTGCTGCGAACGAGCCGGGATCGACGTGCAGCACGCGCTGCAGTCATCACAGCTTTCATCCTCCCTGAGCATGGTTTCCGCGGGCGGCGGCTTCGCGCTGGTACCGAAATCCATGGCGGCCATTTCTCCGCCGAATGTTACCTACCACGCACTGAGCTCACCGGCGCTTTACACCGATATCGCGCTCTGCTGGCGGCGCTTTGAACGCTCGCGGACGGTGAAGCGGTTTCTGGCGATGATGAGTGAGGGGTGACGGCCGAGACCGGTGGGTTTGGCTGGTGGTTTTTGTTGGCCGGGTAAGGCGTCGCCGCCACCCGGCAACATAGCCACAGGCGTCAAATCCAGACATCGTTCTCTGCGGTGCGCTCCCCGCCTTCATGCCCGGTATTCAAGACCCCGCAAGGTTCTATCATCATCACTTTTACGGTCTTCTCAGCGGAGGTTTTGTGCTCAACGCCTTTTGGCACTACGTACATTTCCCCCGAATTGACGAGCACATGTCCGTCACGAAAATCGATACGCAACGCGGCAAGACCGTGCCCGCTAACGCGGGCGTCGGGCCCGGGATACCGCTGAAGGTAAGGAGGTATAAACAGGACGGCTCCATCCTGACATTCGCCAGACCATGAATGCGCAAAGCACGGTGATGACGGCGAGAAGACGAAATAACCATACATAGGCCGAATCATAACTTTCCCTGAGTAACTGATGAGAAAGACCCGGCAAGAGCGCGGCGGCCCGTTCAGTATTTCCACTTCCCAGCCATGAAGCGGCACTATCAATACGCTCAGACGTATAACCGGAGAGGTTTTTTCTGAGATTGAGCGCGTTCATTTCCACTAAAAATGCTGACACCATTGCAAGCGCAATGCCCTCCCCCGCGACACGGACGGTATTAAACAGACCTGCTGCCATACCGGCTTTTTCGACAGGCACGGAGGAAATGGCCAGGCCATCCATTAGCCCCCAGGGAAGTGCGGCCCCTGCTCCAGTGAGTACCAGCGAAAACATAAGCAGAATGATGCTGGTGCTCTGTAAAGCCTGCCCGAGAATGAGTAATCCGGCTGCGGATAACATCAGTCCTGCGGCTGAAACAGAGCCCGGATTAAACCATCGAGTCAGTGCGGCAGAGATCGAGGGAACGATCAGCATCGGTGTCGTCAGCGCCATGAGATAAAACGCGCTCTGGGTCTCGCTCAGGCCGTCACCACCCATAAAATGCAGCGGGAGGATAATCAACAGCACAACATAGCAATAGCAGGTAGCTACCGGCAGTAACAGGACGCCAGCAAAACGCGGGTCGCGTACAAGAGATAAATCAAATACAGGATTTTCGACGTTCAGGCAGCGCACCATAAACGCGACGAAAAGCAGTAAAGCGGTAGCAAACAGAGCCAGGCCGGGAAGGGATAAGCATCCCCAGACAGGCACCAGCATTATCCCGGCAGTAAACAGAACCAGTGCGGCTGTAAACAGCGTTAAGCCTGCGTAATCCACCTCTCGATGTGCGCTTTTTTCCGACACGGGAATGAACAATGTGCCCGTTAGCATGACCGTTCCTGAGATCAGCGCCATCAAGGCATACACCCACCGCCAGCCCAGAGCATCTGTAATAAACCCGAGCGCCAGGGGGCCGAAGGCTAATCCTGCGCCAAACATCGTCCCCAGAATGCTGAATGCCCGGGTTCGAGCAACGCCCTCATAGAGCTGAGCCAGTGCAGCACTGCCGCCCGCTAAAGTCATCGCTGCTGAGATACCCTGTAATGATCTGAGCGCGCCGATTAAGGAGATATTATCGGCTACGGAAATAAGCGAACTGCTAAGAGCAAAGATAAATAACCCGAGGATGAATACACGTTTTCTACCTGCTGCATCTGCCATTACGCCTGCTGACAGCAGAAAGCTACCGAACGTCAGCATGAATCCATTCGTCAGCCATGCGAGTGCGGCAGCGGAACCGCCCAATGCATGGCCGATTGCCGGGGTGGTCACCACACCACCGGTAAAACTGAGCGGCAGCAGTATGGCCGCCAGAAAAATGGATGCAGCGGCTGGGTTTCCTGCAAGCCGGAGAAATGAAGTTATGAAAGAGCGCATCTGATTACCCTGGTTCGCGTGAAATTCGTGATCCATGTTATTGCGGACAATTACCAAGATAAATAGACTGAAAATACCTACTGAATAGATATAAAGTTCATAATCAATGGATAGTTTGACATCCCTCACCTCGTTTGTCAGGACTGCGGAAACGCTGAGCTTTGTTCAGGCAGCAAGATTGCTTGGTATTTCAGCGTCAGCCGTTGGCAAAAATGTCGCCAGGCTTGAACAAAAACTGGGCGTAAGGCTTTTCAATCGCAGCACCCGGAGCGTAAGCCTGACGGCAGAGGGTGCGGTATTACTGGTTCGCTGCCAGCAGATCCTTGAACAGCTGCAGGACGCCGAGGCAGAGCTGACCAGCCAAATTGCCCAGCCCTCTGGTAAACTCAGGGTTTCTCTTCCGGTAATGGGCTATCGATTACTGCTTCCTCTTCTTCCTTCCTTCACCCGCCGCTACCCGGATATAGTGCTGGATCTGGACTTCAGTGACCGACTGGTTAACATCATTGATGAAGGGTTCGATGTGGCGATACGCAGCGGTGAAATTGCGGACTCCAGGCTCACCTCGAAGAAGCTCGGCAGCTTCCGTTTTGTTCTTTGTGCCAGCCCCGCTTATCTGCTGGAGCATGGTTCGCCGGTGTCCCCGCAGGATTTAAACAACCACAAGTGCATTCTCTACCGCTTTCCCTCAACAGGATTACTCCAGCCCTGGGAGCTGCAGGGTGAGGATGTGATTAGTGGCTTCACGCCGGTTTCTGTTTTAACCACCAACAATATTGAAGCCGTGATCCGTATGAGCACTGCGGGCATGGGGATCAGTTACGTCCCGGATTTTGTCGTCAGTGAAGCACTGGAGAAGGGAGATTTAAGTGAGGTTTTACCGGGTTCGTGTGTCCGGCAAGGACAGTTTTCTGCGCTGTGGGCAACCAGACGCCGCCTTTCGCCAAGAATTCGCTGTTTTATTGATTTCATGTCTGAGAACGGGATAACGGAATGTTAAAGGCGTAAATGTCCCCTTGATGCTGTTAAAGTGAATATTGAAAGCCAGGAGTGAGGTATTCCAGGGGCGTGTCTTGAAAGGGATCCACGCGGGGATATTTTCCTGAACGTATTAGGTTTAAACACTGGAGGTTTTGATGAATAAGCGCGCTATTGCCTGTTTGCTCTTACTCAGCGCATTTGCTGTAAACGCTGCCGATGGCGGTAACGGTGGTGATGGAGGAAATGGCTCTGATGGCGGAAACGGTTCTGATGGTACCGCCTCAGCGCCGGGCCGTGCAGGTTGTCCGGGCGGAACAGACCCGGACTCGTCGGGAAAATTTTATCTTCCCGGAACAAAACAGCAATGCAATCCGGGGAAGCAGGATGCAGTGAAAAGCGCCAGGCAATGAGATAAGGCGTGACGGTATGTCTTCTCCTCATTCAGGCAGAACTAAACGTTCTCCTCCGCACGTAATGCGGCCCGCACAGCAGGACGGGCACTGATTTTTTCCCGGTACGCCAGTAGCGCGGGCCAGTTATTCAGTTCAATGGCGAAGAATTTGCACCAGCCCAGAACGGTGAAAAGATAGGCATCCGCCACGCTGAACGACGAGCCTCTCAGATAAGCGTTTGTGGAGAGCGTTTCCTGAAGAAAACTGAACCGCCTGAACAGCTTCTCACGAAAAATCGATTTGGCCTCTTCCGGCAACATATTGTTGAAGAGAGGTGCCAAACCAGCGTGTATTTCGCTGGTGATAAAGTTTAGCCATTCCTGAAGCCGCACTCGCTCCCAGCTGTCTGCTCGCGGTGCCAGCCCACTTTCTGGCTTGAGGTCTGCGAGGTACTGCAAAATGGCTGGCCCCTCGGTCAGGATTTTCCCGTCATCCAGTTCAAGCGCAGCGACGTACCCTTTAGGGTTAATGGTCAGGAAGTCGCGCCCGTCAGCGGTAAGCTTGCTCCTGTTGTCCACTTTAATCAGTTCAAACTCAATCGCCAGTTCGCGAAGCACGATATGGGGTGAGAGTGAACAGGTGTCCGGGGCGTAATAGAGTTTCATAATCTCTCCGTTAAAGCTGTTGAGTGGTGACGATTCGGTTTGCATTCACTGTGCTTAAAACCGATCTCGCTGTAAAATTAATGATTCATAAATTAGCCATTAGCTGAGCTACTGATACCTATGATGAATCTTTTACACTGGCGCTTACTGGTTGCGGTGGCCGATGCCAGTAATATTTCACGTGCCGCTGAAAAGGTTGGCATGACGCAATCTGGTGCCAGCCAGGCGATCGCTCAGTTAGAGGCCTCATTAGGATTTGCAGTATTCACGCGTGAGCGACGCCACATCGGTGTGACGGCCCTGGGCGAGCGGGTTGTTAAAGAGGCAAGAAGTATGCTGGCGCGGCTAGACGCCATCCGCCTACTGGCGGATGAGAGCCGGGGGCTGACTGGCGGACGCATTCGTCTTGCCAGTTTTCCATCGGTGACATCCACATTTTTGCCAGGACTGCTGCGGGACTTTAAGCGCCTGCATCCTGAAATCGAGGTGGTTGTACTGGAAGGGACGGACCGGGAAGTCGAGGAGTGGATTGCAGCAGATACGGTTGATCTGGGGGTGGTAATGAACCCTACTCCCGGACGCGCGGATGCAATCCTGGGACAAGATGCGTGGGTCGGGGTGCTACCGGCCAGTCACCACCAGGCTCGTTATGCACGCGCGCGCGGCATTACGCTTGAGGAACTGGCAGACCAGCCTTTTGTACTCGCTACAGGCGGTTGTGCCGTTAATGGAAAAAGCCTGATGGAACAGGCAGGCTTGCGGCTGTCTGACATTCGTGTGACCGTCCGGGACTGGATCAGTGCCTGCCTGCTGGTACGCGAAGGCATGGGCGTCGCACTTATACCAGAATCCGCTCTGCCGGTTGAATTACGCGGTTTGTGCGTCGTGCCCGTGACGCCTTCACTGTACCGTGAGTTTGGGGTGGTTTGTTCGGCGGCGAGCAAATCCTCCCGAGCAACTCAGACGTTATTGGAAGTGTTGCTCAAAATGAAAAGGTCCGCGTAAGGAGTTATGGCGGTGCAAATTGTGCCCAGCGGCGCTGCGCTTGCGCGGGCCTACGGTTCGTGTCGCGGGGAGGTTTGGTGTTTGGTTTTGTAGGCCAGGTAAGGCGTAGCCGCCACCCGGCAATGCCCTTCTGGAAGCCGCCTCGCAAACCTGCAAGCAACCTTATGTAATTCATGGGCATCCCTTTTCATTCAGTCTTCACGGTCGTAAAGTGCCTGCGTTGCGGCACATCCGTAACCGGGCGTAGGAACCCGTTAGCATAACATGACATTTTTTTGCACAACGAGGATGCTAAATGGCTACTACACCTAACTTTTCTTATGCGCTATCTGAAGAAAGCGCTGTTCATCACCTCATCAATCTTCAGCTTCGCGATTCCGCAGATCTCTTCGAACTGGCTGACACGTGTGCCGCATGTGTGAGCGTGCTGGTTGAAACAGACGATGCAGTGACCTTTTCCATTCTTTGCGAGCGCTTGCTGGCGCTGCTTAAACGCCTGCGTGAACGTTGCGATACGGAACTTCCCCCACATCTGGTTGAACGGCTCATCGCGGGGGAGAAGATCGTTTCCTGCGTGCCGGACTGCTGGCAGGAGACGGCGTTGCAGGTAGATTATGCTGTGGCGTTAACGCTGGCGGTGATGGGCGGGACGTTGCCTGCGAGTGTGGCGAAAGAACTCATCGGGTTACTGCATGATATGGTCTGGCTGCTGGCGGAGTTTGTGAAGGAGCCTTATATAACGGCGCGCTGAGGCGGGTAATGGGAGGCCGGGGTTCTGCTGGGTAAGAAGCAGGATTTTGGCCTTACGCAAAATACAATTTTGTCTGTTGAATGTCCGTTAAGAGCTGTGAGTTCAACGGGTCGATGCAACGCTATCCTTAATCAAGGGGGACGTTGCCATGAAACGAAGAACTCGGATTAA
>NZ_JAWUEI010000029.1:0-59920 GCF_036663495.1 Enterobacter sp. 342
AGGGTACCACCAATCAGCAGTTGGCCACCTCTCGCCATTCATCCATGAGTGTCGCACTTATTATCTGAATTCCCGCTCTTGATCAAGGCTTTGAGGCGCCGAGGCGCTATTTAGCCGCCGCGGCCATATTAATTGGCGTGCTTATGGCGGCGCTGGATAGCTCTATTGTCAATATCGCATTGCCCACAATTGCCAGTGCGTTACAGGTCGATTCGGCGTCCAGTATCTGGATTACCAACGGCTATCAGGTAGCCAGCGCGGCGACGATGCTGATTTGCGCGTCGCTGGGCACCAGAATCGGTGAGAAGCGTTTTTACACGGCGGGAATGGTGTTATTTACGCTCTCTTCGCTGGGCTGTAGCCTTGCGCCGACCTTTGGCGTACTGGTTACCATGCGGATACTGCAAGGGGTAAGCTATGCGGTCATGATAAGCGTGGGGCTGGGCTTGTATCGGGTTATTTTTCCACCCCGCGCGCTAGGAACGATATTCGGTCTGAATGCGCTGGCCTTCGCGGTTGGCACGGCTATCGGTCCGGCGTTGGGCGGACTTATCATCTCGTATCTTTCCTGGCCGTGGCTTTTCTATATCAATATCCCGCTTGGCGGCGCTGCGATTATCTTCTCCTTGATTTCATTAGGGGTGGATAACGAAAAGGAGAAGGGCTTTGATTGGGCAGGGGCTCTGAGTTCGGCAGCTGCATTAGGTTTAATGGTGGTGGCTGTGGATCAAATTGGCCGTTGGGAGAGCCGTACGCTGATCTATTGCGCGGTGGCGTCAGTGGCATTATTTGCTTTCTTTTTTATCGCCCAGACGCGAGCAAAGCACCCGTTATTGCCGCTGGATATATTTCGCTCACGTCAATATACCTTTGCGGTGCTTTCATCCGTCTCTATGTTCGTGGCTCAGGGAATGGCGCTGGTCGGCTTACCGTTTGTGTTGCAACATAGCTATCACTATTCAGTGCTTGAATCGGCGTTTATTTTTACGCCGTGGCCGGTGGCTGTCGCCTTCTGCGCCCCGGTGGCGGGAAGACTGTCAAACCGTTTTAATCCGACGCAAATTTCTACCGTCGGGGTGGTTATCTTTTGTCTTGGCTTAGGGGCGTTGGCGCTATTGCCGCACGCCGCGACGGTGAATGATTTCCTGTGGCGCGTCGCCGTTTGCGGGGTGGGGTATGGCTTATTCCTGCCGCCAAACAACAAGGAGATGTTTGCCAATGTCTCAGCAAATCGCACCGTAACGGCCTCCGGCGTGCTATCCACGGCCAGGACGGCAGGGCAGTCCATTGGCGCGGCGCTGGTGGCGATGGTCATCGCGCTGTTGAACGGTTTAACCGGTCTCGCCGGCGCACAATTTGTTGTTTTTGTGTTTGGTCTTGCCTGCGCCATTGCGGCAATATCCTCTATTGCCAGTACATTACGCCTGCATCGCTAAAAAAGGAATGTCAGCGGCGGTGAATACGTTACCGCTGCTGACAAGTCACTCGGGCCACTCGATTCTCTTGCAGAGTGGATGACTGCTAACGAGAGTCAATTAGCATAAGGTCCGCTCCTCGCTCACTGCGGACCTTCAGCTCAGCAAGTTCGTCCGCCCTGCGCCAGGAGCAGAACCTGGAGTGCCAGAGGCTTTCTAAAATTGATGCTTCTTTTTGTAGGGATACTTACAGCTAAACAGGGCATTTCCTGTTGAAACTCAGAACCATCCAGGTTTTTTTCGCCCCTCATGATGGTTTCATCGTGCCCGGTACAAATCCGACACTCATTAACCAACGGAGGTTATCATCTTGAACAAGGCAATACTCTCATGCTCTGTGGCCGCGCTGCTGGCTGTGTCCGCCATGTCCGCTCAGGCCAGGACCCCGGCCAAACTCCATTCGCCAGTGTCAGGTGTGCTCTGCGACCGATATGTATGCGCCAATGACAAGGGAATTTCCCGTGAGCTGACCGAGAAGTATCTCGGCAAGAAGGCTGCTGCAAACGAGGTGTTCACATCGAGCGATGTCGATCTGACCGAATTCACCTTTGCTAACGGCATTTTCTGCGATGTGAAGGAACGGCTGTGCCGTGAAGATCGCTATTATGGTGCCAATGGTCAGCGCTCCGGGGCGGTTTCTAAAAAGTACACAAAGCTGCTCTTTGGTGAATAATAATGATGCAAAAGAGATCACAGTCAGAGGCTACGTTATAGGGATATAAATTATATTTTGCAGCGTATATTTTAAATGATGACATTATTTCTGAAATTAAATATTTCATTAAGGATTGCATTGCGGAATATTGCTCTGTTACTACGCTTTAGCTGAGCGTAACAGTGAAGCGGTCTGGTTACGTGAATTCCCATTCACTACCATGAGCGAATAATGGAATGAAAAACCGCATAATGATTGTCGGTGGCGGCACGGGAGGGACGATTGTCGCCAACCTGCTGGCCAGAAAATTACGACGCGAAATTGCCGCCGGTCAGGTAGAACTGATGCTGATATCCGAATCACCGGTGCACTACTACAAACCCGCGTTTATGTACGTCGCGTTTAACCTCTTTCATCACCATGAGCTGGCCCGGCCTGAGCGGCAATTACTGAGTCCGGAAATTCAATTTATTACCGATAAAATAGAATCTTTCGATTTTAAACAACGTCGCTTATACAGCGCCAGTAAGAAACACTACGACTGGGACCTGCTGATTATTGCAACAGGTTGCACACCTTTCCCACAAAAAATCCCTGGCCTTGCTGAAGTGGGCGATCATTTTTACCAATACGCGGCGGCCAGGCAATTAGCACATAAACTTGCCACCATTAAAAAGGGACGAATTTTTATCACCGTCTCTTTCCCGGAAACCCCGAATGTGCCCCACCAGTGTGGGATCGCCCCCATCGAAACCACCCTGATGGTTGACGACTATCTGCGTCAGCGTGGCGTACGTAATCAGGTTGAGATTGTTTATACCTATCCGACCGTAGCGCAATTACTGCGAAACTGTCTGTTCCTGCAACGTCCGGTTGGGGAGGCGCTGGGGGATATTTTTGCTGCCAAAGGCATAAAGCACCAGCGCGGTTTTACCTTAAGTCATGTCGATCCTGACAGCAAAACTGCGTATTCCGCCGAGGGCGATTCGCAGAACTTCGACATCCTGATGGCCACGCCTCCCATCAGGGCGGTAGAAGCGGTGCGTAATACGGGGCTCAGTGAGATTCAGAATGGAGAAGGCTGGCTGCCGACGGATCACCAAACGCTGGGCGTCTACGGGTTAGAAGGCGTTTATGTGATCGGCGATACCGTCGATCTCCCGATCAGTAAAGCTGGCGGGTCGTGCCATAACCAGGCCCCAATTATTGTCGACAATATTGTGGCGGAACTGTATGGCAGACCACCCGGAAGCGGTAATCATTACGATGGCCGGGTTCAGGCCGTCGCGCAGATGGGGCTCTGGGCGGGGATGCCGCTGGTCTATGACTATCGCAATGATGTGACGCCGGTGCCTGCGACAAAACTCGGTGGCATGCTGCGAAACGGTTTTAACCGTGGACTGTATTGGGGTGTCGTGAGGGGGATGTTCTGATGAGCGAACAGGAACAATTGCTGAAAAATCTTGCTCCGCTTATGGCCGGCAATCGCCTGAATAATCTTGTTGATTTGCTTGCCCTGGTGGCGGACCTGCTTGAAATGACCGATAACGCGATGGTCGAAAAACTGGCCGGCGTTTTTGAAGATGTTGTGACTGTCGGCTGGGAAGGCGGAACTGCACTACGCATGGCATGGGGAGAGCAAATTAACCGGGAAGGGGATGTTTCGCTTCGGCAGGTGTTCTCAATGCTGAACGATCCAGATACCCGTCGCGGCATTATGCTTTTACTGCGCGTTTTGCAGATTACGGGGCAACGCCTGAGTGCTCTCTCATCCGTAGACTATCCGGAGTGTACTGAAATAAAGAACTGACCAAAATGCCGGGGGGCGGCTGTGCCGTTCCCGGCCGGCAAAAGGGCAATGCAGACTATTTGTCCCCACTTCCCAACCTGTACGCCAGCGCCACCACCAGCGACTGCACCAGGCACAGCGTTGCTGATTGGGAGCGGAACGCATCCACCTGCGCCTCTTTCACCACAAAGCAGAGATCGCTAAACGTCGCCAGCGGGCTGATCTGGCTATCTGTAATCACAATCTGCCGAGCGCCGACGCTGGCGGCGGTTTCGCTGACCATCACCGTCTCTTCCGCGTACGGCGAGAAGCTGATCGACACCACAATGTCACGCGCCTTAATGCGGCTGATCTGCTCGCGCAGCATGCCACCCATCCCGTCGAGCAGAATCGGACGGCACTCCAGATGGCTCAGGGCGTAGGTCAGATAGGCCGCGACGCTGAAGGAACGGCGTAAACCGGCGATGTAGATGGTGTCGGCATCGGCCAACAACTGCACTGCGCGCTCCAGCATTTCTGGTTCGGCGCGGGCGGCCAGTTGCTGTAACGCCTGCGCATTCGAGCGGGCGAATTCCTGCAGGATATCGAGGGGCGTTTCAGGTACGGCCTCGCTCTCCATTTCGCGGAATAGCCGGGCGCGGTCGCTGTAGCTGGCGGTCTCCTCCACCAGGTTCATACGAAACAGCTGTTTCATCTCGTTGAAACCGGTGAAGTCAAAGGCGTTGGCGAAGCGGATGAGCGTCGACGGTGGTACGTCGGCGCGCTCGGCAATGACAGCAACCGTATCAAAAGCCACGCTGTTGGTGTTATCAAGCACATAGCGGGAAACCTGCTGCAGCCTCTTGCTCAGGCTATCGTAGCGATCGCGGATTTGCTGCTGCAGTTCGTTCAGGCTGGTTGCTGTCGTCATGTTATCCCCCAATTACAGTCATATGATTCTAAACGCAAAACCGCGTCTTTTAAATGTCGGCCATCCATCTGGCAGCAAAAATGAAACAGAAGCTTCAGTCATTTCCTCGCCCGAAATCCCTTAATAGCTCAGGCTGAGTCAGTGATGTTGGCTGTTAACATAAAAATCCATCCTTGATCACAATAATCATCATTTATTTTATTTCAACTTAAAATGGAATATTTGTTTCATATATAGTGTTCAGTACACAACGTTCAGGTAACAGTCACGTATCAACAGCGAGAGGTTAAGGATGGAGACGGTAGCGAATTTTATTCACGGCGAATGTGTCACCGGTTCAGGCCAGCGCGTTCAGGCGATCTTCAACCCGGCCACTGGTGAACAAATCCGCCAGGTGGTGATGAGCACGGCACAGGAAACCGAACAGGCGATTGCCGCAGCACAGCAAGCGTTTCCCGCGTGGGCACGTTTTGCTCCACTCAAGCGCGCGCGTGTGATGTTCCGCTTCAAAGCGTTGCTTGAAGAGAATATGGAGCGTCTGGCCCGTATCATCAGTGAAGAACACGGTAAGGTTTTCTCAGACGCAGTAGGCGAACTGACCCGTGGCCTGGAAGTGGTGGAATTCGCCTGCGGCATCCCGCATCTGCAAAAAGGTGAACACTCTGCGAACGTCGGCACGGGCGTCGACAGCCACTCGCTGATGCAGCCGCTCGGGGTCTGCGCCGGGATCACGCCGTTTAACTTCCCGGCGATGGTACCAATGTGGATGTTCCCGATTGCGCTGGCGACAGGTAACACCTTCGTGCTGAAACCGTCGGAAAAAGATCCCTCTCTGGTGCTCGCGCTGGCGAAATTGCTGAAAGAGGCCGGCCTGCCGGACGGCGTGTTCAACGTGGTGCAGGGGGATAAAGAGTCCGTTGATGTGCTCCTGACCGACCCGCGCGTGCAGGCCGTTAGTTTTGTCGGTTCAACGCCGATTGCCGAATACATTTACCAGACCGCGTCTGCCCACGGTAAGCGTTGTCAGGCGCTCGGCGGCGCGAAAAACCACTGTATTTTAATGCCAGATGCCGACATGGATATGGCGACGAACGCCATCATGGGCGCGGCTTTTGGGGCGGCGGGGGAGCGCTGTATGGCGCTCTCCGTGGTGCTGGCCGTGGGCGATAAAACCGCCGATGACCTCTGCGCCCGGCTGGAAAAACAGATCGCCGCGCTGCGCGTCGGACCGGGTCTGGACCAGACGCCAGAAAACGAGATGGGGCCGTTGATCTCCGCCGCGCACCGCAGCAAAGTGTTGGGCTATATCGACAGTGGCGAAGCTCAGGGGGCGAACCTGCGTGTGGACGGGCGTTGCTTTAGCGTAAAAGGTCACGAGCAGGGCTATTTCGTTGGGCCGACGCTGTTCGATAACGTCACCCCGGAGATGACCATCTATAAAGAAGAAATTTTCGGCCCGGTGCTTTCTGTGGTACGTGTAGCAGATTACGCCAGCGCGGTGGATCTGATTAACCGCCACGAATATGGTAATGGCTCGGCTATTTTCACCCGTGACGGTGGCTGCGCGCGCCGCTTCTGCGAAGAGGTGCAGGCGGGCATGGTGGGGGTCAACGTGCCGATCCCGGTGCCAATGGCATTCCACAGTTTCGGTGGCTGGAAGCGTTCCATCTTTGGTGCGCTCAATGTTCACGGGAACGATGGCGTGCGTTTCTACACCCGAATGAAAACCATCACTGCACGCTGGCCGGAAATGCAGCAGGAGACAGGCGCTGCGTTCTCCATGCCGACGCTGGGCTGACAGGGGGTTTTATGCAAACCGAACGTATGACCATGGCCCAGGCGCTGGTCAGATTCCTTAATCAACAATACGTTAGTGTTGATGGCAACGAAACGCCCTTTGTGGAGGGAGTAGCAACGATCTTTGGGCACGGTAACGTGCTCGGTATCGGCCAGGCGCTGGAACAGGATCCCGGCCATCTGCAGGTGATGCAGGGCTGTAACGAGCAGGGGATTGCCCATATGGCGACGGGATTCGCCAAACAGCATCGCCGCCAGCGTATTTTTGCCGTCACCTCATCCGTTGGGCCAGGTGCTGCCAATATGGTGACGGCGGCCGCGACGGCCACGGCGAACCGTATTCCGCTCCTGCTGTTGCCGGGCGATATCTACGCCAGTCGCCAGCCTGACCCGGTGTTGCAGCAGATCGAGCAGTATCACGATCTCAGCATCAGTACCAACGACTGCTTCCGCCCGGTCTCCCGCTACTGGGACCGCATCAACCGTCCTGAACAGCTCATGAGCGCGATGTTAAGCGCGATGCGAACGCTTACTGCCCCCGCAAATACAGGGGCGGTGACCATTTGCTTACCGCAGGATGTGCAGGGGGAAGCCTGGGATTACCCCCTGAGTTTCTTTGCGCGTCGGGTGCACCACATTGAACGTCGTCCGCCTGACCCGCAGCGGCTGGCGCAGGCTCAGGCATTGATTGCCCGCAAGCGCCGTCCGCTGGTGGTATGCGGTGGCGGCGTGCGTTACTCCGGTGCGCATGAGGCGTTACGGGAATTTGTTGAAACGCTGAAACTGCCGTTTGCTGAAACCCAGGCCGGAAAGGGGGCGCTGGTAAGTGACCACCCGCTTAATCTGGGGGGCGTCGGTGTGACGGGCGGAATGGCCGCCAACCAGCTTGCGCCGCAGGCTGACTTAGTGATTGGCATCGGCACGCGCCTGACTGATTTTACCACCGGCTCCAAGGCGCTCTTTTCCCACCCGGACGTTGAGTTCCTGTTGCTGAACGTGGCCGAGTTTGACGCCCTGAAGCTGGATGCCACCGCGCTGATTGCCGATGCCCAAACCGGGTTGACGGCCTTGACCCACGCACTGAAAGATTATCGCAGTGGCTGGGGGGAGGCGATTGCCCAGGCGAAATCCGCCTGGCAAGACGAATGCCGTCGCCTGTGGGATCGCCAGTGGCGTCCTGACGACGCTCCCGAAGTGGCGGGGCACCTTGATGCGCAGCTCATGGAATACGGTGAAACGCTCAACACGCATCTGACTCAGACGCGGGTGTTGGGGCTCATTAATCAGCATATTGAAGATAACGCCATTGTGGTGGGGGCGGCCGGATCGCTGCCAGGGGATTTGCAACGCCTCTGGCAGGTCAAAACGCCGGACAGTTACCACCTGGAGTACGGTTACTCTTGCATGGGGTATGAGGTCGCAGCGGCCATTGGCGCGAAGCTGGCAAAACCTCAGCAGCCGGTGTACGCCATGGTAGGCGATGGTTCGTACATGATGCTGCACTCAGAGCTGCAAACCGCCGTACAGGAGGGCATTAAGGTCACCATTCTGCTGTTTGATAACGCCAGCTTCGGCTGCATTAACAACCTGCAGATGGGGCACGGAATGGGGAGTTTTGGCACGGAAAACCGTTACCGTAATCCGAAAACGGGTCGGCTTGACGGGCCACTGGTGAAGGTTGATTTTGCGCAAAACGCGGAAAGCTACGGCTGTCGTGCATGGCGAGTTCATGACGAGCATAGCCTGCTGGCGGCGCTGGAAGCCTCACGAGCCCACCCGGGGCCGACGCTCCTCGACATCAAAGTGCTGCCAAAAACCATGACCCATGATTATGCGTCATGGTGGCGAACCGGCGACGCGCAGGTGGCAGAGTCATCAGCGGTGCGCCAGGCCGCCGAGCAAACACAGGCTCAGGTGAAAAAAGCCCGTCAGTATTGAGTTTTCCTGCCGTAACGAAATTTTCATTTCATTTTTCTTTTTCCCCTTACCCTGACCCTCTCCCAACGGGAGAGGGGACGGTACGGTGCGGTTGTTACTCCCTCGTCCCTTTGTAATGAAGGGGCAAACCTTCCTCCATGTTGTGAGATTGATAACAAAATTTATCTCATACATCTCAAAAGTGTTAACCTGCACTCAAAAACATAATTTTCACTATTTATAAAAATGAAATAAATGTTTTATTTATAGTGTCGTTAGTTCACAGCATTCACCAACACCGGGAGCCGTTATGTTTAACATTGCTTTACTGGGCGCTGGCCGAATTGGCCAGGTACATGCAGCTAACATCGCCAGCCACAGTGCGACCACGCTCTGGTCTGTGGTTGACCCGAACCAGGAATTCGCCACGCGTCTCGCCACGCAATATCAGGCGCGTCAGCAGAGCCTGGATGAGGCGATGACCGACCCGAACGTTCATGCCGTACTGATCGCCTCCGCGACCGACACCCACGCGGATCTGATTGAAATGGCCGCCCGTCACGGCAAAGCCATCTTCTGTGAAAAACCGGTACACCTTGATCTTGCCCGCGTACGCGACTGCCTGAAAGTGGTCAAAGAGTATGACGTGCCGCTGTTTATCGGTTTTAACCGCCGCTTTGACCCGCAGTTCCGTCGCGTGAAAACCGACGCTCAGGCCGGGCGTATCGGCAAACCGGAATCACTGCTGATCATCTCCCGCGATCCGTCTCCACCGCCTGCGGAGTACGTGCGTGTTTCCGGCGGCATGTTCCGCGATATGACCATCCACGACTTTGATATGGCGCGCTTCATCATGGGTGAAGAGCCGGTGTCGGTGTATGCCCAGGGCAGCAATCTGGTGGATCCGGCGATTGGCGAAGCGGGAGATATCGACACCGCGTTTATCGTTCTGAAATATGCCTCCGGCGCGATGGCGACCATCGTCAACAGTCGCCGCTCTTCATACGGCTACGACCAGCGCCTGGAACTGCACGGTTCCGAAGGACTGCTGTGCGCGGGCAATATCCTTGAAAACCAGGTGCAGCACTACGGCAAACAGGGTTGCACCAGCGCGCTGCCGGAACACTTCTTCCTGCAACGCTACAAATCCGCTTACGCCGCGGAATGGGAACACTTTGTTGCGGTCCTGCGCGGCGAAGCGGTGCCTGATTGCAGCGGCGATGATGGTGAACGTGCGCTGTACCTCGCGGATAAAGCGCTGGAATCACTGCGTTGCCAGCGCGAGATCGTCCTCTAAACACAACAACCCTACACAGAGAGACATAATAATGAAAAAACTGATCTTAGCCGCCCTCATCGCCATGACATCCGGGGCCGCCATAGCCGAAAACGAGCAAATTGTTTTCAGTACACCAAACCTGGCCATGCCGTTTGAAGTTCACATGCAGCGCACGGCGGTGAAAGCCGCAAAAGAGATGGGCGTGAAACTTCAGGTACTGGACGGGCAGGGCAGCTCACCGAAGCAGGTGGCTGACCTGGAAAACGCCATCACCCGTGGTGCGCAGGGCTTTATCGTCTCCCCGAACGATGTGAACGCAGTCTCCAGTGCGGTAGATGAAATTCAGGATGCGAAGCTGCCGGTTGTGACGCTTGATCGCTCCGTCGATAGCCAGAAAAAAGTGCCGCACTTTGGCGCCAACAACTACAAGGGCGGCCAGGCGATTGGCGACTTCGTCAAAACCAAATTCCCCAACGGCGCGGAGATCATTCTGTTGACCGGTCAACCGGGCTCCTCCTCCAACATTGAACGCACCAAAGGGATCCGCGACAGCCTGAAGGCGGGCGGGGATAAGTACAAGATCGTCGCCGATCAGACCGGCAACTGGATGCGTTCGGAAGGGATGCGCATTGTCGAAAGCGTTCTGCCGTCGCTGCCAAAACGTCCGCAGGTGATCCTCTCCGCCAACGATGATATGGCGCTGGGGGCGATTGAGGCGCTGCAGAGTCAGGGTGTGAAGCCGGGCGAAATTTTGGTGACCGGCTTTGATGCGGTACCGGAAGCACTGGCCCGCGTGCGCGACGGCTGGCTGGCGGTTACGGCGGATCAGCGTCCGGGATTTGCGGTGACCACGGCGATGAGCCAGCTGGTGGCTAACGTGCGTGAGAAAAAAGCCATCACCGGGGCGGACTATCCGCCGACGCTGATCACCAAAGAGAACCTGCAACAGGCTGAGCGTATTGCTGAGGCCGGTAACTGATTTGTCCGGAGCCGCCGTACGGGCGGCTCCCCATAAATAAGGAGCAGGCTGATGTCGCAACCCTTACTGAAAGTAACCGACCTGGCAAAAAGCTTTTCCGGCGTATGGGCGCTGAGCAGCGCTCAGCTCACCGTCGGCACGGGTGAAATTCACGCTTTGCTGGGCGAGAACGGCGCCGGGAAATCCACGCTGTTGAAGGCACTCGCGGGCGCACAGCCGCAAACGCGTGGGGATATCTGGTTCAACGGCGAAACGTTGCCGGTGGACGACTCCCCGGTAGAACGGCAGAACAAGGGCATTATCACCATCTATCAGGAATTCAACCTGCTGCCCAACATGACCGTCGCGGAAAACATGTTTCTCGGACGCGAACCGCGCAAACGTAACCTGATCGTCGACGAAAAAGCGGTCAATCAGGAAGCGCAGGTGATTCTCGATTATCTGCAACTGAATGTCGCACCGACCACGCCCGTCGCCCGTCTGAGCGTGGCCCAGCAGCAGATGGTGGAGATCGCCCGGGCGCTGACCCTCAATGCCAGGCTGATCATCATGGATGAACCCTCCGCCGCCCTGAGTGACAGCGAGGTGGAAAGCCTGCACCGCGTGGTGCGGGAGCTTAAAAACCGTGGCGTGAGCATTATTTATGTCACTCACCGCCTGCATGAAGTTTTCCAGCTTTGCGATCGTTTCACCGTTTTCCAGGATGGCCGTTTCACCGGCACCGGCGCGGTAGCGGAGACCAACGTAGAGCAGTTGATCCGCCTGATGGTAGGGCGTGATGTGGCCTTTAACCGCCGCCCTGCCAGCGAAACCCACCATGAAGACAAACCTGTCCGTTTGTCGGTGAAGGGGTTAAGCCGGGAAAAGCCGCCGCTGGATCCGCATGGCATCGCTCTGCATGACATCAGTTTCCACGTCCACGCCGGGGAAGTCTTAGGGATTGCCGGGCTGGTGGGAGCTGGTCGTACCGAGGTGGCGCGCTGCTTGTTTGGCGCTGACGCCTTTACCTCGGGGAGCTTTGAGCTGGACGGCGTGCCGTACCAGCCACGCGACCCGCTGTATGCCCTCGATCAGGGGGTGGCGCTGGTTCCGGAAGACCGTAAAAAAGAGGGGGCGGTGCTGGGGCTGTCGATTCGCGACAACCTGTCGCTCTCCTGCCTCTCCTCGTTGCTGCAGTGGCGCTGGTTCGTGAATACCCGCAAAGAGGACGACCTGATTGAGTCCTACCGCCAGGCGCTGCAGATCAAAATGGTCAACAGCGCGCAGGAGGTGCGCAAGCTCTCAGGCGGCAACCAGCAGAAAGTGATCCTCGCACGCTGCATGGCGCTCAACCCGCGGGTGCTGATTGTCGATGAGCCGACACGTGGCATCGACGTGGGGACCAAATCGGAAGTGCACCAGGTGCTGTTTGATATGGCGAAAAAGGGCGTGGCGGTGATTGTGATCTCCTCCGATCTGCCTGAAGTGATGGCGGTGTCTGACCGGATCATCACCCTCAGTGAAGGCCGGGTAACTGGCGAGATCCACGGTGACGACGCTAACGAAGAACGGCTGATGACGATGATGGCCATCAACCACAACGCCCTGAACGCGGCATAACGGAGTTTCTCATGACGCAGATGATTTCTAAAACGCAGGCCCCGGTCAAACGCGCCGGACGCATCGATCCCATCGCCTTCTTCGAGCGCTTCGGGGTACTGATTTTCATGATCCTGCTGCTGATCTTCTTCCAGTCGCAGAACAGCAATTTTTTCTCTGAACGCAATATTTTCAACATCCTGACCGAAGTCTCCATCTACGGGATCATGGCCGTGGGGATGACCTTTGTCATTCTGACTGCCGGGATCGACCTCTCTGTGGGCTCTATTCTGGCGGTGTGCGCCATGACCGCGGCGTACGTGATCAAAGGCGACAACTTCACCACCGTCGACCCGAACGCCTGGGGCGGTATGAGCTGGCTGATTGGGCTGGGGATTTGTCTGGCGATGGGCACGGCGATTGGCTTCCTGCACGGTCTGGGCGTCACCCGCCTGCGCCTGCCGCCGTTCATCGTCACTCTCGGTGGGATGACCATCTGGCGCGGCCTGACACTGGTGATTAACGACGGCGCACCGATAGCCGGTTTCGATCAGGGTTATCGCTGGTGGGGGCGTGGGGAGTTGCTCGGTATCTCCATTCCGATCTGGATCTTCGCCATTGTCGCCATCGGTGGTTATCTGGCGCTGCATAAAACCCGCTGGGGGCGCTTTGTCTACGCCATCGGTGGCAACCCGGAGGCGGCACGCCTGGCGGGGGTGAACGTGAAGCGCGTGCTGGTCAGCGTCTACGTGCTGATTGGCTGTCTGGCGGGACTGGCGGGTTTCATCCTGAGCGCCCGTCTGGGGAGCGCTGAGGCGGTGGCCGGGATCTCCTTTGAGCTGCGTGTTATTGCCTCGGTGGTCATTGGCGGCACGTCGTTGATGGGGGGCTATGGACGCATCGGCGGCACCATTATCGGCTCCATCATCATGGGTATTCTGATTAATGGCCTGGTACTGATGAACGTCTCGGCCTACTACCAGCAAATTATCACCGGGTTAATTATCGTTCTGGCGGTGGCATTCGACACCTATGCCAAGAGCCGTCGCGGCGCACTGTGAGGATCACGATGAAAGAGGTTCGTATTGGATTGATTGGCACCGGGTATATCGGCAAGGCGCATGCCATTGCCTATGCCCAGGCCCCGACGGTGTTCAACCTGCGTGGCAAACTGGTGCGCGAGATGGTGGCTGAGGTGAACCCGACGCTGGCGGCAGAACGCGCGCAGGCGTTTGGCTTCAATCGCTCAACCGGGGACTGGCGGGCGCTGGTGGCCGACCCGGCCATTGATGTGGTGGATATTTGCTCCCCCAACCATCTGCATAAAGAGATGGCGCTGGAGGCGATCCGTCACGGCAAACATGTTTACTCGGAGAAGCCGCTGGCGCTGAATGCCCACGACGCGCGTGAGATGGTCGACGCCTCGAAGCGGGCAGGGGTGAAAACCCTGGTGGGTTTCAACTACATGAAAAACCCGACGGCGCAGCTGGCGAAAGAGATTATTGCGCGCGGCGAAATTGGTGAGGTGATCCACTTCTACGGCACCCACAACGAAGATTATATGGCCGACCCGCTTTCCCCCATTCACTGGCACTGTTTTAAAGAGACCGCCGGACTGGGCGCTCTGGGTGACCTGGCGGCGCATATCGTCAATATGGCCCAGTACCTGGTGGGGGAGATTGAGCAGGTCTGTGGTGATCTGAAAATTGTGGTGCCGGCACGTCCGGCGAAGGCCGGATCGTCGGAAATGGTCGCCGTGGAAAATGAAGATCAGGCCCACGCGATGGTGCGATTCGCGGGTGGGGCGCAGGGCGTCATTGAAACTTCCCGCGTTGCCTGCGGCCGCAAGATGGGGCTGTCGTATGTGATCACCGGGACTAAAGGCGCCATCAGTTTCACCCAGGAGCGAATGGCGGAGCTGAAGCTCTATCTGCATGACGATCCGGTGAACCGTCAGGGGTTCCGTACATTGCTGGTCGGCCCGACACACCCGGACTACGGCGCGTTTTGCATGGGTGCAGGTCATGGTATCGGCTTTAACGATCAAAAAACGGTGGAAGTGCGTGACCTGGTAGACGGCATCGCCACCGACGCACCGATGTGGCCGGACTTCGAAGAGGGCTGGAAGGTCTCGCGCGTGCTGGACGCCATCGCACTCTCACACCAGCAAGGCCGCTGGCTGAACGTGAATGACATTGTCTGAAGAGGGTTCAACGTGGAAAAGCAGTTTGATGTGATATGCATGGGCCGCGTGGCGGTAGACCTCTACAGCCAGCAGATTGGTGCCCGTCTGGAGGATGTGTCGAGCTTCGCCAAATATCTCGGCGGCTCGTCCGGCAACGTGGCGTACGGCACCGCGCGTCAGGGCTTACGCTCGTCAATGCTGGCGCGCGTTGGCGATGAACATATGGGGCGCTTCCTGCGGGAAGAGTTAAACCAGGTGGGCTGTGATACCAGCCATCTGATCACCGATAAAGAACGCCTCACGGCGCTGGTGCTACTCGGCATTAAAGACCGGGACACCTTTCCTCTGATTTTTTATCGCGATAACTGCGCGGATATGGCGATTACCGCCAGCGATGTGGACGAAAGCTACATTGCCTCCGCACGGTGTCTTGCCATCACCGGGACTCACCTCTCTCACCCGCAGACCCGTGAGGCGGTGCTGACGGCGCTGAATTACGCCCGCCGTCACGGCGTGCGCACGGTGCTGGACATCGACTACCGTCCGGTGCTGTGGGGGCTAACCTCTTTAGGCGACGGCGAAACGCGCTTTATCGCTGCTGATAAGGTGACCCGCGAGCTGCAGGAAGTGCTGAACCTCTTCGACGTTATTGTCGGCACCGAAGAGGAGTTTCATATTGCGGGGGGCAGCACCGATACGTTGCAGGCGCTGGCGCAGGTGCGCCACGTCAGCAAGGCGACACTGGTTTGTAAGCGCGGCGCGCTGGGCTGCTCGGTGTATACCGATGCCATTCCACCTCGTCTGGACGACGGTCTGACGGTGACCGGTGTGCGTGTGGAGGTACTTAACGTCCTTGGCGCGGGGGATGCGTTTATGTCCGGCCTGCTGCGCGGTTACCTGAACGACGAGGGCTGGGAGCAGGCGTGCCGCTACGCCAACGCCTGCGGCGCGCTGGTGGTGTCTCGTCACGGCTGTGCGCCCGCTATGCCGAGCAAAATCGAGCTGGATGATTACCTCTCCCGCGCCGCGCTCGTTCCGCGCCCGGATCTTGACCCGCGTCTTAACCATCTGCACCGGGTGACCACCCGCCGCCGCGAATGGCCGGAGCTGTGCGTGATGGCGTTCGATCACCGCAGCCAGCTGGAAGATATGGCGCTGCAGTGCGGCGCGTCGCTTAAGCGCATTCCGGCGCTGAAACAGCTGATCCTGCAAGCCAGCCGCGAGGCGGCAAGCTCTGCCGGGCTGGAGGGGAAAGCCGGTCTGCTGTGCGATGGCACGTTTGGTCAGGATGCGCTGAACGCCATTACCGGGGAAGGGTGGTGGATCGGTCGTCCCATTGAGCTACCGGGTTCGCGTCCGCTGGAGATGGAGCACGGTAACATTGGCACCCAGCTTATCAGCTGGCCGCAGGAGCACGTGGTGAAGTGCCTGGTCTTTTTCCATCCGGAAGATGCCCACGGCCTGCGTCTGGAGCAGGAGCAGAAAATCGCTGAGGTGTACCACGCCTGCTGCCAGTCCGGACATGAACTGCTGCTGGAGGTGATATTGCCCGCCAGCATGCCGCGCAGTGACGAGCTTTATCTGCGCGCCATTTCCCGCTTCTACAACCTCGGCATTTACCCCGACTGGTGGAAGCTGCCGCCGCTCTCCGCCGACGGCTGGACGGCGCTGAGCGAGATTATTGAGCGCCGGGACCCGCACTGTCGTGGCGTGGTGATCCTCGGCCTGGATGCTCCGGCAGAGCAACTGCGTGCCGACTTCAAAGCCGCATCGGGACAGGCGCTGGTAAAAGGCTTCGCCGTAGGACGTACGCTGTTTGGCGATGCTTCCCGCGCATGGCTGAAACACGATATTGACGATGCGCAACTGGTGGCGCGCATCCGGGACAACTACCTGCAGCTTATCGCCTGGTGGCGCGAGCGCGGACACGCATAATGGAGACGACAATGAGTGTACAACTGGGCATCAACCCGCTGACGTGGACTAATGATGATCTGCCTTCACTGGGCGCAGAGACATCTCTGGAAACCTGCCTGAGCGAAGGGAAGTTGGCCGGATTCGCGGGTTTTGAACTTGGCAATAAATTCCCGCGCGAAGCGCGCCTGCTCGGCCCCATTTTGCAGAGCCATGACCTGCAGCTGGTCTCCGGCTGGTATTCCGGTCGCCTGCTGGAACGTAGTGTAGAGGACGAGATTGCTGCTGTGCAGTCACATCTGACACTGCTGCGAGAGCTGGGTGCAAAAGTACTGGTTTTTGCGGAAGTGAGTGGCTGCATTCACGGTGAGCAGCAGACGCCGGTTCACCTGCGCCCACGTTTCCCGCAGGAACGCTGGAAAGAGTATGGTGAGAAGCTCACCGCGTTCGCCCGCTATACGCAGCAACAGGGGGTACAGATTGCCTATCACCATCATATGGGCACGGTGATTGAGTCCGCTGAAGACGTGGACAACCTGATGCTCCACACGGGTGAGGAAGTGGGTTTACTGCTGGATACTGGCCACCTGACCTTTGCCGGGGCCGATCCGCTGGCGGTGGCGCAGCGATGGGCATCGCGCATCAACCATGTTCACTGCAAAGATGTGCGTGCCGACGTGCTGGCGGACGTCAAAAACCGTAAAACCAGCTTCCTCGATGCGGTGCTGAGCGGCGTGTTTACCGTACCGGGTGACGGTTGCGTGAACTACCCGCCGATCATGCAACTGCTGAAAACGCAGGATTATCACGGTTGGCTGGTGGTGGAGGCAGAACAGGACCCGGCGATCGCCCATCCGCTGACCTACGCCCGTCTGGGATATAACAATCTGAGCCGCCTGGCGCGCGACGCCGGGCTTATCTGAGGAGGTGACATGTCACGTCTGTTATCACGCTGGCAACAGCCGAACGCTGAGGGGCGGACTCAGTCTGTCACGCCGGAAAGCGCCGGATGGGGATATGTTGGCTTTGAGGCCTATGAACTTCAGGAAGGGCAGCAGCTGACGCTGCCCGCTGTCAGTGAAGAGCTCTGTCTGGTGCTGGTGGCCGGGCGCGCTTCCATCAGCACGCCTTCTGCACAGTTTACTGACATCGGCGAGCGGATGAGCCCGTTCGAGCGCATCAAACCCTGGGCGGTTTACGTCACCTCCCAGGAGACGGTGCAGGTGAAGGCGCTAACGAAAGTCGAGCTGGCGGTCTGCGCCGCTCCGGGCAAAGGGACGCATCCGACGCGGCTGATTGCCCCCCAGGATATCGACGGCGAAGCGCGCGGCAAAGGCCACAACCAGCGCTACGTGCATAACATCCTGCCGGAAGACAAACCCGCCGACAGCCTGCTGGTGGTGGAGGTCTGGACCAACGAAGGCTGTACCAGCTCGTACCCGAGCCATAAGCACGACACGGATAACCCGCCGCAGGAGACTTATCTGGAAGAGACTTATTACCATCGTCTCAACCCGGAACAGGGATTCTGCATGCAGCGTGTTTACACCGACGACAAAACGCTGGATGAGTGTATGGCGGTCTATAACCGTGACGTGGTGATGGTGCCGAAGGGCTATCACCCGGTGGCGACGATGGCCGGGTATGACAGCTATTACCTCAACGTGATGGCCGGCCCGGTGCGCAAATGGATGTTCACCTGGGAAGAGGATCACGCGTGGATTAATCGCGATTATCCTGCAGAGAGGGGGGACTGAGACGGCCTTTCTTGTCGGGTGGCGCTGCGCTTACCCAACCTACGAAATCGTAGGCCCGTGCAAGCGTAGCGCCACCGGGCGAATTTTTCTCAGTGCATCTGCCTCGCCTGCTCAATCGTCCGGGCAATAGCATCCGGCTGGCTGACCATCGACACGT
The DNA here is from genome assembly GCF_036663495.1 of Enterobacter sp. 342. Lineage (NCBI taxonomy): Bacteria > Pseudomonadati > Pseudomonadota > Gammaproteobacteria > Enterobacterales > Enterobacteriaceae > Enterobacter > Enterobacter sp. 342. The sequence continues at coordinate 18,393 of NZ_JAWUEI010000029.1, forward strand.
GGCTTGCCGCCACCTCGGTGGTTTTCGCGTGGATCGTCTTCGCCATCGCACGTTCCAGATCGGGGTTGATCATCCGGTCATTTTTGCTGACTACAAACCAACTGGGTTTTTCATGCCACGCCGCGTGGGTTATCTTTTCCCCAAACGCATCAGCCTTGATTGGCCCCTGCGTGGCTGCGATAGCGTTTTGTTCTCCTGGTTTCACATCCGGTGCGAAGTCCTTCCTGACCGCTTCTGTCGGCAGGTATAAATAACCGTCCGTCGTTTTGGCAATGCCCTTACTGCCCGGCGGAGCGGGGTAGGTATCTGCCAGCTCTGCCGTTGACTGACCGGACTCCGGCGCGAACGCCGCCACATACACCAGCGATTTTACCCGCGCATCGTTACCTGCTTCGCTAATCACGGTACCTCCCCAGGAGTGGCCCACCAGCACTACATTCCCGTGTGCGCGGGCGATAGCTCGCTGCGTGGCCGCTACGTCATCTTTTAGCGATGTGAGCGGCAACTGGACAGCTATAACCTCGGTGTGTTGTTTTTGCAAAAGAGTTATCACCTTATTCCAGCTGCTGCCGTCGGCAAACGCGCCATGCACCAGCACCACACTGGTTTTACTCTCCGCCAAAGCACTGGCCGAAATCGCCAGCAAACCCGCTGTCAGTAACGATAATGCTTTCATCTGCAGGCTCCTCAGAAATGGTGGACCGGCGCATGCGCTGGCACGGTGAATTCAAGGGTTTTATGGTCAAGAGGCTTATGCGTTGGATCGGCCAGAATAATGGTCACCTTGTGTTTTCCAGCGGGCAGTCCCACCAGAATCACCGGTTCACCGCTGGTGTCCGCCCAGTGCCAGGGGGCGTCATCCACCACAACATGAATATGGCCGATACGCGGAGTGACTTTCAGCGCGTCGGGCCCAAATACCGGTTCAATGCGCAGGTTTTCGGCCCGATACTGAATAAACACCGCGCCTTTGCTCAGCGGACCAGCAAGGGGTGGATCGACGATCAGTTTTGCGGGCAGTTGCGGGTGTTCCAGCGGCGCAACGGCGGCGGGACCGTTAACGTCAGCTGCGCTGAGGTTGTCCAGAGGGGCGGCCTGGACATATGCGACGGATGCCAGGGCGAGTAGGGGGAAAAGTGTGTATCGACGAATCATCGGTGTCTCTCCTCATCGGTTCTGAATGACGACAGGGAAAGAAAACCATTTTTATGTATCAGGGATATTTGCCGGAGACGGCGTTTTGTACCCGTTTGTCAGCGCGGCGCTCTGGATACAGTGCGATACAGTTTGCCGGGCTGCAGGATAAGATCCTCAGCAAAGGGATTGCAAGCATTATTCAAAGAGTGCAAAACCATCCGGCGGGTCAGCGGTCAGTCATGTCGACGGTCAGGCTGGATTGCTGCGACTGGACCTTGTCCTGATGGTGATACCAGGCACCAATAGAGGAATAAACGAAGCGGCCAAAGAAAAACAGGAAGCTGATGAGCAGTATGATGCGGGTCATTCGGGTGTTAAATCGATGTCGTTTGCGCATACGCGTGGCCTGACTCACTGTGTTTTTCCTGGACATGCCCTTTTGGGCGATAGGGATATTAAGGCACAGCGGGAAGAGGGGGTCAATTCTGCAATGTGTAAATAACCGTCAATAGTTACATTAATTAATGTTATTAGAGTGAATAATTACATTTACCATATTGATAATGTGAAGAAAGTTATTGCAAAAAAATCGGCAGAAAAGGTTGTTTGCGTAAAGTAGTTTGATTTAAGTCAACAGATTCCCTGTCCTGATATTTAAAATCCTCCCTCCACACTGTTCGCCCTCCACGTTGCCGGGCGGCTCGCACGTCAGGTCGGATGCCTGTCTTTATTTTCCCTCTGGAGAGAAAGGGGTTTAACCGGGCATCTATGAACATTATTGCTTTTCTGAAGAACAATGAAGACCGCTGGTGGGCATTGCCGCTTATTTTACCTGTGGTTTTACTTCCCGTGCTGAGCGTCGCGAATACGTTCACGAAACTGGGCGAAGGTATTGTGGCGCTCTATTATTTACCCCTCTCATTTTTGCTTTCGCTGATGATGTTCTTTGGCCTGGAAGCGCTTCCCGGGATCGCGTTGTCGCTGTTTATCCGCTATTACCCATCGGTGGGACTGTTTGAAACCGTCGCCGGTATGCTTCATTTTATCGTCCCGATAGTGCTCAGTTGGGGGGGATACCGGGTGTTTGCTCCCGGACGCAATATGACGGCGTACGGGGACACCCGGCTGATGGCGCAGCGCATTTTCTGGCAGGTTTTCTGCCCCGCGACGCTATTTCTGGTACTGTTTCAGTTTGCGGTTTATCTGGGTGTGTATGAGAGTCGTCAGAGCCTTGCGGGATTATCCCCCCTTAATATTCGTACGCTCATTAACTATCAGACACTGCTGGTCAGTGGGCTGACGGGGGTACCGTTGAGCTATCTGCTGATCCGTCTGATTCGCCATCCGCGTTACATCAAAAACCTCATCTCGCAGATCCGTATGCAGATAGAGAAAAAGGTGACGGTCGCTGAGTTTTTGATTTGGGCATTTGCCCTTGGCGGGCTACTTTCACTGCTGTTGCTCCCCATGAATGAAAACAGCTCAATTTTTTCCACTAACTACACTCTGTCGTTATTGATGCCGGTGATGCTCTGGGCCGCAATGCGCTTTGGCTATAAGCTGGTGTCACTGATCTGGACGCCAGTCTTGCTGGTGTCCATTCACTATTTTTACCGCTATATCCCGTTGCATCAGGGTTATGACATTCAACTGGCGATCACCTCTTCCAGCTATCTGGTCTTTTCGTTTGTGGTGATTTACATGTCGATGCTGGCGACGCATCAGCGTACCGTGAATCAACGCTCCCGCAGACTGGCGCTACTCGACCCTGTCGTACATATGCCTAACCTGCGGTCGTTATTAAACGATCTGGCTAAAAACCCCTGGTCGGCGCTTTGTTTGCTGCGTATTCCTGAACTGGAAATTTTGGGGCGAAATTACGGCGTGTTGTTGCGCATTTTGTACAAACAGCAACTGGCGCAATGGATTAATGACAAACTTCAGTCCAATGAGAAGGTCTACCACCTGACCGGGTGCGACCTGGCGATTCGACTCAACGCGGAATCCCACCAGCAGCGGATTGAAACCCTGGATGAGCATATCAAACAGTTCCGCTTTGTCTGGGATGGTATGCCGCTACAGCCTCAGGTGGGTGTGAGCTACTGCTATGTGCGGTCACCGGTGAACCATCTCTATCTGGTCCTGGGTGAGCTGGGGGTAGTTGCGGATTTATCGCTCTCTTCCAACCATCCGGAAAATCTTCAGCAGCGTGGTGCTGTCCATTTGCAGCGCAGTCTGAGGGATAAAGTCGCGATGATGAGCCGTCTGCAAAGGGCTCTCGATAACAATGAATTTACGCTGTTAGTCCAGCCTGTTTGTGGCCAGCGGGGCGATCGCTACCATGAAGTCTTGTTACGGATGCAGGATGCAAACGGGGTATTGATCTCTCCTGAACACTTCCTGCCTGTTGCACAGGAGTTTGGTCTGTCGTCGCGGGTAGATTTATGGGTGCTGGACCATACGCTACGCTTCCTGGCAGCACATCGCGAAAAGCTGCCTGGTCAGCGTTTTGCCATTAATCTGGCCCCTTCAACCGTTTGCAGAGTGCAGTTCCCGCTTGAGGTGAGTCGTTTGCTGACGAAATACACCATTGAGCCGTGGCAACTGATCTTCGAGGTGACGGAGTGCAGTACGTTTGGCAGTGCAGAGCAGGCGCAACAGATCCTCGGACAGTTGCAGAAGATGGGGGTATGCATTGCCATTGATGATTTCGGTACCGGTTATGCAAGCTATGCCCGGCTGAAAAGCGTGGACGCTGATATTCTCAAAATTGATGGCAGTTTTGTGCGAAACATCGTTAATAACAGTCTGGATTATCAGATTGTGGCGTCTATCTGCCATCTGGCGCGAATGAAGAAAATGCTGGTGGTGGCAGAGTATGTCGAGACCGAAGAGATACGTAGCGCGGTTCACGCGCTAGGTATTGATTATGTGCAGGGATACCTGATTGGCAGACCGGCACCGCTTGAGTCACTGCTGGAGGCAGAGGCGTCCCCCGCGGACGCCTGAGCCGTTACGCTGCGACGTCGGCACTCTCTTCTTCAATTTTGAGTAGCCAGCCGGTGACGGCTTCCCAGTACTGCTGCTCTTTTTCCAGGTCCAGAAGGACCAGCGCGTTCTGGCTAAACCAGTCGTGCGGGAAGCTCAGCGTCCAGTGGTGGTCGTCGGTTTTCAGCTTCAGTGTTGGCGGTGTGGTGGTGGCCTGACGCTGATTATTAAGCAGCACGCCCAGACGCAGGAGCTGAATAAGCGGCAGGAACTGCTTTTTCTTAAACAGTGTGAAGCGGGGCAGGTCGTCAAGCTTGATGGCTTTGCGGTGATAACGAACCAGTGTGGCCATCATGGTCTGCTGCTCCTGGTTGAAGCCTGGCAGATCACTGTTTTGCAGAATATACGCCGAGTGGCGATGCATCCCGCTGTGGTTAATGTTCAACCCCACTTCATGTAACATGGCTGCCCATTTCAGCAGGGCGGCAAGCTGTGGATGCGCCAGCTTAGGGTTCTGTTCCTGCCATTGGTCGTACATCTGAACGGTCGTTTCCAGCACACGCTTTGCCTGCTCACGATCGATGTTGTACTGGTTTGCCAGGCTTTGTGCAGTGCGGCTGCGAATATCCTGATGGCGGAAACGGCCTTCCATCTCATACAGCACACCTTCACGCAGGGCGCCGTCAGAAAGACGCAGTTCCTTGATGGCCAGCGCATCAAACACACCGCAGAGGATAGCCAGACCCGGCACAAACACCGCTTTACGCTCATCGGAAAGACCCGGTAGGCTTAAGGCATCAAAACTTTTATGCTTCAGTACTTCTTCCGTCAGCAATGTCAGGCGTTCAGGCGTGATAAACCCGTCTTTCTCGCCCATCGCCAGCAGCACTTCATGGGCCGCTTTGATAGTACCCGATGCGCCCAGCGCCACATTCCAGCCCTGAATACGGTACTGCCAGGCCAGGTTTTCCAGTTTCTGGATGGCTGCCATACGCGCCCGCTGGAAGTTTTCACGGGTGATGGTGCCACCCGGGAAATACATCTGCGCGAAGCTGACGCAGCCCATGCGACGGCTTTCCACCAGACGTGGCTCAAAGTCTTCGCCGATCACCAGCTCAGTTGAACCGCCGCCAATGTCGATCACCAGCTTGCGCCCTTTTTCCGGCTGGGTGTGCTCAACCCCCATGAAAATCAGACGCGCTTCCTCGTTCCCGGAGATGATCTCAATCGGGTAGGGGATCACTTTTTCGGCCCGTTTGAGAAATTCAGGCGCGTTCAGTGCCTGGCGCAGCGTGTGAGTACCCACGATGCACACGCTGGAAGGCGAGAAGCCCTGCAGGCGTTCAGCAAACAGCGACAGGCAGTTCAAGCCGCGCTCCATTGCCTCTTCGCTAAGCATACTGCGTTCATCAAGACCGTCCGCCAGGTGTACACGCTGCTTCAGACGACCGATGATCTGCAACGCGCCATCCACCTCACGGGCGATGACCATGTGGAAACTGTTAGAACCAAGATCGACCGCGGCAAATTCCTGCGGGCGTGGGGTCTTATCATTTATCGGCATAGGTTAATCGGGTTGCTCGAGTGATTTGATATAGTCGTAAATCGCCAGTTGTGACCGCACTTTACGGCGGTTGCCGCGCGGTACATAGCGGTTACTGAGTTCTTTGTCGATATAGCGTGCTTTCACCGTATCGCTGAACAGAATCTCGATGATATCGAGGATCTGCTGCTTCAGTCGCGGATCCAGCAGCGGTGCCGCGACTTCAATTCGATAGTCAATATTGCGTGTCATCCAGTCTGCAGAAGAGAGGTAAACCTGTTTGTCACCCGCATTATCAAAAATATAGACTCGATCGTGTTCCAGGTAACGGTCAACAATGCTGATGACGCGAATATTGTCGCTGATGCCTTCCAGTTCAGGGATCAGGGAGCACATGCCGCGGATCAGCAGGTTTACCGGCACACCGGAACTGGACGCCGCGTACAGGCGGTCAACCAGACCTTTGTCGACCAGATTGTTGAGCTTCAGCGTGATGCCGGATGACAACCCTTTCTGAGCATTAGCGATCTCTTTATCGATCATATCGTACAGCAGACGGCGCGAGTTCTGCGGTGACACTAGCAGATAATCGAAATTCACCGGGCGGTATGGGTTCTCAATAAAGTTAAATACTCTGCGTACCTCGTTTGTGATGCGGGCATCAGCGGTCAGCAGCGAGTAGTCTGTATAAATTCGTGCGGTTTTCTCGTTGAAGTTCCCGGTACCGATGTGAGCATAACGCACCACGTCGTCACCCTCTTTACGGGAGATCAGGAACAGCTTGGCGTGAATTTTCAGGCCTGGAGCAGAGAAAATAACGTGAACACCTGCTTCCGTCAGACGACGAGCCCAGTGAATGTTGGCTTCTTCGTCGAAACGGGCCTGCAACTCAACGACCACGGTCACTTTCTTACCGTTGTGCGCGGCATGGATCATTGCATCGATGATGCGTGAATCTTTGGCCACGCGGTAGATGTTGATCTTGATAGCCAGCACGTTCGGGTCGAAAGAGGCCTGGCGCAGCAGTTCCAGCACGTGTTCAAACGTGTGATACGGATAGTAGAGCAGGACATCGCGTTCACGGATGGCATCGAATCCGTTGCGGAATTTATCGAACCAGATATGACGTAACCGCGGCAGTGGTTTGTTGACCAGATTGGCTTTGCCGACGTTCGGGAAGCCAATAAAGTCTTTAAAGTTGTGGTAGCGACCGCCCGGTACAATGGAGTCATAGCGGGAAATCGTCAGTTTTTCGCGCAGCATTTCAACCATAGCGTCTGGCATGTCACGCTGATAAACGAAGCGCACCGGCTCGGCCGTCAAACGCTGTTTCAGGCTGGAAGACATCAGCTCCATCAGGCTGGCTTCCATCTCGTGCACCAGGTCATATTCGGCGTCACGGGTCATCTTCATGGAATAGGCGTTTAACGCATCGTAATCGAAGAAGCCTTTGAAGATGTCGTCCAGACAGTAACGCAGAATGTTATCAAGCAGGATCATCGGCTTGCGTCTGCGCGGGGTTTCCGGCGGCAGGTTCACAAAGCGCGGTACCTTATCGGACGGGATCTCAAGCAGCGCGTAGCGGATCGATTCGCCGCGGATAATTTCCACCGCCAGGTAGGTGTAGTCATCTTTCAGGAACTGTACCAGGTCGGTTTCGCGGTTGATCAGAATCGGGGTAATGTGCTGGCGCAGATACTGTTTGAAGTAATGGCGCAGCCAGTTTTGTTGGTTAACGGAAAGCTGCCGTTCGTTAATCAGGAAGATTTGATTGCGTGCCATTTCCAGCAGCAGTTCGTTATACAGGCCATCAAATTCCTGATCGGCTTTCAACACGCGGGACTGGATTTTGCCCAGCAGATGGCGCGAGTGAGAGTTTAGGCCCTGTTCTTCGCTGATGATGATTCGCCGTTTCAGCTCGGCAAAACGAACCTTGTAGAACTCATCCAGGTTGTTGGAGTAAATACCCAAAAAACGCATGCGCTCGATCAGCGGGTTACTTTTGTCAGCCGCTTCCTGGAGTACACGTTCGTTGAATGCTAACCAGCTTAGCTCTTTCTCGATATATAACTTTTCCTGACCCATTACAGCTCACACTCCAGTTCAATCACAGGACGTGGTAAATCCGTCTCGTCCTTATTATGGCGAGCATTTCCACGATATGTCCAACAGTGCCAGAAAAGTATGACAGTTATTTTTTTTGTTGGGGATTTTAGAGGGTTGGAGAAGGGAATATCGGGTAATGCAATTTGTAAGTCGGGTAGGCGTAGCGCCACCCGACATAACACACTACTCTTCGGCCGCATAACCCTGCGGGGGTAACTTCACGCCGTCGAGCCAGGCCGCGCCGTCGCGCATCTCCAGACGCCCGTCGACAAACCAGCTTACCACCAGCGGATAAATGGCATGTTCCTGGACCTGTACGCGTTCGGTCACGTCTTCTTCGTTATCGCCTTCAAAGACCGGCACTTTCGCCTGCAGGATCACCGGGCCACCATCCAGTTCGTCGGTAACGAAATGCACGGAGGTACCATGTTCTTCATCGCCGTTTTCCAGAACCTGACGATGGGTGTGCAGACCAGGATACTTCGGTAGCAGAGAAGGGTGGATATTCAGCAGACGTCCGGCATAGTGCGCAACAAAAGCCGGGCTCAGGATACGCATATACCCCGCCAGCACCACGACATCAGGCGCGTAGGCATCTATTTCCTGAACCAGCTCGCGGTCAAAGGCTTCACGCCCGGCGAACTGGCTGGCTTCCAGCGCGTGCGCGGGAATACTTGCTTCCCGGGCGCGCTCAAGGCCGAACGCGTCGGCCTTGTTGCTGAATACTGCCCGAATGGTGCCATTGATCTTCTTCTGTTTGCAGGCGTCAATTATTGCCTGCAAATTGCTTCCGTTACCGGAAATGAGCACCACGATGTTTTTCATTCAATGACCACACGTTGTTCGGAATCGGAAGCTTTAATAGTACCGATTTTCCACGCGTTTTCACCTTTCTCTGTCAGCAGTTTAACCGCTTTATCCGCTTCGCTTGCCGGCAGGGCGATAATCATGCCCACGCCGCAGTTAAAGGTGCGGTACATTTCGTGAGAGCTGACGTTGCCTGCGGTCTGCAGCCAGTTAAAGACGGTCGGCCACTGCCAGGAGGATTCGTCGATCACTGCCTGGGTGTTGTCTGGCAGAACGCGCGGGATATTTTCCCAGAAGCCGCCACCGGTCAGGTGGGCAATCGCATGAACGTCGACGTTTTCGATCAGTTCCAGCACGTTTTTCACGTAAATGCGGGTCGGGGCCAGCAGGTGATCGGCAAGCGGTTTGCCATCCAGTTCAGTGGTCTGTGGGTCGCAACCGCTGACTTCGAGGATTTTACGTACCAGAGAGTAGCCGTTAGAGTGCGGGCCGCTGGAAGCCAGTGCGATCAGGACATCACCATCAGCCACTTTGCTGCCGTCGATAATTTCTGATTTTTCTACCACGCCGACGCAGAAACCGGCGACGTCATAATCTTCGCCGTGGTACATGCCTGGCATTTCTGCGGTTTCACCGCCGACCAGTGCACAGCCTGATTGCAGACACCCTTCGGCAATACCGTTAATCACGCTGGCTGCGGTATCCACGTCCAGTTTTCCGGTTGCGTAATAATCGAGGAAGAACAGCGGTTCAGCACCCTGAACGACCAGGTCGTTCACACACATCGCGACCAGATCGATACCGATCGTGTCATGACGTTTTAAATCCATCGCCAGGCGCAGTTTTGTACCTACACCATCAGTACCCGAGACCAGAACAGGTTCACGATATTTTTGCGGCAGCGCGCACAGTGCGCCGAATCCACCCAGACCACCCATCACTTCCGGGCGGCGGGTTTTTTTCACCACACCTTTGATTCGGTCAACCAGCGCATTACCTGCGTCAATATCAACACCGGCATCTTTGTAGCTGAGAGAAGTTTTGTTGGTCACGGCTCAAGTCCCCACGCGATTGCATAGCTAGTAAGAAAAATCGGCGCAATTCTAACAGTCCAGGCAAACGTTTGCGAGCCTATTCTCGGTGAGACGATTTTTTTTTCTGTGTGGCCTGCCAATGTGTCCAAACTTGAGTCTGTTCACGAAAATGAAACCGGTTTCGGTTTTCTCCTTGCAACAGGAATCACCTTTGCACATCATTCAACTGAAACCGGTTTCTGTATTTGTTTTTGCAGAAAATAACGCAGAATGAGGGAAAGAGAATGTCAGGATTTAAAGAAGGTTTTCTGTGGGGTGGTGCGGTTGCGGCGCATCAACTGGAAGGGGGCTGGAAAGAGGGTGGAAAAGGCGTTAGCGTTGCCGATGTCATGACTGCGGGCGCGCACGGCGTGCCACGTGAAATCACCCAGGGCGTCTTGCCGGGGAAAAATTACCCTAACCACGAAGCCATCGACTTCTACCACCGCTATAAAGAGGACATCAAACTCTTTGCTGAATTAGGGTTCAAATGCTTCCGCACCTCGATTGCATGGACGCGGATCTTCCCGAAAGGGGATGAGCTGGAGCCTAACGAAGCTGGCCTGAAATTCTATGACGATCTGTTCGACGAGTGCCTGAAGCATGGCATTGAGCCGGTCATCACGCTCTCGCACTTCGAGATGCCGTTCCATCTGGTCACCGAATACGGCGGCTGGCGTAACCGTAAACTGATCGATTTCTTTGTCCGTTTCTCAAAAGTAGTTTTCCAGCGCTATCAACATAAAGTGAAGTACTGGATGACCTTTAATGAGATCAACAACCAGGCGAATTTCCACGAAGACTTTGCGCCGTTTACCAACTCCGGGTTGAAGTATGAGCCGGGCGAAGACCGTGAGCCGGTGATGTTCCAGGCCGCGCACTATGAGCTGGTGGCCAGTGCACTGGCGGTAAAAGCGGGGCGTGAGATTAACCCGTCGCTGCAAATCGGCTGCATGATTGCCATGTGCCCGATTTATCCGCTCACCTGTGCCCCGGACGACATGATGATGGCGATGAACGCCATGCATCGTCGCTACTGGTTCACTGACGTTCACGTACGCGGCAAATATCCACAGCACCTGCTCAACTACTTTGAGCGTCGTGGCTTTGCGCTGGATATAACCGAAGAAGATAAAGCCGCACTGAAGCAGGGCTGTGTGGATTACATCGGTTTCAGCTATTACATGTCCTTCGCCACACAGGCGACGGCGGATAACCCGCAGCTGGATTACGACGAGAGCAAGAGCCTGGTCTCCAACCCATATGTGCAGAAATCCGACTGGGGCTGGCAGATCGATCCAGTGGGGCTGCGCTATTCCCTGAACTGGTTCTGGGATCACTACCAGTTGCCGCTGTTCATCGTTGAGAACGGTTTTGGGGCTATTGATGTGCAGGAGAGCGACGGTACGGTCAACGACCAGTACCGCATTGACTACCTGGGCGCACACATCCGTGAAATGAAAAAAGCGGTGGTAGAAGATGGTGTTGACCTGATGGGGTATACCCCGTGGGGTTGTATCGACCTCGTTTCTGCGGGTACGGGCGAAATGAAAAAACGCTATGGCTTTATCTTTGTCGATAAAGATAACGAAGGCAATGGCACGCTGAACCGCAGTAAGAAAAAGTCGTTCGACTGGTATAAGCAGGTGATTGCGAGCAACGGCGATAACCTGTAATTGTCGGGTGGCGCTAGCGCTTACCCGACCTACACTACATGTAGGCTCGTGTAAGCGCAGCGCCACCGGGCAGAACCCCGCACTCAAGCCGGAGCCCAGCCTCCGGTTTTTTGGTTTTTGCTTGATGTACGTCAAGCTAGATGGGTATGGCCTAATCCGAAAAAAGCGGTATAATCCCGCGATTTTTTTGCGGATGCCACCTCAGAGGAGAAAGAGAATGAAGATTGTGGAAGTGAAACACCCACTCGTTAAACACAAGTTGGGCCTGATGCGTGAGCATGACATCAGCACGAAGCGTTTTCGCGAACTGGCTTCTGAAGTGGGCAGCCTGCTGACCTACGAAGCAACCTCTGATCTGGAAACGGAAAAAGTCACCATCGAAGGCTGGAACGGCCCGGTGCAGGTTGAACAGATCAAAGGTAAGAAAATTACCGTTGTGCCTATTCTGCGTGCCGGTCTTGGCATGATGGAAGGTGTGCTGGAGCACGTGCCAAGCGCGCGTATCAGCGTCGTCGGTATCTACCGTAATGAAGAGACGCTGGAGCCAGTTCCTTACTTCCAGAAGCTGGTGTCTAATATCGACGAGCGTATGGCGCTGGTAGTTGACCCAATGCTGGCAACCGGCGGTTCTATGATTGCCACCATTGACCTGCTGAAAAAAGCGGGCTGCAGCAGCATTAAAGTGCTGGTGCTGGTTGCGGCGCCGGAAGGTATCGCGGCGCTGGAAAAAGCGCACCCGGACGTTGAGCTGTATACCGCATCTATCGACCAGGGGCTGAATGAGCACGGGTACATCATCCCGGGGCTTGGCGATGCCGGCGATAAGATTTTTGGTACTAAGTAATCGAATAACGATAAATAAGCCGACTTTGATAGTCGGCTTTTTTTTGAATAAAACACCAACAATACTACTCAGAGGAAAACACTATGACGCGCCGTGCTATCGGGGTGAGTGAAAGACCGCCGCTTTTACAGACTATCCCGCTTAGTTTGCAGCACCTGTTCGCTATGTTTGGCGCAACCGTGCTGGTGCCAATCCTGTTTCACATTAACCCGGCTACCGTACTGCTGTTCAACGGTATCGGGACGCTGTTGTACCTCTTTATCTGTAAAGGCAAAATCCCGGCGTATCTGGGGTCGAGCTTTGCCTTTATTTCGCCAGTCCTGTTGCTGCTGCCGTTAGGGTACGAAGTGGCGCTGGGCGGCTTTATCATGTGTGGCGTGTTGTTCTGCGTAGTGTCCTTCATTGTGAAGAAAGCCGGTACTGGCTGGCTGGACGTGATGTTCCCGCCTGCGGCGATGGGCGCAATCGTTGCCGTTATCGGTCTGGAACTGGCCGGTGTGGCAGCGAATATGGCCGGTTTACTGCCTGCTGACGGTCAGTCACCGGATTCCAAAACCATTATCATTTCTCTGGTGACGCTGGGCGTAACGGTGTTTGGCTCCGTGCTGTTCCGCGGTTTCATGGCGATTATCCCGATCCTGATCGGGGTGCTGGCGGGTTATGCGCTCTCCTTTATGATGGGTGTTGTCGATACTACGCCAATTGCCCAGGCGCACTGGTTCGCCCTGCCAACCTTCTATACACCACGCTTCGAATGGTTTGCTATCTTCACTATCCTGCCTGCGGCGCTGGTGGTGATTGCTGAGCACGTGGGTCACCTGGTGGTGACGGCAAATATCGTGAAACGCGATCTGATCCGCGACCCGGGTCTGCACCGTTCTATGTTTGCTAACGGCTTCTCTACCATTATCTCCGGCTTCTTCGGCTCTACGCCAAACACCACTTACGGTGAGAACATTGGTGTGATGGCCATTACCCGTGTTTACAGTACCTGGGTTATCGGCGGCGCGGCCATCATTGCTATCCTGCTGTCTTGTGTAGGCAAGCTGGCGGCAGCGATCCAGATCATCCCGGTACCGGTGATGGGCGGTGTTTCTCTGCTGCTTTATGGGGTAATCGGTGCGTCTGGTATTCGCGTACTGATTGAGTCCAAAGTGGACTACAGCAAAGCGCAGAACCTGATCCTGACTTCCGTTATCCTGATCATCGGCGTGAGCGGTGCCAAGGTACACATCGGTGCGGCCGAGCTGAAAGGCATGGCGCTGGCGACCATCGTTGGTGTGGGCCTGAGCTTGATTTTCAAGCTGATTTCCGTGATCCGCCCGGAAGAGGTGGTGCTGGACGCCGACGAAAACGAAAAAGCGTCACATTGATCGTAAAACCGGGTGGGCGATCCGCCCGGTTCTCTCCTTGCAGGTTCCGTGTTAAACTCCGTTCCGATTTTATGTAAGATCTGGTTGAGGTACTTCTGAACGGACCGGCACAGCTCTCTCTGCCACTTTATCTCCCTGACGACGAAACTTTCGCGAGTTTCTGGCCGGGTGATAACCCCTCTTTACTGGCTGCACTGCAAAACGTGCTGCGTCAGGAACACAGCGGATACATCTATATCTGGTCACGCGAAGGCGCGGGGCGCAGTCACCTGCTGCATGCCGCCTGTGCGGAGCTTTCTGCGCGTGGTGATGCGGTAGGTTATGTGCCACTGGATAAACGTACCTGGTTTGTGCCTGAAGTGATGGAGGGAATGGAACATCTCTCACTGGTCTGCATTGATAATATCGAATGCGTGGCGGGGGATGAGCCGTGGGAAATGGCGATTTTTAACCTCTACAACCGCATTCTGGAGTCGGGCAAAACCCGGCTGCTGATCACCGGCGATCGTCCGCCACGCCAGCTCAATCTGGGTCTACCGGATCTGGCTTCCCGTCTGGACTGGGGGCAAATCTATAAGCTCCAGCCGCTGTCGGATGAAGACAAGCTCCAGGCGTTACAACTGCGCGCAAAGCAGCGTGGATTTGAGCTGCCGGAAGACGTGGGCCGTTTTCTGCTCAAGCGTCTGGATCGTGAAATGCGTACCCTCTTTGATACGCTCGATCAGCTCGATCGCGCCTCCATTACCGCCCAACGCAAGCTGACTATTCCGTTTGTGAAAGATATTCTCAAGCTTTAAGTTTGCTCGTCCGGGGCGGCTAAAGATCGCCCAGTAAGTGCTCCACGAGCAGCGGAATCGGTCTGCCCGACGCCACACTTCGCCCGCACTCGCGCCACAGCGCCGTACCGCTGATATCCAGATGCGCCCACGGGATCGTTGGTGGACAAAAGTGATGTAGCAGCCATGCCGCGGAGGCGCTGATTGCCGCGTTATTGCCTGGTGTATTGCAGAGATCGGCGATGGCGCTGTCGGTCTGCTTTTTCAGCCGGGCATCCAGCGGTAGAGACCAGACTTCATCGCCGCTCTGTTTACCCGCGCGGGTCAGTGCCTGACGCAGTGGTTCATCCTGCGTCATAAGCCCGCTCAGTTCATACCCCAGCGCTTTAACCACTGCACCAGTGAGTGTCGCCATATCAATGATATAGCGCGCCTGCGGATGCTGCTTACTGGCCCAGGCAATCGCATCTGCCAGTACCAGCCGGCCTTCGGCATCGGTGTTGTTGATTTCAACAGTGGTGCCGTTGCAGGCGCGTGCGACCGTACCGGGCTGCATGGCATCGGGGCCAATCGCGTTTTCCGCCAGCGCCAGCACGCCCATCATACGAACAGGCAACGCCAGCTCTGCCGCAGATAGCATAAGACCCAGCACGTTTGCCGCCCCGCACATGTCATATTTCATGGTGTACATGCCCGCGCCTTCTTTCAGCCACAAGCCCCCGGTATCAAACGTAATGCCTTTACCCACGTAGCAGCGCACCGGGCCATCAGTGACTCCGTCATAGTGAATTGCCAGCAGGCGTGGCGGACAGGATGCCCCTTTGCCCACGGCGTGCAACAGCCCCAGACCTTGTTCAATGATTTGTGTTTCATCGAGTACTTCACATCGCAGGGCGGGGAAGTCGGCACACAGTTTTTGCGCCTCTTCCACTACATACTCAGGCGTGCAGCGATCGGATGGCATATCCGCCAGACGCCGTGCCGCCACCATGCCATGGGCAATGGCCTGCTGCTGGTGGAAGATAGCCTCGAGTCTGTCCTGCTGCTCCGGCAAACAAAGCGCGGTTATATGCTGTAGACGTACCGCTGATTCGTGGGTTTTCTTTAGCTTTAAGTCGCTGAGCCTGTGCGCCTGATTAAAGAGAAAACGCAGTACTTGCACCAGCACAACGTCGTTGATATCCGTAACGTCCAGTACCACATCAGGACTGGCGGGGGAGGCCAGGAGTGGGCGCAGCGCCGTGAGTAATTCTTCGGTCAGGCTATCGCGCCATAACGCATCCGGCAGCAGGGTGATTCGGGCAAAAGGTGCGCAGCCAAAGTGGGTGTCCGTGACGCAATCAGGGGCGCGCATCTCGGCGATAAGCGCTGTCTCTGGCAGCAGGCTGCAGGTGGTACGGGCGATTAAATGGCTCTGCGGCTTCGCATCTGAAAGCGCAGTAATAAGCTGATATGTAATCATCATTGTTCCTCAATCGGCGCGCGGATCCGCGCTGCGTAAGCCTGCATCCAATCCTCATCCACGGCCTGATAGTGTGTCTTCTCTTGCAGACGCTCGGTACGAAACACGGTAAGAGGCTGGCGAGCGGTAGCAACCACGAACGAGAACGTTTTGATGTTGGTTGCGGCGCCAAATTCACCCTTGTTATTCATGCAAACGACGGAAAGATCGCCCACACGACCAAAGCGCGACATAAGTTTGTCCTCCAGCTCAAAGACGACCGAGTCGGCAGCCTGCTGCGGCGACATTCCCTGCGCCATACGACGAACGATTTCATAGCTGGTACAGCCTTTCATCAGATCTTCACCGACGCCCGTGGCGGTGGCTGCACCGGTTTCACTGTCGCAGTAAAACCCGGAGCCAATTATGGGTGAATCACCAATGCGCCCTCGCTTTTTCATAAACAGCCCACTGGTGGAGGTTGCGACGCTCATCGAACCCTGTTTATCGAGGCCGATTATGCCGACGGTATCGTGGCCATCATAGGGACTCAGACCCTTATCCAGCGTCTCCCGGCAGCGTTTGCGGTAATGCTGCATTGCACGGTCGGTGAGCATGGTTTTGTTGGCAAAACCCTGGCTTAGCGCCCATTCCCGTGCACCCTGGCCGACCAGCAGGCTGTTATAGCGTTGACGACTCAGCGCGTGGGCCACGCGTACCGGGTTGGCGATATCCACCAGATTACCGACTGCGCCAAAAGCCAGCGTGTCGCCATCCATATAAGCAGCGTCCAGCTCAACTTCACCGTTCTCCGTTGGCAGCCCGCCGTAACCGACAGATTTATAAAGCGGAAAGTCTTCGACGGTCGCTACGGCATCCACCACCGCCGCAGCGACCGGTTTCCCCGCAGCCAGCGCCGACGCAGACTCTGTTACTCCTTCGAGCGCCATTCGCCAGGTTGCGATAATTCCCCACATGCTTTACTCCTGTTTTGCAAGGGTGGTGTCGGATTGCGTAACAGTGGCAATTTCCGCCGCGCGGTACTGTTTGTCCACGATACGCATGAAAGGCAGATACAGCATGGCGCCAATCAGCAGGTTAATAAGCTGCATGACGCTGCCGCTGAGGTGTCCGGTGACGATAAAACCGCTGATGACGGGAGGCAGCGTCCAGGGGATAAACACCCCGGTAGTGACGGCAACCGCACCAATTTTCATTGCTGCATACTGCACGGTGACCAGCACCAGCGGCACCAGGTTGAAGGGAATGAGCATAATGGGGTTCATGATCACCGGCAGACCAAACAGTATAGGCTCGTTGATATTGAACACCGAGGCTCCTGCACCAAGCCGGGCCACTTCACGCATATTTTTACTGCGGGCGAAAATCAGCATCGCTATCACCAGCGACAGCGTTGCCCCTGCGCCACCCATCCAGATCATGTCAAAAAACTGTTCGGTAATAATGTGTGGCGGGGTTGTGCCGGCCTGAATAGCGGCGATGTTGTCGGTCTGGTTCTCCATCCACAGCGGGCGAATAATGCCGTTGATCATTGAGCCTGAGTTAATGCCCACTGACCACAGAATAGTGATGCTGAAGACGGTCATCAGTGCGCCAAAGTAAGAGGTGCCGTAGTGGCGCACCGGAGTGGCAACGACTTCATAAATGAACTGGTGAATGGTGTTGTAATGGGTATTTTCAAAGACGATGCGGATAACCAGCACCAGAATCATCACCAGCAGCGCCGGGATCAGCGCCGCGAACGACTCCTGCACCGCTGGCGGTACGCCATCAGGCATTTTGATGACCAGATTTTTGCGCTTCAGCCAGCAGAACAGCTCCGTCCACAGCAGCGAACCAATCATCGCCACAAACAGCCCTTTACTGCCAATCCACTCCACGGGTATCACGGTGATACCACCGTTTTCAGCCACTTTGATAAAGGGAGTCAGGATCAGGAAGGCGACCAGCGACAGAATACCGCAGGAAATGCGATCTTCACCGTAGTGCTCGGCCAGGCGAAACGCCACCAGGAAGCTGATGAACAGCGACATGGTCGAGAACACCGCATTAAACGGGATCTCGATAATAGCACTCCAGCTTTCACCAAAGGCCTGAGACATAAACTGCTGGTAGGTTTGATTCGGGAACGACGAGATCACCAGCAGAATAGAGCCGACGATGATAAATGGCATGAATGAAACGTAGGCACCGCGAATCGCACCCAGATGACGCTGCTGAGCCGTTTTGGCCGCCAGCGGCATCAGTTTTGCTTCAAGAAATCCCAGAACATTGTTCATTGTGAACTCCGTACAAGATTGAGTGGTGTTGTTTATGTTATGTGTGTGGATTATCAGTGAAGCGTGGCGAACGAAAGGTGAAATCGGTCACAAAGCATTCGTTGATGTTATATAAGTCTTATGAGATTGGTTTCATGGAGCTTTGCGATGGAAATTAAACTGCACGCCAATGCCACGACTACGCCACGTATTCGTCGCTACCTCCAGCAGTCTGATAAAAGCGACAGAGAGCTTGCAGTTGAGCTTGGGATCTCGGTGACCACCGTCAGGCGCTGGCGCAATCGCGAACAGGTTTCAGATAACCATACGACGCCAAAAGTGATACACAAAGCGATGAGACAAGAGCAGGTGGCTCTGGTCAATACGCTGCGTGACATACTGGGCGCACCGCTGGATGAGTTGTTGTTACTGGTGAATGACGTTCTGGGGATCCCCGTTTCCAGAGCGACCCTGAACCGTTATCTGAAGCCCGCTTCGGCAACACAGAAGGGGGCACCGTTGCAGGGTAAAAAGGCACTGAAAGCAGGCATCGTGCCGCATCAGCTGGAGTTACATCATCTGCCTTTGTCGCTGCATATGGACGATGGCGGGGAGCAACATCTGCTCTGGGCGCGTGAGCCGGTGAGCGGTTGGTGTTTTGCCCGGCTTTACGCGGGTGTATCACCTCAGCTCCTGACCCGCTGGGTTCAGGCGTTACTTGAAGCTTGCCCGGCACTTATACAATCTATTGAGACTTTTGGTTTTGACATAACGCTGCCGGAACACGATATCGCCGTAAAAGTGCATGCGCAAAAACACAGCGCCGTACAGGTCGCAGTACCTTTACAGGACATTATCCCGCGCGTGAAAAGTGAACCTGCCGGAGAGTTGCTGATTCAGTTGTGCGAATTTTATAACCAGGGTAAAGCGCAGAAAAAGCTGGGAGACAGTACGCCGCAGGCGTTTTTGAACGCGCTGCGGCGGGGGGATTAGAGGATATCGAGTACGTCTTCCGGCGGGCGTCCAATGCGTGCGTGGCCGTTTGCCACGACTATCGGGCGCTCAATCAACTTAGGATTTTCAACCATAGCCTGCACAAGCTCAGCCTCAGTGAGACGGGTGTCATCCAGATTGAGCGACTTATAGAGGTCCTCTTTCTGGCGCATCAGCTCTCTTGCACTGCCCATGCCCAGCATGTGCAACAGCTGGCGGATCGTCTGCGCGTCAGGTGGTGTCTCGAGATAGAGCACCACTTCCGGGTCAATACCGTTAGACTTCAGCAGGCTCAGGGTATCGCGGCTCTTGGAGCAGCGCGGGTTGTGGTAAATTTTTACGGCGTCAGTCATGACGTGAATTCTCCTTTATTACATCTTCTCGTACGGCTTAAAGCGCTGTTGCAGGCCGCGAAGCTGATCGATTCGCGCGTCGTAACGGGCTTGCTGGAGGCTGCCGAGTTTGACCTGCGCGCTGGCGCTGCTGAGTGCGGAAATAGCCTGGTCGAGGCGCCCCACCAGGGCAAAGCCTTCGGCACGCGCCGCCAGCTCCTGATCGCGGTTGCCCAGTTGGGCTTCCGCCTGAGCGAGCAGATCCCAGCCGTTTTGATCGTCTTTATTATTAAAGGTATAGCGGTTCAGAATGGTCGCCGCTTCAGCAGGTTGACCACCCTGTAAGTAAGCATTCGCCAGGTTAAGCTGTAGCACCGGGTTAGTACGTACGTCCTTCGCCCCTTTCAGGCGATTAATGGCATCGGTGGTTTTCTTCTGCCCCAGATCAATGTCCGTCGAGAGATCGAGATACCACGGGTTATTCGGGTCGGCGGCCAGAAGGGGTTGCAGCGCTTTACGCGCCTCGTCGTATTTGCTGGCTTCCATCGCCTGTAACGCCTGACCATACTGGGCGGCGTTTTTTTCACGTACATTGCCTTTCGCCAGGGAATCCAGCAGATCACTGGTGAGCTGGTTACGCCCGGAATTGTACATTCCCAGCGTTCTCACTTTCGCCATGTAGAAATCCTGCGACGACTGGACCACTACCGGGCGCATCTGGTTGGCACGGTTACGCGCATCTGACAGGCGACTTTCCGGTAAGGGGTGGGTGAGCAGAATTTCTGGTGGACGGGAAGAGTAACGTGCCTGATCGAGCAGTTTTTCCAGGAAGCTCGGCATAGCCTGTGGGTCAAAACCAGAACGTTGCAGCACCTGAATCCCGATGCGGTCTGCTTCCTGTTCGTTTTGTTGCGTAAAGCTGATCATCCCCTGTCGCGTTCCCGCGAGGGTACCGGTTAATGCTGCCATCCCGGCCTGCGGGCTGGCCATCGCCAGCAGAATAGAGCCCAGCGCCCCAACCCAGGTCAGCGGTGCGTTACGTTTCTGGTCTTCCATCGCGCGTGCCAGGTGGCGTTGGGTGACGTGCGAAATTTCGTGTGCCATAACGGAAGCCAGTTGGCTTTCGTTATCAGAGTAACGGAATAATGCCGAATGCAGCACCACGTTGCCGCCAAAGAAGGCGAAGGCGTTGATTTCGTCATTATTGATTAAATAGAAGTGGAAGGGCGTTTTTACCGAGTCGGCATGCGCAACCAGACGCATCCCCAGACCGTTGATGTACTGAACAAGTAAAGGGTCATTGATGAGCGGGGCGCTACCGCGCAACTGGCGAACATAGTAATCACCCATTTGCATCTCTTGCCCAATGGAGAGCGTGCTTCCTGCTGTGGTGCCCATGTCCGGCAATGAATCGGACGAGTCAGCAAAAGCGGGCAACACCTGACCGACCGTCAGTGCGGCTATCAGTGTTGCAACCAGTGTTTTTTTCAACTGCCTGAACATAACCACTGTCCTGTATGTTGGTTGTGCTAATTTGACCGATGAACCGGCATATCGTTCATCGCAGCTCGCCTTGCGAGTGTAGCCGTGTTGCAGCATGAAGAAAATCCCATTCATCAGGCTTTTGCGAATCGTGACAGTGAGACAAAAAGCGAAAGTCTTTTTTGTGACAGTTAGATACAATTCACATTCTCACTCCTGCCATTCGATTCAGGGAAGGGTTGTATGCTCGAAATGTTAATGCAGTGGTATCGGCGTCGGTTCAGCGACCCGGAAGCCATTGCTTTGCTGATTATTCTGGTCGCCGGATTTGGCATTCTGTTCTTCTTCAGCGGTCTTCTCGCGCCCCTGCTGGTGGCGATTGTGCTGGCCTATCTGCTGGAGTGGCCAACGGTGCGGCTGGAACATATTGGCTGTTCCCGTCGCTGGGCGACCAGCATCGTACTGGTGTTGTTTGTCGGCATTCTGCTGCTGATGGCGTTTGTTGTCATGCCGGTTGCCTGGCAGCAGGGAATTAACCTGATCCGCGATATGCCGGGCATGTTGAATAAACTTTCTGATTTTGCCGCCACGCTTCCGCGTCGCTATCCAGCCCTGATGGATGCAGGGATTATTGATGCGATGGCCGAAAATATGCGCGCCCGCATCATGACCATGGGCGATTCGGTGGTGAAATACTCGCTGGCCTCCCTGGTCGGGCTGCTGACGCTGGCGGTTTACCTCGTGCTCGTCCCGCTAATGGTGTTCTTCCTGGTCAAAGATAAAGAGCAGATGCTTAACGCCGTCAGGCGCATTTTGCCGCGTAATCGCGGGCTGGCAGGACAGGTCTGGCAAGAGATGAACCAGCAGATCACCAACTACATTCGCGGCAAAGTGCTGGAGATGATTGTGGTCGGGGTCGCGACGTGGATCGGCTTCCTGATCTTCGGTCTGAACTACTCGCTGCTACTGGCGGTGCTGGTGGGCCTCTCAGTTCTTATTCCGTATATCGGCGCGTTTGTGGTGACCATTCCGGTTGTGGGCGTCGCGCTGTTCCAGTTTGGTCTCGGGACTGAGTTCTGGAGCTGCTTTGCAGTATATCTGATTATTCAGGGGCTGGATGGTAATCTGCTGGTGCCGGTACTGTTCTCAGAGGCGGTGAACCTGCATCCGCTGGTGATTATCTTATCCGTGGTAATTTTCGGTGGGTTGTGGGGATTCTGGGGCGTGTTCTTTGCCATTCCGCTGGCAACACTGATTAAAGCTGTGGTTCACGCCTGGCCGGATGTACCGGCGGTGGAAGAGAAGTAGTTTTTGTGCGGCCTGATGCCCTCATACCGACCCTCTCCCACGGGAGAGGGCGTAAACACTAAAAACGGCAACCTGGGTTACCGTTTTGCTGTTTATCAGGCACTTTGTTTCAGCCAGTTCAATACCACATCGTGGTGATTGCTGGTTTTGAAGTCATCAAACACATGTTCAACTTTACCGTCAGCGTCAATCAGGAAGCTGATGCGGTGAATGCCGTCGTAGGTTTTACCCATAAATGTCTTCTCGCCCCAGACGCCGAACTGCTCACACACCTGATGGTCTTCGTCAGAAAGCAGCGTGAAGTTCAGCAGCTCTTTCTCGGCAAATCGTGACAGTTTTTCTGGTTTATCGGTGCTGATGCCCAGCACTTCCACGCCGACTTTTTTCAACTCGTCCATGTTGTCGCGTAAGCCGCAGGCCTGTACGGTGCAGCCGGGGGTCATGGCTTTCGGGTAGAAATAGACCAGAACACGCTGTCCCTGGAAGTCGGTCAAATTTACTTGCTCGCCGTCTTGATCCGGTAAGCTAAATTTCGGTGCGATATCACCGGCTTTCAGTGGATTCATTACTCAACTCCATCCTGTTCGTGCTGCGAATAATTGACGACGCTTATACTGCCTTGCGCGTTTAATTCTGTACAGAGGGCTTTGAACGCTTGCTCGATATTTGACGCATCCTGTGAGGCAGGACTGTGTGCGGTAATTTGAATAAAGAGCGTGGGAACGGCGCTCTCGTCGCCCGGCTGTGTACGGGAAACGAGCTCAGCGATGTTCATCTGATGGCTGTCAAACAGTGCGGTAAAGCGCTCAATCAGATGAGGGGAATCAGGGACTTCAACCTGCACCCAGACAGTCGCCGGCATAGCCGGACGCGGGCGCGCGGTGGTACGTTTCATCACGATCAGCAAATCCAGCTCTGCACCTTTCAGTGGTAGGGTAGATTCGATAAGCGTAATCGCATTCCATGTTCCGGACAGCAGCATAATAAACGTGAACTCTTCGCCCAGCATCGCCAGACGGCTGTCTTCGATATTACAGCCGCAACTGCTCACGTGACGGGTGATGGTGTTCACGATACCCGGCCTGTCGGCACCCAGCGCAGTGATAACCAGGTAATGTTGTGATGAGGTTGTCAAACCTGTTCTTCCTTTGCATGGTTAAGTCTTCCTAAGGAAAGCATAAAAAAAACATGCATACAACCGCCTGAGGGCCTCAGGTCGCTTGCTTTTATTACAGTTCCAAACGTACCATTGAGACTCTTGTTCGCACAGAGGATGGCTCATGTTCACGGGAAGTATTGTCGCGCTTGTAACACCGATGGATGAAAAAGGTAATGTCTGCCGGTCAAGCATGAAGAAGCTGATTGATTACCATGTCGCCAATGGAACCTCGGCGATCGTTTCGGTAGGGACTACCGGTGAATCTGCAACGCTGAGCCACGAAGAGCACGGCGATGTGGTCATGCTGACCCTGGAACTGGCTGACGGACGTATTCCTGTCATCGCGGGGACAGGAGCTAATGCAACCGCAGAAGCTATCAGTCTGACCAAACGTTTTAATGACAGCGGCATTGTGGGCTGTCTGACGGTAACCCCTTACTACAACCGTCCTACTCAGGAAGGTTTGTTCCAGCACTTCAAAGCCATCGCTGAACATACTGACTTGCCACAAATTCTGTATAATGTGCCGTCCCGTACTGGCTGCGATATGCTGCCGGAAACCGTTGGTCGTCTCGCGGAAGTAAAAAATATTATCGGTATTAAAGAGGCGACAGGGAACTTAAGCCGCGTTCATCAGCTCAAAGAGCTGGTTTCAGACGACTTTATCCTGTTGAGTGGTGATGATGCGACCGCGCTGGACTTTATGCAGCTCGGTGGTCATGGCGTGATCTCCGTAACGGCAAACGTTGCGGCGCGCGATATGGCTGAAATGTGCAAACTGGCAGCAGCGGGTCACTTTGATGAAGCGCGTGTCATTAATCAGCGTCTGATGCCGTTGCACAATAAATTATTTGTCGAACCCAATCCGATCCCTGTGAAATGGGCATGTAAGGAGTTGGGACTTGTAGCAACCGATACGCTGCGTCTGCCAATGACACCGATTACCGACCATGGTCGTGAAATCGTTAAGGCAGCGCTGAAGCATGCCGGTTTGCTGTAAAGTTTAGGGAGATTTGATGGCTTATTCAGTACAGAAGTCGCGCCTGGCGAAGGTTGCGAGTGTTTCGCTTGTTATGCTGCTCGCTGCCTGTAGTTCAGACTCGCGCTACAAGCGCCAGGTGAGCGGTGATGAATCCTATCTGGATGCGACCCCGCTTGCTGAACTTCACGCACCGGCTGGTATGATCCTGCCGATTCAGAACGGCGATTATAATATCCCCGTGACCAACGGTAGCGGCCTGGTCGGTAAAGCGCTTGATATTCGTCCACCAGCACAGCCTCTGGCGCTGGTAAACGGGGCGCGTACTCAGTTCACTGGTGATACGGCGTCTCTGATGGTTGAGAGCGCGCGCGGTAGCACCCTGTGGCCGCAGGTGGTGAGCGTCATTCAGTCGAAGAACTACACCATTGATAAACGTGATGACGCCAGCCAGACGTTAACCACCGACTGGATCGAATGGAACCGTCTGGATGAAGATCAGCAGTACCGTGGTCGTTATCAAGTCTCCGTTAAACCACAAGGTTATCAGCAGGCGGTTAACGTTAAGCTGTTGAACCTGGAACAGGCGGGCAAACCGGTTGCAGATGCGTCATCCCTGCAGCGTTACAGCACCGAAATGCTGAACGTGATTGCTGCGGGTCTGGATAAGACCGCGACTGATGCCGCCAACGCAGCGCAGAGCCGCAACGGCGTGACGTTCGACGTTCAGAGCGGTGCGGATGATACCGGTCTGCCAATGCTGGTTGTTCGTGCACCGTTTAACCAGACCTGGCAGCGCCTGCCAGCGACGCTGGAAAAAGTGGGCATGAAAGTGACCGACAGCACGCGTTCTACGGGTAGCATCACGGCAACGTATAAGCCGCTGTCTGACAGCGCGTGGCAGGAATTGGGCGCTAAAGATCCTCAGCTTGCCTCCGGTGACTACAAGATTCAGGTAGGCGACCTCGATAACCGCAGTAGTCTGCAGTTTATCGATCCGAAAGGTCACACGCTGACCCAGTCGCAGAACGATGCGCTGGTCGCTGTCTTCCAGGCGGCATTCAGCAAATAAATATGAGGGCTGGTTAATCCAGCCCTTTTTATTTTAGTGCTACGCAAACGTGTGCGTGGCATAATATCCCCAGTTTTGAACACAAATCATCACACCAGGAGTAATGAAGATGCAGAAGCAAGCTGAGTTGTATCGTGGCAAAGCGAAGACCGTATACAGCACGGAAAACCCGGATCTGTTGGTGCTCGAGTTCCGCAATGATACGTCAGCAGGGGATGGCGCACGCATTGAGCAGTTCGATCGTAAAGGCATGGTGAACAACAAGTTCAACCACTTCATTATGACCAAACTGGCCGAAGCGGGTATCCCGACTCAGATGGAAGCGTTGCTGTCCGATACGGAATGTCTGGTGAAAAAACTGGATATGGTTCCGGTTGAGTGCGTTATTCGTAACCGTGCCGCGGGCTCTCTGGTGAAGCGTCTGGGCATTGAAGAAGGTATCGAGCTGAATCCACCGCTGTTCGACCTGTTCCTGAAAAATGATGCCATGCACGATCCGATGGTCAATGATTCTTACTGCGAAACCTTCGGCTGGGTGAATAAAGAGAACCTGGCGCGTATGAAAGAGCTGACCTACAAAGCCAACGACGTGCTGAAAAAACTGTTTGATGACGCGGGCCTGATCCTCGTCGACTTCAAGCTGGAGTTTGGCCTGTTCAAAGGTGAAGTCGTGCTGGGCGACGAGTTCTCACCAGACGGCAGCCGTCTGTGGGATAAAGAAACTCTGGATAAAATGGACAAAGACCGTTTCCGTCAGAGCCTGGGTGGCCTGATTGAAGCGTACGAAGCCGTTGCTCACCGTTTAGGCGTTAAGCTCGACTAACTCCCTCAGTTGCCAAAGGATGTTTGCATCCTTTGGCGTCTTACCTTTGTTTCCTATGGTAATCTTGCCGTTAACCGCCTACGATCATAGCTATTATTAATGGAATAGTTCGAGGTGTTTATGCGCTGGCAAGGGCGTCGTGAAAGTGACAATGTAGAAGACAGACGCAGTGATGGCGGTGGCGGTCCTTCCATGGGCGGGCCCGGTCTCCGCTTACCCAGCGGGAAGGGCGGAATCATTCTGCTGATTGTGGTGCTGGTCGCGGGGTATTACGGGGTCGATCTCACCGGTTTAATGACCGGTCAGCCGTTGCAACAGCAGCAACATTCTCAGCGCTCCATCAGCCCAAATGAAGATGAAGCGGCCAAATTTACCTCCGTTATCCTCGCCACAACAGAAGACACCTGGGGTCAGTTGTTCGAGAAGATGGGGCGTTCCTATCAGCAACCGA
This sequence comes from Enterobacter sp. 342, assembly GCF_036663495.1. Taxonomy (NCBI): domain Bacteria; kingdom Pseudomonadati; phylum Pseudomonadota; class Gammaproteobacteria; order Enterobacterales; family Enterobacteriaceae; genus Enterobacter; species Enterobacter sp. 342. The sequence continues at coordinate 45,035 of NZ_JAWUEI010000029.1, forward strand.
AGCTGGTGATGTACCGCGGTGCAACCCGTACCGGATGCGGTACCGGTCAATCAGTGATGGGGCCGTTCTACTGCCCGGCAGATGGCACCGTTTATATCGATCTCTCTTTCTACGATGACATGAAACGTAAGCTTGGTGCTGACGGTGATTTTGCTCAGGGCTACGTGATTGCGCATGAAGTCGGCCATCATGTGCAGAAGCTGCTGGGGATTGAACCTAAAGTGCGCCAGCTTCAGCAAAATGCCTCGCAGGCTGAAGTTAACCGCCTTTCGGTAAAAATGGAGCTGCAGGCAGACTGCTTTGCCGGCGTCTGGGGCCACAGCATGCAGCAGCAGGGGGTTCTGGAGTCCGGTGACCTTGAAGAGGCACTAAACGCCGCTGAGGCGATTGGCGACGACCGACTTCAGCAACAGAGCCAGGGGCGCGTGGTACCGGACAGTTTCACTCACGGTACATCGCAACAACGTTACAGCTGGTTTAAACGTGGTTTCGACAGTGGCGATCCGGCGCAGTGTAATACTTTCGGCAAAGCGATGTAATGGCGTCGTTTGAGCAATTGATCAGCGAGCTTGAGCGTACTGGTCAACGTCGCCTGGTGGTGCTGAGCGGTGATGAGCAATGGACGTTATCGCAGGCTGTGGCCCTGCGAGAGACTTTACCTGGAGACTGGGTGTGGCTGGAGGAACAGCCATCAAAAGCCATCAGTAGCCTGCTGGGACGCGAGTTTCGGCATGCTATTTTTGACGCCTGCACTGGGTTCGATGTCTCCGCCTTTGCGGCTCTGAGCGGAACGCTGAGTGCCGGAAGTCTTCTGGTTCTGAGGGTTCCGCCGCTCGCGCACTGGGCTGAACATCCCGATCACGATTCCCTGCGCTGGAGCGATAGTGCCGAAGCGATAGCCACTCCGTATTTTGTACGCCATTTTTGCCGGACCATTGCCGCCGATCCCGATGCGATTGTCTGGCTTCAGGGGCACCCTTTTTCGCTCCCTCCTTTTCCCGACGCACCCGACTGGCAGCCTGCCAGCGGGGGACCGCAACGCGAGCAGGCTGTGATCCTCAATGTCCTTGAGGGGATGTCGCCTGGCATCGTGGCCGTCACCGCCGCGCGCGGGCGCGGAAAGTCAGCCCTGGCGGGAATGTTGCTGAATCGCATTGCGGGCAGCGCTGTGGTCACCGCCCCAGCGAAGGGAGCGACGGATGTTCTCGCCCGTTTTGCAGGAGAGCATTTCAATTTTATGGCCCCGGATGCGCTGCTGGCCTCTTCGTTGCAGGCCGACTGGCTAATTGTCGATGAAGCTGCTGCGATCCCCGGCCCACTACTTGAAAAGTTGGTATTGCGTTTTCCTCGCGTGCTGTTGACCACGACGGTTCAGGGTTACGAAGGGACGGGGAGAGGGTTCTTATTAAAATTCTGCGCCCGGTTTACCGGATTGCAGCGTTTCAGCTTATCTGTACCGATTCGCTGGGCTGCGGGCTGCCCGCTTGAGCGGGTCGTCGCCAGCGCACTGCTTTTTGACGATACGCTTCTCGATCACCGCCCGGAAGGCGAGGTGCGTTTGACCTCTCTGGAACCGGAGGCGTGGGAACGCCAACCGGCACTTGCGACAGGCGTTTACGAGCTGCTCTGTGCGGCTCACTATCGCACCTCACCGCTTGATTTACGCCGCATGATGGACGCTCCCGGGCAGCATTTTGCCGTCGCCCAGACAGACTCTGATATCGCCGGGGCGCTCTGGCTGGTGGATGAAGGCGGGTTATCATCCGAGCTTAGCCGCGCCGTTTGGGCGGGGTATCGGCGTCCTCGTGGGAACCTGGTGGCACAGTCTCTGGCAGCCCACGGCGGATCACCACTGGCGGCGACGCTCAAAGGCAGACGGGTGACTCGCATTGCTGTACACCCTTATCGCCAGCGGGAGGGCATCGGTCAGGCGCTGATTCGCAACGCCAGTGGTGAGGATTATCTGTCAGTGAGTTTTGGCTATACCGATGAACTTTGGCATTTCTGGCAGCAATGCGGGTTTGTGCTGGTGCGGATGGGTAGCCATCGTGAAGCCAGCAGCGGTTGTTTTACCGCAATGGCGTTGTTGCCGCTGAGCAAGGCGGGGCATCAGTTGTGTGAGCAGGCGCAACTGCGTCTGAAGCGCGATGCGCGGGTGTTATCGACCTGGAACGGTGAAAAGATCCCAGTGGAAGATGGCTGGGAAGCTACCCTTAATAATGACGACTGGCTGGAGCTGGCCGGGTTTGCCTTTGCGCATCGGGCCTTTTCGACCTCCGTCGCTGCGCTAACGCGTCTGCTGCTGAGTGTGGACATGCCTCTCCCGGCACTGCGCGATAAAATGGCAGGGAAGACGGATGACCTCGGGCGAAAAGCGTTGCTGGCAAAGCTTCGCAGCGAAACGGTGCAAGCGCTTGAAAAGCTGGATAAAGCGCGCTGTCAGCAGCTGAAAAACGCTATTTTGCAATGGCAATTTTTTCAATGACTTCTTCAGTAAAGTGGCATGGTCATTCCCGCCGGGAGGCGTAGAATCCAGGTCATCTATTAAGGAGATCACCATGAAACATGACCATTTTGTTGTTCAAAGCCCTGACAAACCGGCTAAACAGTTACTGCTTCTGTTTCATGGTGTTGGTGATAATGCCGTCAACATGGGCCAGATTGGCAGCTGGTTTGCACCTGTTTTCCCGGATGCCTTGATTATCAGCATCGGTGGCATAGAGCCATGTGGTCCAAACGGACGCCAGTGGTTCTCTGTGCAGGGCGTGACAGAAGAGAATCGTCAGGCTCGCATTGACGCTGTCATGCCAGCGTTTATTGATATCGTACGCTACTGGCAGCAGCAGAGCGGCGTGGGAGCAGATGCCACTGCGCTGATTGGCTTCTCGCAGGGGTCAATCATGTCGCTGGAAAGCGTAAAAGCGCAACCGGGTCTGGTGTCACGCGTGATTGCGTTTAATGGCCGTTTTGCGACGTTACCGACGAGCGCCACCACGCAGACGACGATCCACTTGATCCACGGTGGTGAAGACCGGGTGATTGAGCTCTCGCATGCGGTTGCCGCTCAGGAAGCGCTGATTCGCGAAGGTGGGGATGTGACGCTGGATATCGTTGACGATCTGGGGCATGCCATTGACGATCGCAGTATACAGTTTGCGCTCGACCATCTGCGCTATACCGTACCGAAGCACTATTTTGATGAGGCGCTCAGCGGCGGTAAGCCGGCTGATGACGATATTGTAGAGTTTATGTGAGGTTATCCCCTCTCCTCAGGAGAGGGGATACAGACTGATTACTTCTTCTGGTCCTTCTTCGGCCAGTCGTCGTCATCGTCCCACTTGTCGTTAAAATCACGGTGTGGTGGCAGGTCCGGCTTGTTAGCGAGAAATTTTTTATGGTCAACGCGCTTAAGATCTTTAATCACGTTAAGCAACACGCCGACCAGAAAAACTAACACCAGAATCCACCAGTATTTTGAAAGCCAATCCATTTGCTATTCCTCTCAGAGCGTTCGTCAGGCGACGAGTTGCTCCATAATGCGTTGATACATACGGGCCAGCAGTTGCAAATCTGCGGCATTCACACACTCATTGATTTTATGAATGGTCGCGTTCACTGGTCCCAGTTCGACAACCTGGGCGCCCATACGGGCGATAAAGCGTCCGTCAGAGGTGCCACCCGTCGTCAGCAGTTGTGGCTTAATTTCATTATAGTGCTCGATGGCGTTCACTACCGCATCCACCAGTTTGCCACGCTGCGTCAGGAACGGCTGACCGGAAAGCCACCAGTCCACGGTGTAGCGCAGGTTATATTTCTCCAGCAGAGCGACGACACGCGCTTTGATCATCTCATCGGTCAGTTCAGTGCTGAAGCGGAAGTTAAACTGGACGAAGAAATCACCCGGGATTACGTTGTTGCTGCCGGTTCCTGCTTTGAGGTTCGCAATCTGCATACTGGTCGACGGGAAGAACTCGTTACCTTTGTCCCACTCAATCGCCACCAGTTCGTTCAGCATCGGCGCAGCGCGATGGACAGGGTTATCGGCCAGATGCGGATAAGCAACATGCCCCTGAACCCCGTGAATGGTCAGGTTACAGGTCAGCGAGCCACGGCGACCATTTTTTACGACATCACCCACCACTTCGGTACTGGACGGCTCTCCGACCAGACAGTAGTCGAGACGCTCGTTTCGCGCCATCAATGCTTCAACAACCTTCACGGTACCGTTATGGGCACTGGCTTCTTCATCTGAGGTGATTAAAAATGCGAGACGGTTTTTATGGTTTGGATGCTGGGCAACAAAACGCTCTGCTGCCACGACCATCGCCGCCAGGGAGCCTTTCATGTCTGCCGCACCGCGACCAAACAGCATGCCATCGCGGATGGTCGGTTCAAATGGCGGGTTAATCCAGCGATCCGCATCACCTGCGGGAACGACATCAGTATGCCCGGCAAAGGCCAGCGTTTCGCCCTGACCACGCCACGCCCAGAAGTTCTGGGTATCGCCAAAATCCATGCGTTCGACGGTAAAACCGATGGCACGCAGGCGCTCAATCATTAATGCCTGACAACCTGCGTCGTCCGGGCTAAGGGAAGGACGGCGAATAAGCTGCTGAGTCAGCTCAATGACCGGGCATGACATAAACTACACCTCAACGAAAAAAGTCGGAATAAAGGGTTTCACTGAAACCCAGCAGCATAGGCTGCCCGGGCGCGCAGAGCAATGGGCGTTTGATAATTGCTGGCATGTCGAGCATCAGTTTTGCTGCGCTGTCGCCATCAACGATGCCTGCGCGGAGAGATTCATCCAGCTTACGCCAGGTGGTGCCGCGTGTATTCAGCAGGGCTTCCCAGCCCAGTTCTTTGATGGCGTTATGCAGAAATTCTGCATCAAGTCCATCGGCACGGTAATCATGGAAGCGGTACTCCACGTTGTTCGCGTCCAGCCAGCGGCGGGCTTTTTTGATGGTGTCGCAGTTTTTAATGCCGTACATCACAACCATGGTGAATCCTTTTGTTCCTGTGGTGATAAAATGTTCAATAAATTCGAAGATATATCCTTAAGCAGAATATAACACATTCAAGAATTGTCTTAATTTACTCATCATCTTAATTCAACTCACACTTGTACGCTGAATATTCTTTCATCATTTAAGCATAGATGCCCATAAAGTTTAAATTGCCAATAAACTCAGTAAGTAAAATAAAACTCACCTGCTTGTATGGTTATTTCTAAATATTGCTTGCCGTCACAAAAAATTTAAGGTTCTCCGTTCATATTTATCATAATTCTCTGACAGTGGCGGGGTATAATCACAGCAATTGGTTAAATTGTCTTCACAATGATGATACGTTTTCGTAGAATGCGCATAATAATAAGAGAGGTTGTTATGATTGAACGTGAACTGGGGAACTGGAAAGATTTTATCGAAGGCATGCTTCGTAAATGACATTCAGTAAGAATTGCAAGAGCACTTAAATAAGTAAAATAATCATAGTGTGAATGAATCACACAATAAAAAGGCGGCTAAAAAAAGCCGCCTTTTTTATGTCTATACGTTACTCGGGACGTTCTTTCAGCGGGAAACGACGACGTACCAGCACAAAGAACAAGGGAACAAAATAAATGGCCAGGATGGTCGCCGAAATCATGCCCCCCATGACGCCTGTACCTACCGCATGCTGACTGCTGGAGCCTGCGCCTGTGCTGGTTGCCATCGGAAGTACACCGAAAACAAACGCCAGCGACGTCATCAGGATTGGGCGTAAGCGCTGGCGACAGGCGTGCAGCGTGGCAGCCATCAGTTCGTGACCTTTAGCATTCATCTCGTTAGCGAACTCAACAATCAGAATGGCGTTTTTCGCCGACAAACCGATAACGGTGAGTAACCCCACCTGGAAGTAAACATCGTTCTCCAGGCCGCGCATCCAGGTTGCCAGTAGTGCGCCGATCACTCCAAGGGGAACCACCAGCATGACCGAGAACGGGACTGACCAGCTTTCATACAATGCGGCAAGGCAGAGGAAAACGACCAGCAATGAAAGCGCGTAAAGCGCGGGAGCCTGCGCTCCTGAGAGCCGTTCCTGGTATGACATGGCTGTCCACTCCAGACCAAAACCTGCAGGTAGCTGTTGCACCAGTTTTTCCATGGTATCCATGGCGGTACCTGTGCTGACGCCCGGTGCAGCTTCCCCAACGATTTCAACTGCAGAATAGCCGTTATAGCGCTCCAGACGTGGTGAACCGCTCTCCCAGTGTGAGGAGGCAAAAGCGGAGAACGGCACCATACCGCCGGTATTATTACGGACAAACCAGCGGTTAATGTCATTCGGCAACATGCGGAACGGCGCAGCGGATTGTACATACACTTTTTTCACGCGGCCGCGATCCATAAAGTCATTCACATAGCTTGAGCCCCACGCCGTTTGCAGGGTGTCGTTGATGTCGTTGATTGAGACGCCCAGCGCCTGCGCCTTACGTTGATCGATATCCACCTGGAGCTGCGGACTGTCATCAAGACCGTTATGACGAACGCGGGTCAGACCGGCGTCTTTCCCTGCCAGCTCTAAGAGCTTATCGCGTGCCGCCATCAGTGCCGTGTGGCCTGCGCCGGCGTGATCCTGCAACTCCATATCAAACCCGGCGGAACTGCCCAGCCCGCTAATCGCCGGTGGACTGCTGGCAAAGACGCGTGCTTCTTTGATATGTGCAAAGGCTTTCGTCGCGCGCTCAATAATGGCAAAGGAGGTTCCGGTTTTCGTATCGCGCTCATCCCAGTCTTTCAGGCGGACAAACATACGGGCGACGTTCTGCCCGTTTCCGCCCGGGCCAGAGCCCACGGTGGAGAAGACCGATACAACGTTATCCTTCTCTTTAGTGAAGAAGTACTGCTCCACTTTCTGAACCACTTTTAGTGTCTGCTGCTGCGTTGCACCACTCGGGAGCTGCACCGAGGTGGTGAACATTCCCCGGTCCTCCATCGGCAGGAATGAGGTCGGCAGATGCAGGAACAGCCAGACCATGCCGCCGAGCAGCACCACGTAAATCATCATCCAGCGCAGACTGCGGTGAAGTACTCGCCCGACGGCAGATTCATATCGTGCGGCATTGCGGTTGAACATCCGGTTAAACCAGCCGAAGAACCCTTTTTGGCCGTGATGTTCCCCTTTGTGCAGCGGCTTAAGAATTGTGGCGCAGAGTGCGGGGGTGAGGATCAATGCGACCAGCACGGAGAGCACCATTGCCGAGACGATGGTTATCGAGAACTGGCGGTAGATCGCTCCGGTGGTGCCGCCAAAGAAGGCCATCGGGATAAAGACCGCCGACAGCACCATCGCAATACCGACCAACGCTCCCTGAATTTGGCCCATGGATTTGCGCGTGGCCTGGCGCGGGGAAAGGCCTTCCTCGCTCATTATTCGCTCGACGTTTTCGACCACCACGATGGCATCATCCACCAGAAGGCCAATTGCCAGCACCATCGCAAACATCGTCAGGGTGTTAATGCTGTAGCCAAACGCGTAAAGCACCGCAAAGGTCCCCAGCAGGACGACAGGGACGGCGATGGTTGGGATCAGCGTTGCGCGGAAGTTTTGCAGGAACAGGTACATGACCAGGAACACCAGCGCGATCGCTTCCAGCAGGGTCTTCACCACATCTTTAATCGAGGCTTTGACGAAGGAGGTGGTTTCATAGGCGACTTTATATTCCAGCCCGTGCGGGAAATACTGTGAAAGCTCATCCAGCCGATCTAACACCAGTTTCGCTGTGGCCATTTCATTGGCGCCGGAGGCCAGTTTAATCCCCAGACCCGAGGCCTGATTGCCGTTAAAGCGGCTCAGGTAGTCGTACTTCTCCGCACCCATTTCCACCGTGGCGACATCGCCAAGACGCACTTCCGAGCCATCCTGATTCACACGCAGGGTAATGTCGCGGAACTGGTCCGGGGTCTGAAGCAGTGACTGCGAATTAATGGTGGCATTCAGGGCTTGTTTATCTACGGAAGGCGTGCCTCCTAACTGCCCCACGGCAATCTGGGCGTTTTGGGCTTTGATAGCATCCGTTACATCGGTTGCGGTCATCTGGTAGCTGTTGAGCTTGTTGGGATCGAGCCAGATGCGCATTGAGTATTGTGAACCGTAAGCGTCGATATCGCCTACACCGTTAATTCGGCTGATGGGGTCCTGAATATTACTGGCAACATAGTCCGCAATATCCTGCTTATCCATGGAGCCATCAGTGGAGACAAACGCGATAGTCAAAATGTTGGTATCACCGGTTTTACGCACGGTCACACCCTGGTTCTGCACCGCCTGAGGCAGTTTACGCATGGCCGACTGCAGTTGATTTTGCACCTGCTGTACGGCTTCATCGGGATCAGTGCCGGCGGTAAAGCTCAGTGTGACCGTCGCCTGACCTGTCGCGCTGCTTTGCGAGGACATGTACATCAGGTTATCCAGACCCGTCATGTTCTGTTCGATAACCTGTGTCACGGTATTTTCCAGCGTCTGTGCGGATGCTCCTGGATAGTTGGCGGTGACGCGTACGTTAGGTGGTGCCAGATCGGGATATTGCTCGACAGGAAGTGACGTAATCGCCAGGACACCTGTCAGACATAACAGAATGGCCAGTACCCAGGCAAAAATGGGGCGATCGATGAAAAAATTCGCCATGAAAAAGTGACCTCGTTTTGCTGCACGTCATTATTGTTTATTGCCTGCATCACTTTAGCGGCAAGACGAAGACCAAACGTGGAGAAATAAAGGAGATAATGTAAATTATCATACGCTTTTTCCTGCGCTTCCCCCTTTACCGTTATTTACCGGTTAACGGCGTGGGGACCGGGAACGTCACGCTGACCAGCGTGCCGCCGTTTTGCGGCTGAGAAAAGTGCAGCATTCCTCCGAGCCGTTGCGCGCGTTCACGCATAATATTCAACCCGTAGTGTCCCGCTGGTTCGCTGGCTTCGCCAATCCCGATGCCGTTGTCACGAATGCTGACGCTGTGCGTGCCATCCACGGAGGTCACGCAGCTTACGGTGATCTCGCTGGCCTGCGCGTGCTTAATGGCGTTCAACACGGCCTCGCGCACGATCTGCAACAAATGCACCTGCTTTTGCGCGTCCAGCGCCAGCGAGGAGAGGCGACAGTCAAGATGTAGCTTCGCCTGTGTCTGGCTCTGCAGAACGTCGAGAGACTCCTGGAGTGCCGCAGGTAAATTCGCGTGGTTGAGCGTCAGACGGAAGGTGGTGAGCAGTTCGCGCAGTTGATGCCAGGCATTGTTAAGCTCGCGGGAAAAGTCGGTGATGATGGTCTGAGCCGGGGCATTGTCCTGCGGCACCGCATGTTTCAGCAGCGTGAGCTGGATCCGCAGATACGACAGCACCTGTGCCAGCGAATCATGGAGTTCGCGGGCGATGGTTGCGCGCTCTTCCATCAGCAGCAGTTGCTGGTAATGTTTTTGCGCCTCGTTAAAGTACAGCCCGCGTCCGAGCATCGTCGCCACACTTCTCATCAGTGGGAGAGGAACACTGTCCGTCTCACTTTGCCAGCGCAGCTCACCATACAGCGTATCCTGCATCAGCACCGGCAGGTTTTGCAGTGGAATACCGCTTGTTTCTGTTCCTTCACATAACCGCCAGTCGTCGCTGGTGCGTAATTCCAGATAATTCATCTGAGTATATTCATGGACGATCTGCAGGATATGCCGGAAACACAGGCTGTCTATCTGGCCGGTATTCAGCGCCTGAGAGCATTTGAACAGCATTTCGAGCTGCTGATGGGCTTCATGCAAATGTCGCGTTTTTTCCGCCACCGAGGCTTCTAGCGAACGATAGAGGGTATGTAACTCGGCCGACATATGGTTGAAGGCGCGGGAGAGTTGGCCCAGTTCATTTGGCAGTGCGGTATCCGGGGCAGGGGTCTCAAATTCCCCTCGCTCAATCCGTTCGCTTGCTGCGACAAGATTGTTAAGCGGTAGCACCACCTGACGACGGATGCGTCGCAGGGTAAACAGCGTCAGTAGCAGTATCCCAAGCGCGCCAGCCAGAGAGAGCAGGGTCACCGTCTGGATTTTATGTTCGGTATAGTGCTGGAGGGTAAGCACAAAGGCATCAATACGGCCGACAAAATCTTCAATGTGGCTTTGATACCACGCGCTATCGCCTTGCGCGATGCGCTTATCCATCTCCAGCCAGGCTACATGCAGTTGCTGATAACGCTGTTTCACGTTGTCCGGTACATACCAGCGATTCAACTTTTCTAATGCCGGGGCGCTTAATGTCTTCTGCCAGTTTTCGCGATGCGCCGCCAGAGACGGGCTGTTGCCCTGCATCTCATAGCCCAGCCGGTAGCTCTGCATACGCAGTGAACCTGCGATGTTGATGGCTTCGGCATCACGCTGGCTACTGGTCAGCGTCAGCAGTGCGACGCTGCTGGTCAGAACGGATAACGCAATGATCGAAAAGAAAGCCCAGGCCAGGCTTCCGGAAACAGGTCGTTTAACGGTCACAGAACGGCCCTCTGAATAAAATTGATCTGCCACAGGTTCACTGGAAATAGTTTGACGTCCTGGGCATTTGAACATTGCCCGATCGCGCCGTAATGCGTAAATACCATATTCATACAAAGAATAAGGTTATTGAACCAAAAACAGGTGTGGTTATGAATCGTTTTATTATGGCTAACAGCCAGCAATGCATTGGGTGTCGGGCCTGCGAAGTGGCCTGCGTGATGGCACACAATGGTGAGCAGCATGTCCTGAGCGAGCGCCATTTTCATCCTCGTATCACGGTCCTGAAATCTGGCGAGAAGAGAAGCCCCGTTACCTGCCATCATTGTGAAGCTGCACCCTGCGCGCAAAGCTGCCCAAACGGCGCCATCAGCAAATGCGATGACAGCGTACAGGTGAATCAACAAAAATGCATCGGTTGTAAAGCCTGCGTGGTGGCTTGCCCGTTTGGTACGATGGACATTATCGTCACTCCGCTTGAAAACGGCAGTGTGAAGGCATCGGCGAATAAATGCGATCTCTGCCTGACGCGCCCACAAGGCCCGGCCTGTATTGAAAATTGCCCGGCAGATGTCCTTTCGCTGGCGACGTCTGCCGTGCTGGATAACCTGGCCAAATCGCGCCGACAGCGCACTGCCAGCCTGGAGGCGCAGCCCTGGCATGCGGAGGCTGTCAGAGAGGTTATTTCGCAAACCAAACTGCAGCGGATGCAAACGACCCCGCCACGCGGCGAACCTGACAAGCTTACTGCCGCAGAACGCGTTAACCATTTTAACGAAATTTACCTGCCGTTCCGGGCTGCACAGGCCAGTCGCGAGGCATCGCGATGCCTGAAATGCGGAGAGCACAGCATCTGCGAGTGGACCTGTCCGCTGCACAACCACATCCCGCAGTGGATTGAGCGCGTCAATGCGGGGGATATTGCGGGTGCCGTCGAGCTTTCTCATCAGACCAACTGTTTACCCGAAATTACGGGGCGCGTCTGTCCGCAGGACCGATTATGTGAAGGAGCCTGCACGCTGCGCGATGACGCGGGATCAGTCACCATTGGAAACATTGAGCGCTATATTTCTGACCAGGCGCTGGCGATGGGCTGGAGACCGGATATGAGCGGTATTGTACCGGTGGACAAGCGGGTTGCGATTATCGGGGCAGGGCCTGCCGGGCTGGCCTGTGCTGATGTGCTGGTGCGTAATGGTGTCAGGGTGACGGTTTATGACAGGCATCCGGAAATTGGCGGTTTGCTGACCTTTGGTATCCCGGCATTCAAACTCGACAAATCACTGCTCGCGCGACGCAGAGAGATATTTACCGCGATGGGGATCCGCTTCGAACTGAACTGCGAGGTGGGCCAGGATGTGTCGATGTCTCAGTTGCAGGACGACTTTGATGTGCTGTTTATTGGCGTGGGAACCTATCGCTCCATGAAAGCGGGGATCCCGCATGAAGACGCGCCAGGCGTCTATGACGCGTTGCCTTTCCTGGTGGGCAACACGCGCCATGTTATGGGGCTGGAGGCGACGGCCAGTGAACCGTTTATTGATACTCACGGGTTAAACGTCGTGGTGCTTGGTGGGGGAGACACGGCGATGGACTGCGTCCGCACTGCGTTACGCCACGGCGCGGCGAAAGTCACCTGCGCCTATCGTCGGGATGAGGTCAATATGCCGGGCTCGAAGAAAGAGGTGAAGAATGCCAAAGAAGAGGGCGCTGCGTTTGAATTTAACGTCCAGCCAGTTGAGTTGACGCTTGATCCAGACGGCAAGGTCAATGGCATCCGGATGCTGCGTACCGAACTCGGGGAACCGGATACTCAGGGACGGCGTCGACCTGTTCCGGTGGCGGGTAGTGAGTTTGTGATGTCTGCTGATGCCGTGATCATGGCGTTTGGTTTTAACCCACACGCGATGCCGTGGCTGCAGGCGCAGGGTGTCGAAACAGATGACTGGGGGAGAATCGTGGCCTCGGTAGAGAGTCGCTATCGTTACCAGACGACCAACCCAAAAATCTTCGCTGGTGGCGATGCGGTGCGTGGGGCGGATCTGGTGGTGACCGCGATGGCGGAAGGGCGTCATGCGGCGCAAGGAATGCTCGACTGGCTTGGGGTTGGCACGTCGAAACATCATTAACCGGCGGGCGACAAAGCGGGAGCCACGGCGTAGTATAGGACGACTCATTGTGCCGTGGAGCCCGTATGACCCTGAAAATTGACGTTATCAAAGACAAAATTCTCTCTGAAAACTACTTTGTCCTGCGTAACATCACCTATGATCTTACACGTAACAACGGTGAAGTGATCCGCCACAAACGCGAGGTCTATGACCGCGGCAACGGGGCAACCATTTTGTTCTATAACCGTCAAAAGCAGAGCGTGGTGCTGATCCGTCAGTTCCGGGTAGCCACCTGGGTTAATGGCAACCCTGATGGCCGTTTGATTGAGACCTGTGCTGGCCTGCTTGATGATGACGAGCCGGAAGTGTGTATCCGCAAAGAGGCCGTTGAAGAGACCGGCTTTGAAGTGGGAGAGGTCAAAAAGGTCTTCGAGCTGTTTATGTCCCCAGGCGGCGTAACGGAAATTGTGCATTTCTTCATTGCGGAATACAGCGATGCGCAGCGGACTCACCGGGGCGGTGGTGTCGAAGATGAAGATATCGAAGTGCTGGAGCTCCCCTTTTCCCGTGCGCTGGAGATGATGCGTTCAGGCGAAATCAGGGATGGCAAAGCTGTGATATTACTGCAGTATTTACAAACAACCGGGCTGATGGACACTGCTTTCGAACGGATGTAGATGATTTTTCGGGTATATCTGATAAATCCGATTGAGCAACCCCGGTGGTAACATGAAGATACTGCCCAGTTAAGCGTTTTCGTTCCGGGATTGTGTCATTCATGCGCTACAGTGTTTTTTTATTCTCTCTGTTTTGTGTGCTTCTCGCGCCGCAGGTGCGGGCTGCGCCTGCTCAGCAGGCATTTTCTGACTGGCAGGTGACCTGCAATAACCAGAATTTCTGTCTGGCACGCAACACGGGTGAACACCGTGGTCTGGTTATGACGCTCACCCGAAGCGCCGGGGCGAAAACGGATGCAACGCTGCGTATTGATCTCGGTGGCCTTGACGCCCCGTCGGTTAAAGAGCCGGATATTGCTCCCCGTCTGCTGCTGGATAACGTTCCCCTTAAGCTGGACAAACAGCACTGGCAGCTCACGCCCTGGCATCTGAAAACGGACGATGCCGCCACCATTACCGCTTTTCTGAAAAACATCCAGGAAGGGAAGTCTCTGACCCTGCGCGGCGGTAAGCAGGTGATTTCACTGACCGGGCTTAAGGCCGCGTTGCTGTTCATTGATGCGCAGCAAAAGCGCGTCGGGAGCGAAACCGCGTGGATCAAGAAAGGAGATGATCCGCCGTTAAGCGTTCCACCCGCTCCGGCTTTAAAAAAGGTGACGGTCGTCAATCCGACACCGACGCCGCTCTCCCACGCTGAACTGAACGATCTGCTGGACTATGGTACCGGACGGATGAACAGTAATCAGTGCTCGCTGGATCCTAACCGCCGGGAAGTGCGCGTCACCGCGTTAACCGATGACAAAGCGCTGCTGATCGTCAGCTGCGAGGCGGGGGCTTATAACACTGTCGATCTGGCGTGGCTGGTATCACGTAAAAAACCGTTCACCGCCCGCAGCGTCAGGCTGCGTCTGCCCTTTACACCGTCAAGTGACGACAGCGAAATGGAATTGATGAATGCCAGCTTCGATGAGAAGACGCGCGAGCTGACAACGCTCGCGCTGGGACGTGGTTTGGGAGATTGTGGTGTCCAGACACGCTGGCGTTTTGACGGCCAGCGTTTTCGCCTGGTACGTTATGCCGAGGAGCCCAGTTGTGATAACTGGAATAGACCAGACGCCTGGCCCACGCTGTGGATCACGCGGTAGCTTTTTGCCGGGTGACGTAATCGCGATGGTTTTGCAGGCCGGGTAAGCGACAGCGCCACCCGGCAACAGCACTAAAGCACGCTCAACGCCTTCTCAACCACGTTCTCAACGGTAAAGCCGAAATACGGGAACAGCTTATCGGCAGGCGCCGATTCACCGTATCCGTGCATCCCGACAATCGCCCCTTTCAGTCCCACGTACTTGTACCAGTAGTCGGTGTGAGTTCAACCGATGGACGCAACACACTTATTGAATCGCTCTGCGGGTGATTCATAGTCTAGCGTTTTTCTGGGCCTTTCGTTGAGCTGCCGGGCAACACTGTTAAGTCTTTGCTGGCTGTGAACCGATAAGTCAGTTCCTTTTGGAAAATATTGTCTGAGCAATCTGTTCGTATTTTCATTTGAGCCACGTTGCCAGGGAGATTGAGGATCACAAAAATAAAT
>NZ_JAWUEI010000030.1:0-59522 GCF_036663495.1 Enterobacter sp. 342
ATGGCTCATGATGTCCCTCTGGGATGCGCTCCGGATGAATATGATGATCTCATATCAGGAACTTGTTCGCACCTTCCCTAGATATGGCGGCTGGTATTATTGCTGAAAAAGGCCTCGACCATCTGACGATGCAAAATATTGCTGTAACGGCAAAAACGACCATCGGGTCATTGTACCATTTTTTCCCCAGCAAAGAGGCTGTTATTCATGCTTTAATTGAACAACACGAACAAAACTTACAAGATATACTGGTTAATCTGGAGGAGCGATTTAATATTGATAATATTCAAAATAAGGATGTTTCCGTATTTATAGGTATGCTTTTTTCACCTTATTCTGATTACCTTCTGTCACGCCGGGACTATCTTCCTCTTTTGCAGTTTCAGGGGTTTAAATTCATGGAATCAAAACTCCTTGAGTTTATAAAAAAAACCTTACGTAAGCGTTATCCTAACTTGGATGAAAAACAACTAATAATAGAAGCAGACTTTATACATGCCATAGCGACAGGTATATTACAACAGGCTACTCAACGAGATGATAAAATGGCATTCCATTTCGTTCCGAAAATATTAATTGTTCTTACTGCCTACCTTAAAACGATAGAGGTAAATTATAATTGTTAGTCTGACACTTTATTAATGGTCATCATGTACAGCACAATCTATGCCTTCTTCTGCAAGATTATCGTTACGATCAGTCACCCCGAGTTCAATTTTGATCGCTGAGTGTAGCCTGAAAAATGATGGCAGAGCAGGAACAATGATATGACTGCCAACGCGACCCGGTACATCAACACGTATTGTCCCTGTCACTTCGCTGCTGGTATGCCTGAAAAGATTTTCCGTCTCTTCGATATACTGAACGGCAGTCTTGCAACGCGCATAAAAAGCATTACCGTCGATTGTCAGGGACACACTGCGGGTTGTGCGGTGAAAAAGTCGCGTCCCCAGCCTTGACTCCAGTTGCGGCCGTTAAGGCTGCCGGCGCGGAAGCCTATGCATTTCAGGCTGACCTGACGTCAGCAACCGCTATGGAAAATCTTTTCAGAGACGTCGTGGCCACTGTCGGTAAACCCGATATCGCCATCAATACGGTGGGCAAGGTGCTGAAAAAACCTATGGCCGAGGTAACTGAAGACGAATTTGATGAGATGAGTGCCGTAAACGCTAAAACGGCCTTTTTCTTTCTCAAAGAAGCCGGCAAACACGTCAGCAACAATGGTAAAATCTGCACGCTGGTAACTTCACTGCTGGGCGCATACACACCCTTTTATGCCGCTTACGCCGGAATGAAAGCACCTGTAGAACATTTCACGCGCGCCGCCTCAAAAGAGCTCGGAGATAGAGGGATTTCCATCACGGCAATTGGCCCGGGTCCGATGGACACGCCCTTCTTTTATCCTGCAGAGGGTGATGAAGCGATGGCCTATCATAAAACAGCTGCCGCCCTGTCTCCCTTCAGTAAAACCGGACTGACAGATATTGAAGATATCGTCCCGTGGGTTCGCTTCCTGGTCAGTGAGGGGTGGTGGATGACAGGACAAACCATTCTTGTTAACGGTGGCTACACCACAAAATAGGTCCAGGATGCCTCGGCCTCATCTAAATAACTGCTCGGAATAATAGATCACTCAGGGGGAACTCAGTCCGGTTTATGCGATCTGATCAATCGCTGAATATCCCAAATCACCAGCCGGACTGAGCAATGCCGATCATAGCACCCATACCCAGAACTGAACGACGCCTGATGCAGAAAACGATCCATAAAACAAATGACAAAAACCACGCCCGGTGACTCACTGCCATGCTGATGCTGCATCGTGGTGACACCGTCAGTCATATTGCCAGAACGCTCTGCTGCGCCGTAAGCGTACAGCAGAAGCCGTATTGACGAAGAGGATTATTCCGCTACGCCACGGTAGCAGTTCGCTGACCCGGTTGACCGGCCAGTCAGCTATGACATTGAGCACATGACGGATATAGCTCTCTGGATCCATACCGTTCAGTTTGCATGTACCGATCAGGCTGTACAGTAGTGCTCCGCGCTCACCTCCGTGGTCAGAGCCGAAGAACAGGAAGTTTTTGCGACCCAGGCTGACCATCCGCAGTGCATTTTCAGCGATGTTGTTATCGGCTTCAGCCCAGCCGTCTTCCGCATAGTACGTCAGTGCCTGCCACTGGTTCAGTGCGTACGCGAACGCCTTCGCCAGCTCTGAGTGCCGCGACAGCGTTTTATGACCAGACGGTTCACGTTGTACGCTTACGCTGCGCCCGCTCATCGATTGGTCGCTGGATTAACTGGTTCACGCTGTCTGGCGCTGAAGGCCTGAAGTCATTGCAGTCAGGACGAGGGAGGCGCTGGCCGTTCGAGCATATTTGCGCATTGCTGCGTGAGCTTGTTAAACATTCTCCCGGCGATTTTGGTTATCAACGTTCCCGCTGGAGTACCGAACTGCTGACGATAAAAATCCGTGATGTCACCGGTTGTCCGCTACACGCTTCAACCATCCGGCGATGGTTACCTGCTGCCGGGCTAGTATGGCGCAGAGCAGCACCAACACTGCGTATCCGGGCCCCTAATAAGGAAGAAAAAATGGCAGCGATTAATGTGGCGTTAGCCAGTTGTAGCACAGAACATCCGGTGTTTTACGAAGATGAAGTGGATATCCACCTCAATCCCAAAATCGGCGCTGACTGGCAGTTACGTGGGCAGCAAAAGCGCGTTGTCACGCCGGGTCAGAATGAAAAGTACTATCTTGCGGGTGCGCTGCACAGCGGTACGGGAAAAGTCAGCTACGTTGGTGGAAACAGTAAATGTTCGTCCTTATTTATTAGTCTGTTAAAACATTTGAAGGCGACATACCGGCGGGCAAAAACGATTACGCTCATTGTCGATAACTACATCATCCACAAAAGCAGTGAAACGTTGCGCTGGCTGAAAGCAAACCCGAAGTTCAGGGTAATTTATCAGCCGGTTTACTCGCCGTGAGTCAATCACGTCGAACGGTTGTGGCTGGCGCTTCATGAGACAATAACCCGGAATCACCAGTGCTGTGTTGAAAAAGGTTCGTCACTTTATGGATACCGTCAGCCCGTTCCCCGGAGGGAAACATGGGCAGGCTAAAGTGTAGCGATATTAGGATCAGTTATTTAGCGGGTATGAAAATAGCGAATAGGGAGTGCGGCACACCATCAGCAGGGTCCTTCCATGACGCACATCGATCTGTACTGGATTATGATATTCAAAAATCACTTGAAACATCTCTCGCAATCTGTCCACCTAAAATTAACTGCTATATTCACATGGTGAATATAGCAGTTAAAAAATCAATAGAGAAACATAATGGCATTACTTCTGCCGTTCCATTAAATCATAAACAATACAGAAAAGCCCCACCATAAATGGTATTTCGTAAAGCTCTTCAACAAGGTCACGATAAATATAATCATGTAAAAAAAATCCGGAAAAATAACGATGATGCTCCACGCCATCTGATATAAAAAAAGTAATCACAACTAATGCAAACGTCCATACAAGAATAGTTTCATTCTGGATCCGGAATATAATTTCTTTTCTCAACCATTTAGAAAAAAGAAGTGACAGTATTAATGTTCCGATCAGGATCACGGAAATTACTCGAAAGAGAATGCGTGGTCCCTCTGGAAAGTATGCACGCCCCCAATTTATACTTCTACCGAATAAAATCAACCACCACAGAGCGGCCCACAGCCAAAACGCCCGAGCCCCTTTCGACAATCGTGTACTACAGATATAATGTAATGTAAACAAACAACAAAATAACAACCATATAGCTTGGACATTTTCCACCCATTTTACAACACTCCCACTTTTCAACGGCAAGGAAAGGTCTGCATAAAATGGTATCAAACACGAAAAGATAGATAGTAGAATTGTTACTGGTGTCAAACGGTTATCAATTTTCATAATATATTCGAATTAGAGAATATGGTATACTAGAGTAAAACATTCTCCTTCTATTTTTTTATCTTTTAGTGTTATAAACACCTTACATTTAAGTAGTAAGTTTTGATAGGATGGGCCTTATGTTGATGAGCCATCTGAAAAACAAGAAAATGGAATTGTCGGATGGCGCAGCATGCAATAATACATCACGGAACTAGCTGTAAATGCCAACGAAATTGTCACCCTGATGAATTAACACTACTTTTTTCTCCAACTATTGATTCGGGGTAACATGGCTATACACCCATCTGTTTTTTGACCTTCCCGGACAACTATCCGGATGGACTTTTTGTGCATGACGATATCCGTAAAATGATGCTGTACGTGGCTCACGTACACGCAGGAAAAGATCTCCATTATTCAGGAGACTAGGTAACCCGGGATGACTGTATCTCATGTCGCTCGCCTGCATGGCATCAATGCCGACCAGACCTTCAAATGGCGTAGGCTGTATGAAGATGGCTCTCTGGCTGCCGAGGCATCAGGCAAAGAGGTCGTACCTGCATCTGAACTTGGCTTAGGCCAATAAGCAAATCCGCAAGCTTCAGCGCCTTCTTGGCAAAAAGGCGATGGAAGCGGCTGTGGAGTACGTCCGGGCAAAAAATGGATTGCGCATACGACCTTGTTACCCGAGGACGACGACTAACCGACATCTGCCGGAGTAGTAACGTGTCGCGTGCTCAACTTAGCGTCAGTGTTCGTCGGCCTCCTGATGGGTAGGATCACCGGCGAAGGCGAAAACCAGATGAGACTGATGTGCAGGCCGTATCCGTACTATTATCGGAGATCTGCCAACGTATGGTTATCGTCGAATGTGGACACTTCTGCGCAGGCAATTAGAAACTGACGATATAGCCGTTATCAATGCCAAACGTGTATACCACATCATGCATCAGAATGCGCTGCTGCTTGAGCGTAAACCTGCAATACCGCCCTCGAAACGGGCGCATACAGGGAAAGTTGCCATCGGAGAAAGTAACCAGCGGTGGTGCTCTGACGGCTTCGAGTTCAACTGTGATAATGACGAAAAACTACGTGTAACGTTCGTACTGGACTGCAGCGTTCGTGAAGCCCTGCTCTGGGCAGCCAGTAATGGTGGATAACCGACCATCTGGGATTCTGGTCAGTCTTCCCGGGGATAAAAGGTTCGTCAGCAAGGTTAGTTGTCTTGATAACACATTTTCAGCCAAGGGATGACCAAGAAGGCATTGAGATGACGATATGGGCGGGTAACAAGGTTCACCTAATTTATCCCGCTCACTAATCATCTGCTCAACACTGAACCAGACAGGACTGCCCGTTTTGTGTAAGAAAATAAGTTTCATTTAAGGCCGGTATAAATACTGATTGACCAGCGTAAAGCGTCATCTCTTCATCGTTCATATGACGTAGGGTCGTTACGCCATCGAGCACCAGTAAAATTTGTGCGCTGTCGACATCGACACGTTTTTGCTGACAATTTCCAATAACTGAAAAACAAAAATCCTCTACCGGTACAGAATAATTCCGTTCAGTTCCGGTATCATCTGGTAGTAGTCTCAGTTCCTGTTCCTGTATTTCCCTGAATACCGTACATTTCACCAGTTCTGGAAGATTGATTTTCTTAGGCGTTAACCCTGCTCGTAGTACATTATCGGAGCAGGCCATCACTTCAACAGCAGTTCCATGCACGTATGCATGTAACGTTCCGGCACGTAAAAACATGGCTTCGCCTGGCTCAAGCGTAATGCAGTGCAGGAACAGAGGAGCGAGAATGCCGATATCACCAGGGTAGTCACGCATCAGACAAGTGATAAAACTCTGCAAATGCGTAAACCCGCCGCTGTCGAGGCACACCTGTAACTGTTTCAGGACGCTATCTTTTTCACGCTGAGCGAGCTGCATCAGGCTTACAAAGAAGTGTTTAAATCCTTCACATGTCAGGTTTCCACGGAATTCAGCCAGTGCAGGCATCAGTTCAGGCGCATTAAGACGAAGAAAATGATTCACGGTTTCCTGAAAAGGGCGAAAACCATTCATTGCCATAAAAGGCGTGATGGCATAAACCAGCTCAGGTTTGTGATTCGCATCGTTATAATCTTCTCCGGCCCGATTCCCTTGCTGTGCATATCCCTCTTCCGCCAGATGTTTATCAGGATGAACCTGAATGGAAAGCGCTGTTTCTGCTGAAAGTATTTTCAGTAAAAACGGTAGCTGGCCAAATTTCTCCACCGTTCGAGAACCCAAAACAGACACAGGAGATTGTGTAATCGCTTCAAGCAGCGAAACAGAATCTGACCCGTTTTCTATTTCCGAACACCCTGCCGGATGCGCGCCCATCCACACCTCAGCCTGCGGTTGTTCATCAGGATTAGGTACCCCAAACAACGTATTTAGAGCCGTCCGGCTACCCCAGGCATAATTTTTAATGTCGTTTCTCAGACGATAAAAAGAAGGTTTCATTTAACGCCCCTTCCAAATGCACCGGGGGTAAATCCGTTGCTTGTGGCCAGTTCAGCAAACCAGATGGCATTGCGTTTTATTTGCCTTTCTCCGGTTTCCAAATCCAGGCGCCAGAACCCGTATCGACGTTTAAAGCTATTTATCCACGACCAGTTATCAATAAACGTCCACTGATGTACACCAAAACAGTTTGCACCGTCGCTAATGGCGTGATGAAGTTGTTCAAGGTGTTCTTCCATCAATTCGATGCGGAACATATCATCAATAACACCGTCGGCCTGAACCGGGCCTTCAGACTGCACATCCATGGCGATGCCTATTTCAGCCAGATACCACTTAATATTGCCGTAATTATCGCGAATGTTGCTGGCAATATCATAAATCGCCTGTGGATAGATTTCGTTATTATCACGATAAGGGTTGAAGCGACCTTCAGGGTCAATATAGTTCTCGAAATAATATTCTGGCGTAAAGTAATCGAGCTCATACGGACATTCCCGTGCTTTAACCCGTCGCGGAACGTAATAATTAACGCCGAGGAAATCAATCTGCGAATTGGTAATCAAGTCTACATTTTCTTTTTTTATTTCAGGCAGACAATCGTGCTTAGCCAGAATTTCACACAACTCCTTTGGGAACTCATGCTTAACCAGCGGATCAAGGAAACTGCGATTAAAAAGCAGATCAGCGTACCACGCAGCTTTTTTATCCTCCTCGCTGTCATTTCGGGTATACGAGGGTGTCAGGTTCAGGACGACGCCAATTTCCCCCGGCAGTTCCAGTTCACGATACACCTGCACCGCTTTCGCGTGGGCCAGCATAATATTGAACGCAACCTGTGCTGCAAGCTTACCGTTTTTTTTGCACGGGTAATGGAAGTCGTAGAGATAACCGCCTTCAACCGGCACAATCGGCTCATTAAAGGTTATCCAGTATTTGACCTTATGGCCAAACAGTTCAAACGCTGTTCGTGCAAAGCGGGAGAAGAGTTCTGTTACGTATGACGATTCAAAACCACCATACTGTTTTTGTAACGCCTCCGGCATATCGAAATGATAAAGATTAATCATCGGCTCGATACCGTTGGCGATCATCTCATCGAAGTAGTCATGATAAAACTGAACTGCCTCTGCGTTCGGTGCACCCGTTTCAAAATCATCAATCAGCCGCGACCACTGAATTGAGGTACGAAACGAGTTGAACCCTGTTTGCTTCATCCGTTTCACGTCATCTTTGAATTTACTGTAGGTCTCGCAAACGCTCTGCGGACCAATTTGCTGATAGAACCGCTCCGGCTGCTCAGCAAACCAGCTGTCCCAGATGGAACGGTGTGCCTTACACGCAGATCCTTCGGTTTGCGGTCCAGATGCCGCAGCCCCCCAGAAAAACCCTTCGGGAAATTGATACCGGGTCATAACGCCTCCTTTGAGAAAAAAGGGCTGCACCCAAGGGGCGCAGCCAAAACAACTACTCTGCAGTCACTTCAATAGATTTAATAAACATATAGCCCCAGTCACCGGACAACCTCCCGAACGTGATGGTGTTCTCCCCAGCGTTGAGAACGACCGGCACAATGATGTCTTGTCCTTTCTCATCGGTTTGCGGGAATTCAATGCCAATCGGTGTTCCTTTATTCACCATGAATGAGTTTTTCTTACCGCCCCATTTGGCGTTGAACTTCACATGCAGGGCAAATTTCCCGGCCCACGGTGCATTCACTTGCCAGCTCACACTGTCGCCTTCATTCGCGAATGGGCCAAGGAAACCGTCATCACTGATAGCAAGCTGATTTTCATTGCTTTTCACGACATTCAGTTTTCCCTGTTTTACATCCATCGCCCCACCGCCAAAGTTGCAGTAATCCGCAGGGATTTTGCCCGCCGCTTCTTTAACAGAAACGTTCAGCGTTTTACTGCTTTTCAGCAATCCATCGTCAGCGGTAAAGGTCAGTACATAGTCTCCAGGTGCCGAGAACCAGGCACGGGTATCGTCTTTTTCCGCGTCGCAGAAATGAACGTTCTTATCTCCCCCGTTACTCCAGCCAGTTTTCACCTGCCGGTCCGGCAGATTGTCATCCGTCCAGGCTCCGTGAAGCTGTACACCTTTATCCACTGTGGTGGTCAGCGCCTCACTCAGCGTGATTTGCGGCGCGACATTTTTCTGCGTGTGCTTAATGCTAATGACGTTTGACGGGGAAGAGGCTCCACTTTCGTTCTTCGCGATCACGCGGTAGTAATAGGTTTTGCCGAGTTGCAGACTGCGGTAGTCGTCACGGAAGAGATCCATTTTGGCCGGTTCCCATTCATTCACCCCGTCAGAGACATCGTGGCCAACAACGGTCCACGGCCCTTTTGCACTGGTTGCCCGCTCAATATCGTAAGTGCGGCCTACCGGCGCACCCATCCAGTTGATGGCAAACGGAGAATCGGATGCCCGGAGCTTAGGGGCTTCCGGCACAGGCAGTGCAGGCGCTTTTTCAAGACCAGCCATTTGCGCAGACGCATTACGGACCAGATCCACAACTTCCATTTCCTGATTTGCTTTCCCCTCGACAGGGAAGCCCGGCAGGTGATAGCTGTAATGACCGGTATACTCTTTGTGCCAGTAGAATCCGCCGTCATGGCGATGGCCACGGAAGCCCCAGATAAAACCGCCTGCCGCCTGCGCACCGTTCACCTCGGTATGCACGATAGACTGCATAATGCTATTAAGATCTTTATGGTCCAGCAGGCCAAACTCACCGACCAGATACACTTTTTTACCGCCAATCGCTTCCAGATCTTTACGCACCTGTTCAGGATGGTTGTTGTCAGCATTGGTGTAGTAGTGGTTGCTGATAATATCGACGTTCGGATCGCTCAGTGAGAAGTCGTTAATCTTCTTGTACGTCCCGTCAACAATAAGCTGATGCGGTGCCCATTTGCGGATCCACGCCGCCGTTTCTGTCAGAAATTCCTCGTTGGTATCTTCAAGTTCGTTGCCAGTTTCCCAAGCCATAATGGCTTTTTCATCATAGTAATGACGCCCGGTTACGGAGTTGGTGCGTGTAATAACCTGGCGAATCACATCCTGGTAAGCTTTGTAGGTCTTACTGTCGGTACGATAAAAATCTTCCGGCTTTTCACCATAAAACGCGGCAAGTTGTTCGCGGCCCCCCCACCACCACCAGTGGTCAATGAATGGCAGGATCAAGCGCAGCCCCTGCTTGTCTGCTTCGGCAATCATGTTGTCGTAGACTTTCATCGCCGTTTCATTCAGCCGTGGCATACCGTCTGGCGTGGCGGGTGCAAGAATATGCGTTTCACGGGCGCAGTCAGCATCATTCTCCTGCTGAACGGAAAGTACATATACGCGCTGGGCTTTCGCACCAGTTTTCACCATCGCCTTGATCCAGTTCTCCTGTTCTTCAGCGGTTGGCCATTTAAAATATTGCCCCCAACCGCGAGGATCGGCTTTACAGGTTCCGCGCGCGTCATCTTCAATTCGGTGCAATTCTGGCGCGTGAATCCCGGCAAAGCGGAAAACCTGATCGCCATCTTTTAGCTGAGCGCCGTCGCGGGTAATAAAATGTTCAAAATGTGATTGCTCCGCCGCCATTGCTCCAACGCTGCCCAGCGCCGACAGCAGAGAAATCAGAAGCATTTTTTTCATCGGGATGTGCATTGTTCTTCTCCTTAGAACCAGACTTCAGCCTGTACGCCAAAATTGAGCGTGTCGGTTTCACCACTACGGGAATAGCCACCCGCACTGATTGTGCCGGTACCCCAGTCGTAGCTACCATCAAGTGCATCAGAAACGCCTTTATCCCATTTCGCATAGGTCGCGAAGAAACGCAGTTGAGGGCGGCTCCAGAAACCCGAATCAAACGTCAGCGTTGGCGCTACGGTAATTTTCGTCAAACCGCCTTTTCCTTTACCGTTCGCTCCCATGTAGTTTTTATCATCGAGATATTCGTAACCCAACTCATACTGCATGGCGAAGTTTTTGGTGATCTGATGGTAAGGGCGGATCCCGGCAACCCACATTGAGCGTCCCCAGCCGTCGTCATCGCTGGTCCACCAGCGGTAGTTTTTGTCTTTCTGGTAGAACG
Source organism: Enterobacter sp. 342 (assembly GCF_036663495.1). Classification (NCBI taxonomy): domain Bacteria; kingdom Pseudomonadati; phylum Pseudomonadota; class Gammaproteobacteria; order Enterobacterales; family Enterobacteriaceae; genus Enterobacter; species Enterobacter sp. 342. The sequence continues at coordinate 10,520 of NZ_JAWUEI010000030.1, forward strand.
CGAAAGTCGACACTTCCAGATCGCCCATGCTGGCTAAGTTGTCCAGCACGATACGCCAGGACTGCGTATCCTCCAGATTCGCCCATCCCCAGCCGTTTTTACCCAGTGAATCAGCGGCTGCAAGCCCTTTACCATATTGCAAGGCAATACGCGAATAACCGCCAGTCAGACCGTAAAAACCATCGAAGTTATAAACCGCCGTGGCGCCGTAACCTTTCTGTGCCGCCGTAGGATGGTTTTCATTACGGTTCATGCGATGGCCAATCAACTCCAGATCCAGCCCGGTTCCACCGATTTTCTTGAACCACAGATTAAGGGAATAGTCATCCGGATAACCCTGATCGCCTCGATCAACCGGATAGGCTTTGGTCTCATCAGTTGGAGAGAAGGCATAAATCCCAGCATCGAATTGTGCAAAGCCAAGATCCATATTGTCGAAACCACCGCCAGTCCCGTTGTACTGAATGTATTCCCAGTCAAACTGGTGGCTTGAGGTGTTAGAACTGCTGTAGCGTTTGCCAGCCCAGAACGTCATGCCAGGGGCAAAATCAAGGTTGCTTAGTTCGGCGAAACCCTCGCGGAACTGCGTTTCTTTACCGTCATCGTCAGTACAGTTCCAGTCGGCCGTACACTTAGTTTGATGCGTCAGGTTGGCCTGAATCCGCGCCACAGCACCTGAATCCGACTTCAGCGTTACCGTCGGGATCAGTTCAATTTTCGTATCTTCCTCGTTACCCAATCGCCATTTGCCATCTGGCATCAGGCCTACGGAGTTCACGCGGTTACCATCACTGTTCGCAAGTATCCCGGAACGCATATAACCGTGCAGGGCAAAGTCATATTTCTCGTCTGCGCTGGCATAGTCACTGATTACCGCAAGGGCGATTAAGGACAGAGGTATTGATTTAATTAACTTTCTCATAGGTTCCCTTAGATTTTTTATTTTCACTGCTTTACGTCGCAGAGGAAATGTAAGGATCCCTGACGGAAATGTACATCCATAAATGGAAAGCGCTTTCCATTTTTACCGGATCGAATCACACTTCTGAGTTAAGATGGAATAAATTTGTGAAATAAGTCACAAAAAAAACGGCTTATCCATATTTCACAGATAAGCCGCTCGAAGGAGGGTTATTTTTCCAGGGTCATAAGCTGGCGTTCGTGAACTTTAAAGAAGGGGCGGTAGAGCATCCAGGCGTTGAAAATGGCAAACAGACACATGCACATATTTTTCCAGCTACCGTTTGCCGACCACGCTGCCCCCAGTGGAGAAGGCATTGACCACGGGAGCATAGCCACCGCTCGATCAAGTACACCAAGTTGCGTGAGATACCAGGCAATACAGGCATTTATCAAGGGAACAAAGATAAATGGTAGCAAAAATACTGGGTTCATAATGATGGGAAAGCCGAACAATATCGGCTCGTTGATATTAAATAGCGACGGCAACAGCCCTATTTTCCCGACACTTTTGAGCTGCCGCGACCGGCTGCGCATCGCCATAAATACCAGAGGTAGCGTGGAACCAATACCGCCAATCAGGAGATAAAAATCCCAGAAGCCTTGCAGATAAATATGTGGCAGTACAGCTTCACCCATGGCTAGAGCCCGTTGGTTTTCAAACAGATAGGTTAACCAGAACGGGTTCATAATACCGGTGACAATCAACGCACCGTGGATGCCAACGAACCACAAAAGGTTACAGATAAACAAGGAGATAAGTACCGCGGTCAGAGTATCCGAGGCAACAATCAATGGCCTCAGGGCTTCGCTTATCAGCTGCGGGAGGATCCGCCCTGTAGCCTGTAGCATCAGCGTGTTCATCACGCTGATGGATAACATGATCACCAGTAGCGGAATTAATATCTGGAAACCGTTTCGCGTCATCACCGGGACTTCTTCCGGCAGGCGGATACACCAGCCTCTATTATAGAAAAAACGAATAATTTCAATTGAGTAAGCACTTGAAATCAGTGCGGTAAACAGCCCCATTCCTCCCAGAAAAATGTTGGTAGCCCCATTATCGCGAAAACCAATAAACAGCAAAAACGACAGGCATCCGGTCAATCCGCAGAGCCTTTCCGGGAGTTGGTACTGTTTGGCGAGACTGGCGCTGGCACCAAAGGCCACAATCAGAGCCACCAGTCCAAGCGTCAGTTCGAAAGTTGGCAACAACATTGGACGCAGTTGCTGGTAGAGTTGTCCAAAGAACGACGAACTAGAAATGGTTACCGGCGGAAACAGGAGCGGCACCATCAGACTGCCGACAATCACAAAAGGCATTGCCAGGGAAAAGCCATCTCGCATTGACGTAATATGCTGATTTCTCGTAATTATATTCGCGATGGGTGTTAAACGTTGCTCTATTAAATCCACAACAACATTCATTAAATGAATGTTCATAATTCAACCTTAGTCATTCCTGAATAGCAGCGATGATCGCGTACATCACGACAAAGTGAAAGCCTCCCTCTGGTGATCATGGTCACAATTAGATAATCCATTCATGGAAAGCGCTTTCCGTTTAGTTCCGCGATAGCTATATTCCAGCCATCAGTTAACAGGAGTCGTTATGAAAAAAATCATGTTGTGTTGCTCTGCCGGGATGTCCACCAGTCTGCTGGTAAAAAAAATGGTTGAGGAAGCCCAAAAGCGTGGAATAGAAGCGGAAATCAAGGCCTTTGGCGTGGCCGAATTTGCCGAACAGGTTAGCCACTACCAGGTGGTGTTACTGGGCCCACAGGTCAAGTACATGCAGAGTGATCTGCAAAAACAAGCCAACAAATATGGGATACGAGTCGAGCCGATCAACATGATGGACTACGGCATGCAAAAAGGGGGCGCCGTGCTCGATTTCGCACTCACCCTGATAGATAACAAATAATTAAGGGAAATCCCATGAGCTCTCTGTACTCTAAACTCATCAGCGTCATTGAACAAAAAATCACACCGATGGCAGGTGCTGTCGGTCAACAAAAGTATGTGACCTCAATCCGTGATGGTTTCATTACTGCTCTGCCCTTTATGATCGTGGGCTCGTTCATGCTGGTGTTTATTTTCCCACCGTTTTCGCCTGATACCACCTGGGGGTTTGCACAGGCGTGGCTGAAATTCTCGCTGGATCACCGCGATGCGCTGATGCTACCGTTTAACTTCAGTATGGGCATTATGACGCTCTTTATTTCGGTTGGGATCGCCGCAAGTCTGGCAAAACACCATGAACTGGATCCGCTGACCGCCGGAATGCTGTCACTGATGGCCTTTTTACTGGTCGCCGCACCACTAAAAGACGGGCAGATCTCCACAGCCTATTTTTCCGGTCAGGGGATCTTCACCGCCATTCTGGTCGCCATCTACTCCACTGAACTGTATGCCTTCCTGAAACGGAACAATATTACGATCCGCCTCCCGCCGGAAGTACCAACAGGCGTGGCACGCTCGTTTGAGATTCTGGTACCGGTTCTGGCCGTCGTCGTTACCCTGCACCCACTCAATCTTTTTATCGAATCACAACTGGGTATGATTATCCCGGAAGCGATCATGTCGCTGGTGAAACCACTGGTTGCCGCCTCTGATACTCTGCCTGCAGTACTGCTCTCTGTGTTGGTGTGCCAGGTTCTCTGGTTCGCCGGGATCCACGGTGCACTAATCGTCACGGGCATCATGAACCCCTTCTGGATGGCAAACCTGTCAGTTAACCAGGCAGCAATGGCGGCGGGCTCAGCGATCCCTCACATCTACGTTCAGGGGTTCTGGGACCATTATCTGTTGATCGGCGGCGTCGGCTCCACACTGCCGCTCGCCTTCCTTTTACTGCGCAGCAAAGCCATCCATTTACGCACCATTGGCCGCATGGGCGTGGTACCGGGACTCTTTAACATAAATGAACCCATTTTGTTCGGCGCACCGATCATCATGAACCCGCTGTTTTTCCTGCCATTCGTATTAGTGCCGATGGTTAATGCCACGCTTGCCTGGTTTGCGCTGGATCTCGATTTAGTCAGCCGCGTGGTCTCAATGACACCGTGGACTACACCGGCTCCTATTGGCGCGTCATGGGCCGCCAACTGGAGTTTCAGTCCGGTCATTTTGTGTCTTATGTGCATGGTGACATCCGCTGCGATGTACCTTCCGTTCCTGAAAGCCTACGAAAAACAGCTTATTGAGCAAGAGAATGAAAACGCGGTTGAACACGCGCAAGATGCGGCGCAGTCCGCCTGACAGATGTAATCAGAGGTAATACATGGAATTAGAAGAACAAGTTATGGGCATCATCATCAATGCGGGCCAGTCGCGCAGCCTGTGTTATGAGGCGCTAGGTTGCGCCAAACGTGGTGACTTTGAAGCCGCAGATGAACGAATGAAAGAGGCAACGCACTATGCTCGCGAGGCGCATCTGGTGCAAACGCAGCTCATTGAAGCCGATGAAGGCGAAGGAAAAACCAAAATGACGCTGGTAATGGTTCACGCCCAGGATCACCTGATGACGTCCATTCTGGCCAAAGAGTTGGTGACTGAGCTCATCGACATCTACCGCACCCGCCCGCAACAGGCATAACGATAACCAGGAGAGGCTTTGGCCTCTCTTTTTTTACAGAGGGTTGTATGCACCATCTCGGACTGGATATTGGCGGCACAAAAATGGAAGCTGTGCTGCTCTCGCCGCAAGGGGAATGTCTCTGGCGTCAACGGCGCCCTACACAGAAGGAGAGCTATGATACGTTTATGCTGCATCTTGTTAGCCTGATTGAGGAATCACGCTCAATCAGCCCAGTGCCATTCAGCGTAGGGATCGGGTTGCCGGGTGCCATTGACCCGCAAAGCGGGCTAATCAAAAACTGTAATTGTCTGGTGCTCAACGGCCACGATCTCAAAACCGATGTAGCTGCTCGTATCCAGCAACCAGTGTGGATTGCCAATGATGCCGATTGTTTCACCCTCTCAGAAGCAGTGGACGGTGCGGGTGCAAAAGCGGATACCGTTTTTGGTGTGATTATAGGAACCGGCTGCGGCGGTGGGGTTGCCGTACACAAGCGCTTATTACAAGGCCCGAATGCCATTGCCGGTGAATGGGGGCACAACCCACTTCCAGGATATACACCAGCGTATGACGGTCCTGAGCAGCCTTGTTATTGCGGTAATATTAACTGTATTGAAACCTTTATTTCCGGCACTGGGTTTGCCCGTCGTTTCCCGGCTGAATTGACATCACAGAAGATTATCGAAGCCGCCGAACAAGGAAACCCGCAGGCTCGTGCACACTGGCAGCATTTCATTGACGCGTTCGCCCGGAGCCTCGCGTCAGTCATCAATATTCTGGATCCTCAAGTAATTGTGCTGGGAGGCGGACTATCAAACATCAGCAGAATTTATCATGAGCTTCCGGACGCAATAGTACCGTATATCTTTTCCAATTCCTGCCACACGCGCGTTGTTCCGGCCCGATTTGGCGATGCCAGTGGCGTACGCGGCGCGGCCTGGCTTCCTGGTCTTAATGCGCGGGAAACATGACGTTGACGACAGGTGATGTGGCGATTCTTCGGGAGGGTTATGTTAAGATGATGAAAACTCACCACGCAGAAAACACTATGCCAACGATGGATGATGTATCACGATTAGCCAATGTTTCCAGAGCAACGGTTTCCCGCGTGCTAACAGGCACGCGAGGCGTACGCGAAGAAAGCCGTGAAGCGGTTTTACGGGCGGTAGAAGAGCTGAATTACCGTCCAAGCTTTGCCGCGCAAAATCTGGCGAGTCAGTCATCAAGCTATATCGGCGTGGTGCTTTCCTCACGTGATGAGAACAGTGGTGCACGTTTGCTTCCCGCACTGGCACGCGCCATGAAATTGCTCAACAAAACGCTGATCGTTCAGTATGTCGATAACGCCATCGAACATGCTTCTTCGGTGGATGAACTACAGCGACAATGCGCTGCCGTTGTGGTGTTTGGCCCTATTGTGCCGGGAAGTGCCGATAACGTTATCTCATTTGATCGGCCAGTCGTAGACGCGAAAAGTCAGGGCTACGATTTCGCTTTTGCTGCTGAGAGCGCTTGCCGCTATATGATCGGTAAAGGCCACCGCAATATCGCGCTGGTTATCGATAATGATACGGACGACACCAGCAAGCGGATGGTGGAAGGTTATCGAAACGTACTGCAAAATTACTCATTTCCGTTTAATCGCCAACTGGTGTTAACAGCCAATGAGGACGTTGAACGCGCACTGCTGACGCTGATAAACAGTCTGAGTAAGTTCACCGCAATCGTAGTAAAACGCGATGCATACGCAGCAGAAGCAATGCGATTGTTCCGTGAATTCAATATATCCGTGCCGCAGGAAGTGTCCCTGCTCAGCCTCGAAGACTCTCCGCTGGCCACACAGTTATACCCACAACTGACATGTATTTCCTGGCCGATGGAGCCCCTGCTGAACCAATGTGTACAGCGCATTAAGAGTCTGGTTGAAGGCCGTCCACTTCGCGAAACGGAACTACCACCGATCATTGGCAAGCTCACCCCCCGCCAGTCGGTGATGGAAGTGAGTTAACCATATTCTACATGGGAGTAATTTCATGAATGCAGTCCGACCGTTAAGTATCCTTACGCTGTTCTTCATTGTTTCCAACCCCGTTGTGGCCCAAGAGGCGAGCCTGCCTTTGAAAGAACAAGTCCATACAGATGAAGGTACGATTTGTGTTTATGACCTTGCGGAGCATCGCGAAAAGATTGTGCTTCCTGGTGGGCAAGACTGTCCGCGAACTATACAAAATACCCACTGATTGCGAGCAATGAATCGCCACAGGTTTAACAGACACCACAGAGTTATTTATGATGACTTAAAGAGATGTGCCCATGAGTGTTAAGCATTATCCCGAAGAGTTTAAAATTGAAGCAGTCAAACAGGTTGTTGATCGTAGTTATTCTGTTTCCAGAGTTGCAACACGTCTTGATATCACCACCCACAGCTATTACGGCTGGATAAAAAAGTATGGTCCGGATTCTTCCACTAATAAAGAACAGTCAGATGCTCAGGCTGAGATCCGCCATCTCCAGAAAGAGCTGAAGCGGGTTACCGACGAACTGGACGTATAAAAAAAGCCGCGGCGTACTTCGCAAAGCTGTCCGACTGAGGTCCCCCTTTATCTGTAGTGGATCGGTAATTCAGGACACCTCGAAATCCTGTTAATGTTAAAACAGTGAAAATGAGGTGATGCATGCTCAAAACTCGTCGGACTAAACGCACCTTTTCCCCGGAGTTCAAGCTCGAAGCTATCGAGCAAGTGGTTAAGTACCAGCGCGATGTCAGAAAAGTCGCGCTGGTACTTGAGCTCAACCCTGACCATTTGCGCAAATGGATACGTCTGTATAAGCAAGAACGTCAGGGTATTGAGCCTACTGGTAATGCCATTACCCCTGAACAGCGAGAAATTCAGCAGATTAAAGCGCAGATAAAGCGCCTTGAGATGGAAAAAGAAATCCTAAAGCAGGCTGCCGTGCTGATGAGCGAAATTCCCGGCAAACTGTCGCGCTAATCACACAGCTTCAAGTGGATCTTTACGCGTTCGCCAATGGCGTTCACCCGCTTTTGACCATTGTTCTTTCTCGATCCGGCGACCAGACCGGACAGAGATACCGGCCTTCATGGCCGAGATATGCTGGGTTGCCCCTTTTTTACGTTGAGTCATGTAGTAACTGACCTGAGAAGTATTGAGCGTCACGCCATTTCCTGTTGGATCATGAACATGACATTCAGATTACAAAACCGGCCAGAATAATCAGCACTAGGCGGACTGAGTTATTGTCGTCTCATACAGGCAGTATTTGTTAAACCCTCTAACACTACTGCGTTGATGCGTCAGAACTGTTTTCGCCAGCTTCAAGCTCGATGATACGAAGACAGAGGGATTCAATAAGCCGTGGCGTGAACGTTTTTGCAAAGCGCCGGGTAAGCTCAACTTCATCCTGCGTCATGAACTTAACTGGCGTGTCATAAGCAATGCGAGTCAATCTGGCTAGTATCAGAAGTTCATCAATCATGATGGTTCTATTCATCAAAATTCCTCGTTATGTCCTTACATTTTTATCTGACATAGTTTAGAACATTCCCACGATATCAAACGTGATAAGCCAAGCGTCTAAAAAATGTCATCAGGCGCAACTATTGACATGATTCCCGCAAAGTAATTTGCAATGTCTGCTCTAGGTACAAAGTGATGTAACCCCCTGAAACGCCAGACAGTAGCTGTATCTCCAGATAAGAGATAGGCTTGAATATATGTCTAACACTAACGCCAATTTTGAGATGACCGGGATCCTGTTAGGGCAAGAAGTCCGTAAACGTAAAACTCCTCAGGAGAAGATCTCCATTATCCAGCAGACGATGGAGCCGGGCATGAATGTCTCCCATGTCGCCCGCCTGCATGGCATCCAGCCCAGCCTGCTGTTTAAGTGGAAGAAGCAATATCAGGAAGGCAGCCTCACCGCCGTTGCGGCCAGAGAAGAAGTCGTGCCAGCTTCTGAGCTTACTGCTGCTCTGAAGCAGGTTCGGGAGCTTCAGCGCCTGCCGGGCAAGAAGACAATGGAAGTTGAGATCCTGAAAGAAGTCGTGGAGTACGGTCAGTCGCGAAAATGGATAGCGCACGCGCTCTTGTTGCCAAAGGACGGGGAATAGCCCTGGTCAGCCGCACAATGGGCGTGTCGCGTGCGCAGCTGTCACTGCGAATTAACCGTTCTGCCGACTGGCAGGACAGGCGCTGTAACCGGCGTAATGATGAAGCAGACGCTGAAATACTGTCGGATATCTGCTGGAAAACAACCAGGTGCAGCACGACTATGTGCGCCATTACACCAACGCCAGCCTGATTATCCGTGATGACTATCAGTTCGACGACAGCTTGTTCAGTGGCTATGACGACAAAAAACGCCAGTACGATAAATCGAGCTGGTTCTACCAGCCTGACGAACAGGGTAATGCCCTGCGTGATGAAACATTGTCTCATCCACGCTGCGTGTGGAATTTGCTGAAAGCCCACGTCGACCGCTATACGCCAGAAATGGTTAACCGGTTGTGTGGGACCTCAGTGGCAGATTTCAATCGTATCTGCGAAATTCTCTCCAGCACCAGCGTGCCTGACCGCACCGCCACTATTCTGTATGCGCTGGGTTGGACACACCACTCCGCCGGGGCACAGATTATCCGCGCCGCCGCTATGCTCCAGTTGCTACTTGGCAATATAGGCATGGCGGGAGGTGGCGTTAACGCCTTACGTGGCCACTCCAATATTCAGGACTATACCGATCTTGGCTTGTTGTCGACGAACCTGCCGGGCTATATGCCGCTGCCGTCGGAAAAACAGCCAGACTACCAGACCTATATTTCGCAAATCACGCCGCCTGCGCTAGGCGTGAATGAGGTCAATTACTGGCAAAATACGCCGAAGTTCTTTGTTAGCATGATGAAAAGTTTCTGGGGCGACAATGCAACAGTGGAAAATAACTGGGGCTACGACTGGCTACCTAAATGGGATCGCCTGTATGACGTAATGGCCCAAGCTGAATTGATGCTCGAAGGGAAGATTAATGGTTACATCGTTCAGGGCTTCAATCCGCTGGCGGCGTTTCCGGATAAAAACAAATCAACTCGCGCGCTTTCAAAACTGAAATATATGGTGGTTATCGATCCGCTGGTCACTGAGTCGTCCAATTTTTGGCAAAATCATGGCTAGATGAACGATGTAAACCCGGCAGATATTCAGACCGAAGTTTTCCGTCTGCCCTCTTCCTGCTTTGCTGAAGAAAATGGTTCAATCGCTAACTCCGGGCGTTGGTTGCATTGGCACTGGGCTGCGGCAGAACCACCAGGTGAAGCCTTACATGACGGGAAGATCCTTGGTCGCCTGTTTATGCGACTGCGCGAGCTGTATCAACAGGAAGGTGGAGCGAATCCGCAACCCTTGTTGAATATTGCCTGGAATTATAAAGATCCATACGACCCACACCCAGAAGAGATTGCGCGTGAAGCAAATGGCCAGGCGCTTGAAGACCTTTATGATGACAAAGGCCAGCTTATAGCCAAAAAAGGCCAGCAGCTCAGCACAGTTGCGCGATGATGGCTCGACCAGCAGTTTCTGCTGGGTCTACTGCGGAAGCTGGACAGAATAAGGCAACCAGATGGCCAATCGCGACAACAGCGATCCATATGGTCTGGGCTGCACACCGGGCTGGGCGTGGTCATGGCCTGCCAACCGCCGTATTCTCTACAATCGCGCTTCGGCCGATCCATCAGGAAAACCGTGGGATCCCAAACGAGCCCTGCTGCATTGGAATGGAAAAAAATGGGCCGGTATGGACGTAGCCAACTACGGCCAGGCCGCACCGGGCAGCAACGTTGGTCCGTTTATCATGCACCCGGAAGGCGTAGCGCGTCTGTTCTCCATCGACAAAATGAACGACGGGCCATTCCCGGAACATTACGAACCCATGGAGTCGCCTATTGGTACCAACCCGCTGCACCCGGATGTTGTATCCAGCCCGGTGGCGCATATTTACCATGACGATACCGGCTTCGGCCAGACAGCGGGAAATCAGTTCCGGGTCCAGATAGTCGCCCAGAGAAGTCAGAGGGTTACGCAGAGAATCGTAACGGGATACCAGATCAAGAGCCTGTCCAATGTCCATAAAAAATCCGGAAATGGGTGAGCATTTCCGGATTCTTACACAACCACAGGATCGGTCAACCGATCCTTAACTGATCGGCATTACTCCATTATGGGTCTATTTTAACTGTCATCTCGACCTTTATTCTGATCACGTCGGCATCATTGCTGACTGTGATCAGGAGCGGGTCGCCACCTTGGCGGTTACGACCACGCCTAAGGCATGGTCCAGAAACTGCGAACTGACAGCCGAGTCACATTATGTGAGGGTGGGCTTGGGTATGCATCCCCAGTTAATTCAGGAACGGGAACAGGAGATTGCTTTATTTGAGCGCTATCTGCCCTCCGCTCGCTACGTGGGAGAAGTTGGTCTTGATGCTGGCCCTCGTTTCTATAAAAGCTTTGAAGCCCAGGAACGTGTTTTTTCCCGTATTCTTCGCGCCAGCGCTGAGCAGGGGAATAAAATTTTGAGTATCCACAGTGTGCGAACGACCTCAAAAGTACTGAAGCACCTTGAGGAGAGCAGGCTGTTTGATAATAGTCAGGCGATCCTTCACTGGTTTACCGGGACCGTTTCTGAAGCCCGGCGGGCAGTTGAGCTCGGCTGTTATTTTTCGATTAATGAGGAGATGCTTAGGTCAGAAAAACACCGCAAACTCATCAGCATTTTTCCTCTTGACCGATTGCTGACCGAGACAGATGGCCCATTTATTCTACACGAAGGCACCCCTCTTCGGCCGAGTGATGTCCATCGTACAGTACATGAGATTGCTCTGATCCATAATTTGGCTCCGCTGGATGCAGGCAAACTAATACTAAATAATCTCAGACAGTTGGTCTCTCGAGTCTGAGAAATGCAGCTTTGCAAAGGTCAATGATGAGAGCGCTCATTATCGTAATCAGAATAACGTAAGCCCTCATTTTAGCTTTGAGGGTTTGAACCGCCCCCTAAATATTGTTACATCTCGGGCTAAACAACGTCTGCTCTTGGCATTAAGCAGACACCTATTGGCTGCTAAAGATCCGTTGTGAGCGAAGAGCGGAAGTTCATAATTGGTGATGGCATTACTAACGTCGCGATGTATTCATCAACGGGGAACAGGTCACCTGTAACATACCAATTGAATGTTGTATTATTGTTTCCATAGGAAAAATCTGCTTCAAAGCGGTTGCTGATTGTGATTATTCGTATTGGAAGGTAATGGCAATGTGCGAAAGGATGTTTGAAAAAGAATTTTATTCTGAATGGGTTATACGCAATAGCCTATACTGGATGACTCCATTTACTCAATGGAAACTCCGTGAGGATCTATCCTGCTGGGCAATCTCTTTTGAAAGCAGTAGCCCCGAATGCCTCTATGAATTCGAGAGGCTGCTGAATGATTACACTTTGCGAGAAAAACTACAGCATAAAACAGGGTCGTTGAGAGATTCTATTATCCATAAAGTGCTTCGCAGTGTCGATGAAAGGCTTTCTTAATGGAAATGATGCCTTTCAATTTTGACAGATTGCCTAATGGACAGGTGTTTATAAGCAATCTCGCTGGCTTTCATCACTTCATCGATGAGCAAGACCTGCTTGATCTGGCTAATGAGCAAATAAGTGCGGAGCAATCAAACGCCCTAGAAAGTAAGCTTTTCATAACCAACGAAAACTCATCTGCCACAACCCCCTATGCTTTAAGTGCTGCTTTTGCAAAACGATTGATGAATGAACTGGAAGTCAGGCCAATTTTCATGATTGTGCCCACATTACGTTGCGACCATACTTGCAAGTATTGTCAGGTCAGTAGAGCTTCCGTAAACGCCTCTGGTTATGATCTAAATCCCAATTTCATCCCTGACATCATTTCTACTATCAAAAAACTCTCGGCGCCACCTTACAAGATAGAGATACAGGGTGGAGAGCCACTCTTGCGGTTCGATTTAATTCAGTCCATCTATGAGCAATGCGCTGAAACTCTGGGAAGCAACGATTTTGAGATGGTGATAGCATCAAGCCTGTCTGTCTTGAATGAGGATATGGTTGTATGGTCGAGAGATAGGAACATAACGTTCTCTGTTTCGCTTGATGGTGAGGAAGTTGTTCACAACAGTAATCGAATTCTTGGTCATGGGCTTGCGTACAGTAGAACAGTGTCAGGGGTAGAGGCTATCAAACGGTCTTTAGGCGTTGGTCGCGTTGCAACGGTTACTACAGTTACTAAAGAACTAATCAGGCATCCTGAATCGATTGTCCAGGCTCACTTGTCTCTTGGCCTCAATGATATGTTTATCCGACCAGTTAGTCCCTATGGGTTTGCACAAAAAGCATCGTTCACCTTCTCTATGGCCGAATACTTCAGTTTCTATGCCTCGTTGATAGATGAAATTCTTAGGATCAACAATGAAGGGATAAGGGTTGTGGAACATTCGGCCTCCATTCATCTGAAAAGAATCTTCAATCCCGGCTTTAGTGGTTATGCGGATTTAAAGTCGCCAAGTGGGGTCGTGCTTAACAGCATTCTTTTCAATTATGACGGTCGAGTATTTGGTAGCGATGAGAGCCGCATGTTGCAGAAGGTGAATCCTGAAACGGAGTTCAGTGCGGGGGATGTAAGGACGCTATCATTTTCCACGAGTCCTTACTATAACGCAGTATTGAGTTCATCATTCAATTTTGCCCTACCAGGTTGTGATACATGTGCATATCAACCATTTTGCGGTGCAGATCCATGCCAGAACATAAGTGTACAGGGTGAGCCTGTCGGTGATAGGAGTCGTTCAACGTTTTGTCAGTATCACAAGGGGATGTTCAGGTATCTGATGAACTGCATCTCAGAAGGTGGTCCGAAGGCTGAGATGCTAAAAGGATGGGCATATGTCTGAGGTTATCAGGAACGATATCTTTCATTTTGCTTCAAAAAAGAATGTGCCCACGGGGTTCTATCGGTTATGCAAACAAAAACCAGTGAACCCTTTATTCTTTTTGCCCAATTTGCTGGTAGTTGCTGAAAGCAACAATGAAGCCATTTTGCCATGCTTTGATTACTCTGTTATTAGCACTGAATTATTTGAGTCAATTGAAGATGGAGATATTGGGATAATCAATAATGGCAATATGATACGCGTTATTCTGTCCCGCAAAGCCAATCATAATACTGTCTTAGTTACGGAACGCTGCAATAACCTGTGCCTGTTTTGTTCCCAGCCACCAAAGAAAGCAAATGATGACTGGCTGCTTACCCAATCAGCCCTTGCTATAGCTTCATTTGGTTTGAATGGAGTTGTTGGGGTCAGCGGTGGTGAACCTCTGCTATATGGAGATGATTTCCTACACTTCATTGATTTTATCATCGAGAACTCACCAGATACTGCTTTGCATGTTTTAACAAACGGACGCAAATTTGCTGATACCAACTTTACTCAGGAAATGGCAAAGCGAAGCAAAAAGACCAAAATCACCTTTGGTATCCCGCTCTACTCATCAAGACCACTTGTGCATGATCATCTGGTAGGGAATGATGGCGCATTTAATGAAACGGTTAAGGGGTTAATCAATGCAGGGAACTCAGGGATTAATATCGAACTTAGAGTTATTCCGACACTGGCTAACTATACGGAATTGGATGACATCGTAGAGTTCGTTGGTCGTGTTTTCTCCAACATTAATCAGATTTCCCTTATGGGGTTGGAATCTATCGGTTGGGCACGAAAAAACTGGTCAACAATCTTCATTGAGCACAGCAGCTATAGTGAGAAAATAACCTCCACTATAGACGCTGCACACAGGTCAGGCATACCTCTAACAATTTTTAATTATCCTTTGTGTCATCTTCCTGAAAGAGCCTGGGAGCTTGCTGCTCAGTCGATCTCTGATTGGAAAAATTACTATCCTAAAGAATGTGATGAATGCACTCAGAAGTCTTCCTGTGCTGGTTATTTCAGTTCCTCAACAGGCCGTTTTCATCAACCACCGAGACCATTTTTATGAAAAAATTTAATTTTGCTGCTCTACTTCCGGGATTTTTGGCACTCAATAATTCTGTATGGGCAAGTGATTCATCTACCGGAGCAAGTGATTTGCCTGGTATGACTCTTAATGAACATGATTTAGTGATAGCCCCACTTAACACCGAAGTTCCATTCTACATTGCAGGGCATCGCAGTCATAGCTCCCATCGGAGCCATAGTTCTCACCGATCATCATCAGGTGGCGGGTACTATGGTGGCAGCACTCTTTATTATCCAAAAACATACAGCTCACCAAGCTCATCTGGCTCTTCAAGTTCAGGTACAAGTTCCTCATCGTCCTCTTCCTCTGTGCGTGCACTTCACTCTAACGACAATAACAGATCCACGACCACGAATTCTATTGGAACTTCAGAAGTTAACCGTGCAAGTAATGGGCTGATTTCTGGTACAGAGAAACGTAAGCGCTTGATCATGCGTGTTCAATTCGCATTGTTGGACAAGGGATTTTACAACGGGAATATTGACGGCATAATGGGACCATCTACAAGGCAGTCTGTGAAAAATTACCGCATTGCGAACGGATTACCAATTCCTACAACTGAAACACTCGACACTCACTTATTGAATTCTTTAAATATTTTGGCTCGTTAAATCTTAATGGGGCATAAAATGAAAAGTAATAGCTCGGCTTTACCGTTTTTGGCTCGATTAGCTACCGAGAGAACTGAGGGGGAAAACATTCCTGGTTGGTACTCGTATGAGCAAGACCTTTTAGGGCATTACAGGCCCGTCGTCAAAAAAAGCCCTGTGGACCGCTTTACTATCTGAGGATCATCAGGATTTAGAGGTAAGCCTTTCAATCTCTTGAGCAATAGCATGAGACTGCATCGAAGTGAGCTCAATCATCGTTCTACGGAAATTAGCCCCGCCCCCGGTTAACTCTTTAAAACGACGCGCAGAGATAGCCCTGAAGCCAGTTTTAAAATCTTTGAGCGGCTTAGCATATTTATCATCAGCTACGCCGTAATGCTCACTTTTCACCAGCTCACCATCCACAACCCCAGAGGCAATGATGCCAACGCCGCTCTGATAAAAATAAACCTTATCTCCTTTAGAAAGCTGGCAGATATATTCCTTCCAGCCTTTGCAAAAGGCTGCGGCCTCTTGATTTTTCAGCATATCGAAATGAGTTTCTTCATCGTTATTGTAGTTCGTATTTAACATGAAGGCTTTTCTATCCATGAAACTAGCAGCGTTATCCTCACGCTGATCAACCAGTTGCTCTTTCAACTCCTCGCTAATCAGAGAGCTCTCTTTTAGCAATTCATTAGCGTCAGCTATTCCCGCCTTTATAAACTCGCTGATCAGCGAGCTCTTGGAGCGATCAAGGCTCAAAGACAGTTCGTCTAATTCATTGTTTAAGACGGCCGGAAGGCGAATCGATATAGGTGTGGAAACACTATCATCAACCTGATTAAAAAGACTATTTTTTAGTAATTCTTTCCTGACAGACATGGTTTTACCTTTCGATAACATGCGCTACAAAATGTAGCTAAATTTAAATTAATACATTTTGTATTCATCGTCAATGGCTATGTCGGTATGGTGGTAGCTGCACTGTCAAAAGGTGGTCGTGATGCCACAGACAGGAATCCACCGCCATAGGCCGCACATCCTTGCAGTTAAGATTAAAACTGCCGTATGGCTCGCTGATAGGAGAGATAAGGCGCACGCCAGTAGACTTGCGGGCACCCTGAGCGCCGTAAAGCAAAGGAACCATATCGGCTTTGATGCCCGACTGCATGACATGCCCGGCGAGCGCCATCAATGTATAGCGGCTGACAGTTGCAATGTATTCCTCATCGCCCTCGCATTTGAAACAAAGGGAGAAAATTTCTCCACGCGTTGCTTTCCGTCCTACTCCTGAGTGGTAAGCCCGTTCTGAGCGCTGTCAAATTTGCTGTTTTCGCAGACATGAAACATGGCGTCGCGGGCATTATCTTTGTGATCCGCCTGGAAAGCGGAAATTGTCCCATGTCAAGTCTATTTTTTAAGCAATAAAAAATTCACAGGCAGCTTTGAACGAGGAACTGACAGAGAACTAAGTCCCCTTGAGCCCCTTCCAGAGGCATAAAGCTAAAGATGTCTTTAGCAGTCGAATAAATTGTTCTGCTCCGGAGGGATTATTTCCAACTCCCTCAGTGCTCAGTGCAATATTATCTGCATAGGGTAATTGATAACCCGCTAAAATCCTTATCAAAGCTCCGGAATTGAGCTGGGGGGCAACATCCCATTCAGAGCGCATAATAATTTCACATCCCGCCAAAGCCCACTTTTTGATAACTTTACCCTCATTACTTGACTGCCGGGGGTGAATACGTACCGATGATCTCATGTACCGACTGGTAAAGCGCTGAACCGTATTGTTGTCCTCTGTCGGAATGATGTATCAGCGGCTCGCTGGCTTTCCTTTGTCGTAACGCCTGTCGGAAGGCCTTTGCCACATTCTCCGTTTGCAGGTTTTTGTAATGGCCCATTCCGGGTGGAATATCAGAGCGCTGCCGCAGAGGTGATCGTAAGGATAAATCTGGGCAATGATCGCTCCCGTGAGGCGTCGATTACCATCGAGAGCAATAAACGATTTTGCATACATAGTATTGGTCCTTTGCTGGATGACGCGCAAGGCTAAGCCGTCCCGGGGAGGGCTGCACTGTGGGTCATCGGTCTCTGGAGTTAAATCAGGTGGGAGATGTGATTGCGTTTAATCACTCACTGGCGGGACTTTGCAATGCGTTGCTGTAGCCAGGCTTCCACTTCGCTTTCAAGCCAGCGGGAGCTTCTGCCCAGCTTGATGGGCTTTGGGAATTCACCGAGCTGAATGAGCTTGTAAAACCATTTGTCTGTTAAGCCGGTGAGCTGGGTGATAAACGCCATATCGACAAACTTATCGTTAAGCAGGCTGGTTGGTGTGGTCATCGTTTTTTCTCCGTTGGTGGTAAGGGAGAAGAAGCCAGGTGTTCGAATGGTGCAGACTTCTTCAAACGATAACGCTCTAGCGTGATTTTTTACTGGATAGATTCAGCTCCGCTTACGCCGCCTGCCACTGACTGCCGGAGCAGGGACTGCGCTGACTCTGTAAATCCGGCGCTCTGTACGCTGCGACTGTTTACCCAGATAGCTCAGGATGTACTGCATACCTTCCCTTCCTCTGCGATCTGAAAAGTTGATTACTCGTTCACCTCGCACCCGGTAATGTCCCTTAGGCTCACACCGGTGCGCGTAGCCTTCTCCGTCCGTGATGTCTTCCCACAGCGACTGGATGGCTTTCCAGAAGCACCAGGCCTTCCGGTGGCTCTGACCATTGATATAAAACGCCGCATGAATGTGGTAACGGTGATCTCCCCCATATTCCATTACCCAGGCATATCCCTCCAGACCGGATATCTCTGCGCATTGCTCAGTCAGCCATGTCATCTCAGCCGCCAGTTGATGAATATCACCATACGCGTATGAATCAGAGTTTTTCCTGTATGCGAAATCCACCCGAAGCATGAGTAATTTCGAATGACAGTCAAATAACCGGTCCTGATGGTTAAATAATACTGACTGAAGAGAACAGTCTGGTTTGTGGTTTGAGTTGATTACGTATTCCATGATAAATATCCCATAACAGTTATTGGTCATGAGATTACGGGAGAGATTAATTTTTTATGCAGAATACCGATTCAGGCTTTCAGCCATTAAAGTATGTTTCTTGAGTATCATTTTTCACACGTGCTGTAACAGTAATTTCTTATCGTGCAATGGAATGGATGTTCATCACACAGAAAAGTCTGACAATCATTATGATTTACGGCAAAGAATAAACAATGATGTTAGTAATCATTGAACGTACCGGGATGTCTGAAAAGAAATCATCACCCGGTAGACGAAGGAATACTGTACTTACTGAAGAGTCAGTATTCATGGATACAAAGGTGTAAGCAGTTGGATAAATAACACATCTTTTATAAAATAACACTAATAACCTTAATGTTTCTTTTCACACCGTCAGTAACCTCCAGAGAATACACACACTACGCAGGTTTAAGTTATTCACACCCTGGTGTTAAAATGATATTAGCCACCATTTCTGTCTTCCGGACTTGATACCTGTACAGGCATGTGTTCATGAAAGATTTGTATACGCACACTTTTTGACTCCCGGAACTGGTCACCCTGCCACTGTAATATTTACTGCAATAGTATCTTGCCGTTATTTATACCGATACGGGGTTTATTTTCTGATTACTCCCCCGGTATTTTCAGGCACAAAAAACGTGGAAGTAAGAGAGTAATTATTGGTTACTCAGGAAAAACATTCCATGCGCGGCCCGGAAAACATGAAAAAAGGTAAATTCATGACGGGCTAACGTATTTATTTTCGAGGGGAAACTGCATTCTCCCCGGCGATAACAATCAGACCACAGAATGCTCTGCAACTGGATGACAGGATAAGATACTCCCTGACCAGGTAAACACAGTCGGAAAAACAGTCTCGCTGTAAGACGCTGATCGGAAGTAACGGAACACCCTCAGTCGCCTGAAAAGACAGTCAGAATCGTTTTCACCTTAAAATCATGTCATAACAATCTGAAACAACAGAAAAAAACAAACACAAAAAAAAATGACAAGCAAAGTATATATAATTCATTTAATTCAATGAATTAATAGGAAATCATAAGCTCTGAATAATGCTTAAAAGGCTATGTTTTACCATGCCGGTACTGTGATCCAATCACTCTTAATTCAGAGCTTTATACGATATAATTCGGAGGTATAAAAACAGAACCAGTATTCGGGAGAGCAGAATGAGAAGGGACGGACTGAAT
Organism: Enterobacter sp. 342; assembly: GCF_036663495.1. Classification (NCBI taxonomy): domain Bacteria; kingdom Pseudomonadati; phylum Pseudomonadota; class Gammaproteobacteria; order Enterobacterales; family Enterobacteriaceae; genus Enterobacter; species Enterobacter sp. 342. The sequence continues at coordinate 30,001 of NZ_JAWUEI010000030.1, forward strand.
GATTTTTATGAAGTGAACTTTCTGAGGTTAAGGGAGATAGATGCCACGTATCCATCGGAACCCATACGTTACGTGGACCTGGCTGACATATACAGCTTCATCAGCTTTAAAGATGCAGAATGTGAAAAAATACCGCCTGATAAACTTTCCACTAAAAAAAGAAAAACGCAGGTAACAGACGGCTACGCATGCAATCTTTTGTCGGACATTCTTAAATATGAGAATTCATTACGCCCTGGCTCATCCCGTTCTCTCGCGGGAACGCATAAATATTTGAAGCTTCATTGCGAAGCAACCCCAGAATATAAAGAAGAACTGAAGAAAAATCTTATTCACAAAGAAGATGTGCTACTTAAAATCCAGACTGAATATAACAAAATAAAAAATAAAGCATCCGGAAAAATCACAATAATCCCAATCAGCTTTCACCTCAACTGCAAGACAAATGGAATACTTGAACACATCATCGATGACTTAACCATAATTAACATAGCCTTTTCCTCGATGATGAGTAAAATAAAACATCGCACAATGTACAGCCGGATAGCCGGACATGTAAGACTGGGCATGCTGGACGAGAATTTTGAGCCTTTCGCCCATGTGTTATTTTTTATTCAGGACGGGGCTGTCAGTCATGACTTTATCAGGGAAATTATTGAGGTCTGGTACTCTTTCATCCCTGAAGATATTGAATGCCTGGTGGGTGTTTCTGGTTTTGACTTTAATTTCTTACTCAACTTCCAGCGTGAAGTCATCAACAAACAAAAAAGTTCTCCCACGCCAGGAGGAATAGACTTTTTCATATCCGACATACTGAATCCGTTCCCTGATGTCACTGCACCTGGCTATCGGCGTCATGAACCCTGCACATTATTCTCCCGTCTGCTCAGAAGAACAGAAAGGGAAGATAACATCAACAGACCCCACCGACGACGTCTTGCTGACAGGGAGGCAGAAATCAGTGCGACTAAAAAAAAGAGTGGTTATGACAAACTGAAAAACACACCAGCAATTCACAGGGAATATTTTTTAAGAATTGCAAAAAAAATCAACAAAATTCCTTTTATGCGTACCATAAACTGAATCAACATATCTGTGGGGGGCGCTCGCCCCTGCTGATATCTGGATTAAATGCTATATCCGCATTTTTAAATTTTTCTCAGTTATATATCACCTCAGTGAATTCCCTCCCGTTTACGTCAGTCAGGCCATCCATCCGTGATGGCCATTTTATTATGCCGAGGCTTATATGAAACATCCTTCGGGCTATGCCCTTATCCGTCGCCATCTGCGGCGCTATCCCCGTATTCTGCGGCAGCATCTTCTCCGGGAGCTCAGCCGCCTCGTCGCGTATGAACCCGTGATTGGCATCATGGGCAAGACCGGCGTCGGCAAATCCTCGCTGTGTAATGCGTTGTTCCGGAGTGAAGTCTGTGCGGTGAATGCCGTGGAGGCCTGTACCCGTCAGCCTCAGCGTGTACGTCTGCGCTTCGGTAACCATTACCTGACGCTGGTGGATTTACCCGGTGCGGGAGAGAGCATCAGCCGTGACAACGAATACCGTGAGCTGTACCGCGAACTCATGCCACAACTCGATATGGTGCTGTGGGTGCTCAAGGCCGATGACCGCGCATTCTCGGTGGAAGAGCTTTTTTATCAGGAGGTATTCGCACAATACAGCGGACCGCTGCCACCGGTGTTATGGGTCCTCAACCAGGTGGATAAAACCGAACCTGCAGCGCACTGGAACTGGTTATCGGCGCAGCCATCAGCATTGCAGGCTGAACGTATTATACAGAAACAACAGACCGTGGCCCGTCAGATGGGAACCGCAGAGACGAATATTCTTCCGGTGTCAGTCAGGGGGCGGTACCACCTTCCCCGTCTGGTGGAGGCGATGATTACCCGTCTCCCAAAGCAGGCCCGCAGCCCGCTGGTGCCTCACCTGCAAAGCGGGTACCACACCCCCGGCATTATCACTACCGCCCGCAACAGCTTTGGCGATGCCGTGGTGGAAGTGATTGACGCGGTCATCGACCTGGCCCCGTTGCCGCAGGTTGCACGTTGCGCGCTCCGGACAGTCACACACACCGTGGCCCGTGCTGCCCGGACCGTCTGGTCCTTCTTCTTTGGCTGACTTCCGCATCGATAAGCCTGTCTTCCGTTTCGATAAATAATCTGGCTCTGTCACGATCGATTTTGTCGATCGACCCGATCGGTTTTATTCATTTTTCATGATGAATTTCCGGTTATAGAATCCCTCAGGGATACTGTATTCAGCCATTTACTGATTAAAAATCAATGCGATGAATTGCAGGAATGCCTTCATCCGGAGAAAAGTAATGAAAAGGTTTTTTATGGCGCTGACCGCCAGTCTGTTGTTCACCTCACTTCCCTCCCTGGCCGGTAGCGATATGCCCGTTAAAGTGGAGGTCAGCCATGCCGGCCATGAGTGCTATGGCTGCATCTATGTCACCGTGACAGCAAAAACCGACACCGTTCTGATAAAGAAAATCGATGTTAACAGGGGAAAATGCCCGATGCTGACACACCGAAAAATAGCCTACAGGGGCCGGAATGTGGATGGCTGGTGGCCCACAGATAAACCGTTCACACCCCGTAAAATGACCTTCGCTGAGAGTGTCTTCTGGAAATTTGGTCACACTTTGGATTTTGGTAAAGCCTGCAATTTTGTTGAGGCCCGGGTGTTCACCGATCAGGGCACATTCACCATCAGCCAGTGATATCGCCAGTATCACTTATCAGCCCTCTTTCTTAACGCGTCTCAATGTCTTCAGGAGAGACCCGTATCGTCTTAACCATCACCCTCAGGGAATACTATGAAAAAGAAAATACTGCTTTTCACTCTTCTGATATCTGCTCTGACTCCGGCAGTGTCACAGGCCTTCGGTAACCGTGATACCTGGGCCAGCGGCTGGGGTCAGGGCGTGTCTGAGTTTGTAATTCTGGGGAAAGGACAGTCACAGCTTTACCTGACCTGCGAAGACACCGGCTCACAAGCGGCCACCCTGACCTTCACCGACGCAAACGGTCATCAGGTCAGGATGGATAACGGCCAGTCGCTGGACATGAAAATTGACGATGAGGAGCCTGTCAGCGTCAGTGACAGCGAGTCACATGTGGGCTCAGACAACGTGGCATGGGCATGGGATAAACTGCGCATCGGTAAGCGGGTCATTGTGTCCGGGGAGGGCGTAAAGGCAGCCGTGTTTACGCTTAACGGTGCGGGGAAGGTCCTTCCCGCGTTCGGGGACAGCGGCTGTCTGCCGAAATATGCCCTGCCGTAATAAAGACAGGTAACGCCTTTTTTCTGAATTCATTCACGCTCACGACAACAGGAACCTCAGTCCATGACGCATATCCCGGTTCAGGCAGCACACACCCGCCAGCCCTGACCACTGCATCAGTATTTCACACCGCCGACGCCCTGCTCATTTGAGCGGGGCGTTTTCTTTTGTTTCTCATCAGGGATCAGATATGCAGCCCACTGATAATGCGTCGCTGCCACCCGGCCCCTTCACCCGCCGACAGGCGGAAGCCATGGCCGCACGCTATCTCAACGTCACCGTCGAAGACGACCAGGGCCCCATTTTCGTCTGGTCATCCGCGACTGCCGTGGCATGCTGATATGGCGGGACTGGAATTTTGCCCCGCAGGCCGGAGAGATGCTGAACCGCTATCTCATCAGCGACGGTATTCCTGTGTCACCACAGCCACTGAGCCACTGAGCGGCGAAGTCCTGCTCATTTTTCAACAGAACACAGTCCCCCACAGGCCATGCACCTTCCGGAGCATGGCCTTTCTGCTTTTATGCCCTTTAACCCGATATCAGAGGTATTAACCATGCGCTTAGCCAGCCGTTTTGGTGCGGCCAGTCTCGTACGCCGCGACCGCCCACTGACCCGTGATGAACTGGCACACTATGTGCCCAGCGTATTCAGTGAAGAAAAGCACGAATCACGCTCAGAACGTTATACGTATATCCCGACCATCACACTGCTTGATAATCTGCAGCGGGAAGGCTTCCAGCCGTTCTTTGCCTGCCAGACCCGCGTTCGCGACCTGAATAAACGCGACCACACAAAGCACATGCTGCGTCTGCGGCGTGAGGGGCAAATCACCGGCAAACAGGTCCCCGAAATCATCCTGCTTAACAGCCACGACGGCTCCAGCTCATACCAGATGCTGCCGGGCCTGTTTCGCTTTGTCTGCCAGAACGGACTTGTCTGTGGCGAAACCTTTGGTGAGGTTCGCGTACCGCACAAGGGGAATGTGGTGGATAAAGTCATTGAAGGGGCTTATGAGGTGCTGGGGATATTTGACCGGGTGGAGGAGAAGCGGGATGCCATGCAGTCACTGCTACTTCCTCCGCCGGCACAACAGGCGTTTGCCAGAGCCGCCCTGACGTACCGCTTTGGGGAAGAGCACCAGCCGGTGACGGAAGCACAGATTCTGTCTGCGCGACGCTGGCAGGATGAAAGCTCCGACCTGTGGACCACCTACCAGCGTATCCAGGAAAACCTGATTAAAGGCGGTCTGCCGGGCAGAACAACGAAAGGCAAACGGGCCCACACCCGTGCGGTTAACGGCATCGACGGCGACGTGAAGCTCAACCGTGCGCTCTGGGTGATGGCGGAAAGTCTGCTGGAGAGTCTGAAGTAATGCAGTGTATTCCCGGCGGCGTGATTCAGGTTTCGCCACATCCGTTCTCCCTGATCAGTGAGCAAGGCTGCCGCTCCATCTCTGAGGACGACCTGTGCGCCTGGCGCTCTCACCTTCTTTATCGTCCCGGTGAACTCAGCCAGTGCGGCATAAGTATCCCTGAGGAGCACTGGCCTTCACGCTGTGATGAGAATGGCTACGCACAGTCCTGTCCGTCACTTCGTTTCAACAACCCACCTGAAAATACAAAGGAAATCAAATGAACAACATGCTCCCCCTGGACGACAATACCGCCGGCCCGGCATCTCCGGAACAACAGCACGCAACCGCAATTGTCTGCACACCTGTACCGGATGAACAGCGCATTGCCTTCTGGCCGCAGCACTTTGGCAGCATTCCACAATGGATAATCCTTGAACCGGCTGTTTTTGCGTGGATGGAGCGTTTCTGTGAGCACTACAGCGGGGGCATCTGGAATTTTTATACGCTGGCCAACGGCGGGGCATTTATGGCCCCGGACGCTGACGAAGGCGACGATGAGAAATGGGTGCTGTTTAACCCCATGAACGGCAACGGCGCGGAGATGAGCGCTGAAGCCGCCGGGATTGCGGTCTGCCTCATCGCCTACAGCCACCACGCCTGTCGCACGGAATGCGATGCCATGACCGGACACTATTACCATCTGCGCGATTACGCGATTAACCACGCGGAATGCAACGCCATTATGCGTATTATTGACTGAGAGAGCTCTGGTATGGAACAACAGCTACCGCTATTTGCCGCCTCATTAACGTCATCAGAACAACACACTATCCGGGAAGCCTTAACCCTGCTGGAGTACCAGCTACGCGAACCCGGCACGTCATTTACCTCCAGCCATGCCGTTCGTGACTGGCTGCGTCTGCAGCTTGCCACACTTGACCGCGAAGCTTTCACCGTCCTGTGGCTTGACAACCAGAATCGACTGATAGCCCACGACACACTGTTCCTGGGGACGATCAACACTGTCACCGTTCACCCGCGTGAGGTCGTTAAATCCGGCCTGAAAAATAACGCTGCCGCAGCCATTCTTGCGCATAACCACCCGTCGGGAGAGGCTGAACCCAGTAAAGCCGACAGGCTGATTACGGAACGTCTGAAACAGGCTCTGGAACTGGTTGACATTCGCCTGCCGGATCATCTGATCATCGGCGGGATGGATATTGTCTCCTTTGCTGAACGCGGCTGGCTGTAAGGAGTAAACAGCGATGAAAATAATCAGCAAACGTCAGGCAATGGCAATATACCGTCAACACCCGCAGTCCCGGTTGTTTCGCTTCTGTACCGGGAAATACGAGTGGTCCGGCAGTATCTGCCACTATGCCGGCCGGGAGGTGCAGGATATCAGTGGTGTGCTGGCTGTATTCGCTGAACGCCGCCAGGACCGCAATGGCCCGTATGTCGTATTGCGTAGCGTCACGCTCAATTAACCTTAATTAAGGAGCACTAAATTGTCGAATCAACTACCTCCAGTAAACCATGATGTCTCTGAGCCCTGGTGGGGGCTGAAACCGGGCATCACTCCGTGTTTTGGCGCACGACTGGTACAGGAAGGCAACCGCCTGCATTATCTGGCTGATCGGGCCAGTATCGCCGGTGTGTTCAACGATGCGGATTTACGCCATCTCGATCAGGCATTTCCGGTACTGCTCAAACAGCTGGAATTAATGCTGGTTTCCGGTGAGCTCAATCCCCGCCATCAGCACTGTGTCACGTTATATGCAAAAGGGCTGACCTGTGAAGCAGATTCCCTCGGATCACATGGCTACATTTATACAGCAATTTATCCGACACCAGACGACAGCATAACCCGGTAACCCCGTCCCATAATCCTTCATTCTTTTTAACCCGACTTCATTCAGGAACATTTCATTATGCAAACCTTATCCGCCATCCCGACGCGGAAGGCACCATCACGCCCGACGCCCGTTGAAATCTGGCAGCAACTTCTTACTTATCTGTTAAAAAGACATTACGGCCTTTCGCTTAACGACACGCAATTTTCCGATGAGAAGATTATTACGCAATATATTGACGCCGGTATCTCACTGTCAGATGCACTCAATTTTCTCGTTGAAAAATCTGAACTGGTGCGGATTGATCGTCCCGGTTTCTCCATTAAGCATCAGTCCCCTTTTATCGGGGTGATTGATATTCTCCGGGCCAGACGGGCAACGGGTTTGATGCAACGTAACGGGTATAAAAGGATCACTCTTCTCATCGCTGGAAATGCAACTCAGGAGCAACATTCATGAAACTATCCCTGATGGCAGAAGCCGATGCTATCAATGTACTGGCCCTCAACATGGGTCGTATCATCGTGGATATCGATGGCATTGAACTGGACGACATTATTAACGCGATCCGCGACAACGGATATTCACTTCGTATTGCTGATACCCCCGGAAAGCGGGTTGTTGAAGATCCATTACTACCCGCCGCCCACCTTACCGGTATCCATTGCAGTACCGCGCATATCACCGAAGCCGACAACACCCTGCTGTACAAACAGTCGCATCAGCATGAAGACTTTAGCGAGTCAGAATGGATCCATTTTTCGGGCACCGGCTATCTGCTCCGTCTGAGCGCGTGGTCATTTCCGGTGTTGCGGCTAAAACGACTCGGTTTGTCGAAAGCCTGTCGTCGTCTGGTGGTAGCACTTATGCGTCGTTACTCCGTCAGCATTATTCATCTTGATGCCTGTGGCGAAGTGCTGCCAGGTTTTCCCACATTTGACTGGTAACACAACATCAATCACCACAAAAAAATCTAATGCCGGAGTTAACCACTGAAGTCGCTCTCAATAGTCTGACTGGCTGGCTGCAGGACAATATCGATAACGGTACGAGGATCATCTTCGACAACGAAGACAACACCAACTCAGCAAAGTTGTTGTCCTGGATTGAACAGGCGCTCAAAGATGTTCGGGATCTCCACCATCTGCAGCTTCTGCAACAGGCCAGAACAGACTAGCCCCCGAGCCAGACTTACCACACGCACATAAGCGCCAGTCCTGACCGACTGGCGTTTTGTTTTATAAAAGGAAAGAAACGATGCCAGACCTCACTCTCACCGAACCCGAAGTCTTAACCGACCATACCGATGTGATTTGCTACACCAGTATTGAACATCTAATCACAGGTCAAGATTCTGGACTACAACAGACAGGAATACTGATTCGTCAGCTTGATAAGTTTCCTGAGGGAGCCCATTCAGTGATGGTGATACAGTGCACACTGGGCAATAAGACAAGGGCGCTCCCCCATAATAGAGATTGCAACATTTGATGAGTTCCGATGCTGAAGCCCGGAATAGTGATTCTAAAGAATACTGAGGCTCATCGTCCGAGAGTAAAGAACTTTAAGGTGGGGAACCTCCCGCCAATCAGCAAAGTTAATATTCTTTTGGATATCCTACGGGTAAGTGCATGATAAATTTTTAAAAGCACACTACAGTTTTAGCGTAGGCTCTGATTGTTATTTAACTAATAACATAATAAATACACTGCACATTTTTTGATGAGTTCAAATTATGAACAAAAGCATTGACTTTGTCTCATTAAAATGAGACAAAATGAATAAACAGTTATGGTGGAAAAGGGCTATGAGTGAATCATTACTGTGTAATAAAGACATCAGTGAACTGGTAAAGGCCAGGCTTAAGGCTCACAAATGGACGCTGAGAGATTGTGTTAGTGCCTATAATTCACGTCGTAAAAACGACGCCTCGCTGCAACAAGCTCCGGAGCTTAACAAAGATTTCCTGCTGCGAATCAAGAATAATAATTTCGAAGTGACTAATTTACGTGTCTTAAAATTATGCGATTTTTTTAAAATCCCGGTGAGTGTGAGTGGGCCCAGACGTGTTTTTCAGAAAGAATTTGCTCGCGTTGAAGCATTAGCCGAAGGCGATCCGGCATTACGTTTAAGAATTAGTGCGCTACTGATGAACATTGCGGATCTTGCGGAACAAATGGACAGGGCTGACAAATGAAAGAATATTTCAGAGTTGCTGAACTTTTTGCCGGTGCCGGATTAATGGGGGGGGGGTTTCATGCTGCAGGATTTAAAAGCATATTTGCCGCTGAACTTGATGCCAGAGCAGTGGCCACTTATAACAATAATCTATCTCCGGTTGCGGAAGTACATGATGTCACCGTTGTCCGTGAAGGGTTGGAATATGACGTACTTGTCGCAGGCCCACCCTGCCAAGGATTCAGTACTCTAGGACGTCGGGACCCTAAAGATGTAAGAAACGCACTTTCCCTGACCGTGTACGAATGGGCTAAAGCACACCATCCCAAAATGGTGGTGATTGAAAATGTCCCTCAGTTTCTTGAGTCAGATTACTGGCAAAAATTACACTGTCTTTTCACCGGTGATGGTTATGAATGCGTGACCTGGATACTGAACGCAAGTGACTATGGCGTGGCGCAACATCGGCGCAGAAGTTTTACCATATTTTCCCGTATTGGCCTGCCAGAATGTCCGCAGCCACTTCCGGGAAAACTGACCGTTCGGGATGCGTTCTCAGGTCTCAGTTCGGTTCCTAATGGTGAAAACTACCATATATCACCCGAGCCAACTGAAATTGGTTTGGCAAGGATGAAACTCATTCCTCCCCATGGAGACAAGCGGGATATTATGCGTAATGCGCCAGAATTGTGTCCACCAAGCTGGATGAGAATGGGTAATCAGGCAGTAGATGTATGGGGACGAATGGACTGGAACAAACCGGCTAATACTTTACGGTGTTCATTCCAGTCCGCTTCAAAGGGGCGTTATCTGCACCCCGAGCAACACCGGGTCATTTCAATTCGCGAAGGAGCAAGGCTGCAGGGGATTCCGGACAACTGGGTATTTTCAGGTGACCGGAGTTCAATAGCGCGTCAAATTGGAAATGGTGTACCAGTGCCGCTTGCTCGCGCTGTCGCGGATGCAATCGGAAAGGTCTTAGCTACGCAACACCATTAATACCTACTCAGGAGGAGAAGCATGACTTACTCCTCCTCTTGCTCCTCTTTCAGCAGTGCGTCTATACCTGCTTCATGCGCCTGTTTCGCAGAGATGACAAGCTCAAGCAAATCAATAACATTTACTGAAGAACTCGCGCCGAAATTACTCATCGCGAAGATCAAGTCCTGCTGCCCATCCCCCTTCGAATCGGGAGAAGGTTTTTTGCCGATCAAATAACCCACTACTTCAATCTTACGATCATGGAATTTCGTTCGCAGATGTTGATCGGTTTTTCGTATATAACGGGTTAATTGTTCGAGGTGATCTTTTACCAGATCAATCCCCGGTGACTTGAGTTCAACAACGATCACTTTCTCACAGGCGATGCTGTTCGCCGCGACATAAACCAGATCGGGGCGTGTTTCATCATCAGTAACCTTCGCATTGTCGTCGATTTCAAGTACACGATTAAGCTCACGGCAGACATCCCCCATAGGACGATCGCTTGTAAGAAAGTTCGAATAGGTAACGTCAACAAGCCAGGGGTTTTCTTTGAGCAGAAGATGGAGTTCCTTTTCAAATCCTTTGTTTTTACGTGTCGTATTACCCTCATCATGCAGTTTCTGCAGAGCGTTAATCGCTTTATTACGTCCGCGGTACAGTTTCAGCAGATCGCTTCGCTCCATGCGAGTCAAATCTGCCATCGAATTCGCCAATTCACGGATACTCCCCGGATTGGTTTCGAGTTCTATCAGACGTGTGAGCACTTCGCTAGAGTTTACAGCCTGGAGAAGGATAGGAGCCATTTCCATGTAAATGTCACTTCTAACGCCATGCTCTTTTCCAATCACCTTAAGAATTTCTTTTGCAGCTCTCTGAGATTTACCGTTAAGGGAATGGATAGGGACAAGGATCCTTTTGGTGTATTCGTCCTCTTCAATCGCTTTGGTAATGACCACATCCCTATATTTCGAGTGTTCACTCAGAGCTGTTTTCATCAGTTCTGTCACCTGGCGGGACAGTGCAGCAACGACAGGATTATCCTTATTGAGCCCTTCGCGACTGGTGACGATGAAATCGTGTTCGTATTCATCAACGGAGTCAGCGAGGACGATACATTCCATGTAGTCCTGCGCATGGAAGTTATGTACACCTGAGTGGAGGTCCAGCAAGCTTGGACCATGGGCAAGCCTGCCATGTGCATAAATTCTTGCCCCACGTCGTTCTGCAGGCAGATTGGCTCTTTTTCGCGAGGTTTGTGCATCGGTGCCGTGATCCTTGGGGCGAGCCCGAAAACGAATGATGTATTGAAACTCAATAGCGCTTTCTTCATCGTCAGAATCGATGGCAACTTTACCTATACCCATGTTTGCCAGGCTTGCTCCTGGCGGATAGGTATACTCCCAGTCAATCTCTTCTTCTTGTACCGGTGTGCCATTAATCTTGATACAGAAACCCTGATCGAGGATGCAGAAGGTTCTCGCTAACGTCGCATTGATGGTATCAGGAGATGATTTCATTGAATCACATCTCAGGTTACTGAGTTCTACCTCAGTAAAATGTTCATCTACTGGCAGATCCTCGACATATACAGCCTCAAAGGAGTTGTTACTTAAGTCAGTGGTGCTTTTTATCTTCGAATAATCCATTTCAAAGCTAGTTGAATATGTCTGACCCTGACGTTTACTAGTAATACGAATGTGTTCAGCAGCACCAAAGCCAGCAAGTTTGCCCACGCCTTTTCGCCCCATTACTTTTCTGCGTCCTGACTCACTGGTCTGTAGCGTTTGTTGGCCTTTGTCATCTATGCGACGGTTGCGGGTGATAGCCAGAAAGCAGTTCTGAATTTCATGCGCATCCATACCGTGACCATCATCGCAAATTCGGATAGTGATATCCGAAGGGAGTGGGTCATAGACGGCTGAAGCATTTTTGCGTGTTCCGGCATTCTTCTCAGCGCGAGCATTCGCACGAACGATGTTTTTTGCTGAGTTGATACGTTCAAAATCCATATGGATTTCAACGTGTTCTGCATCAGCATCATAGGCATTCGCAACAAACTCGGCGAGGCATTTTGCAACAGATGAGTACATATTGTGCCCCATCGTTTCCAGCATGCCTGAGTGAATGCGCAGAGAGAAAGCCTCGGGTCTTGTCTCCAACGGAAGCTGTTCAGTTATTGTGTTTGCTGGCAATTTTGCCCCAGCCGGAAAACGAGGATTTAACGGCAAGAGATTCTCAGGCATATGAACTCCATGTACGGATTGTGCATAATCAAATATTTAAATAAAGCACATTCAAGTGAACGTACTGTAATCAAAATCATACTGCCCGGAGGAGGTGTTAGAACTACAATGTGAGAAAACAGACCAGCCAAAGAGCCATGGCAGGCGATTTCAGAAAAACAGGAAAGAGCCTGATTTACCCCGGGTTTTGTTTATATCAGAATCGCGCAGTTTACCTGACCAAGTCAACTCTCATAAATCAATCGAACTGATGGCTTGTTAGTGGCCACGCTGATACAACGTTATGAGATCAATATTTTTACATGTGGATGCAGCGGGTGAGCTGTTGTCTGGTTTTATTACCTTCACAGTAATCACTATGAAGACAAAATATTTACAATTAAGTTATTTTCAAAAGAGGACAGCGCAAATCACTTTTAAACGCCCTGAACTGGTCGATAGACTGAACGAAATCATCGCACGCCACTACCCGGGAATGCTGGCATTCAGACAGCGGCCCGCATGATTTACCTGGCTGCACAAGGGAAATATTATTACCTGCGAAGATTTCAACAAGCCACTTGCCAGGCTGGCCTACTTATGGTCAGAATAATACCGGCGTCCCCAGTGCTTTTCTTCTGGTGGTTTGTTACTGGATTCTGTAACGCACCGGGAGCGTAACCATGCATAAGACGACCATTGAAGCCTCATCACTTCACCCTGAGGCGAGTATTCCCTTCTTGTCACTGATTCGAGTTTCCGATGCATACCTGACGGGAACGAGGGTACAAATGAGGGTATAAAATCAACCACATCAAAAATAATCATTAATATTCAATACAATGAATAAACACATCGATTCCGAGTCCGGCACCAAATTCAGTATTAACGGACGTCGCAAGACGTCCGTTTTTCGTTTTAGCCCCCATCAGTGCGGGATTAATCAGTGAACCGGTGCCGTATGCGTTAACGGGTATGGCTGCTCAGAATCTGCCTGCCTAAGCCCAACGACTAGCTTCTTGTCGTTAATCTCAATTTCCATCAGATTACACCTCGCGTCCTCCATCATCGCTTTCATTATCGTCGCAACCACCAGAATCATTTCATCCCGAGTTAACCGATCTTTTTCAGCGGTGCTTTCCACTTTGCTAATCATGTCTTCGACAATTTTACTTCTCATGCAATGCCTCCTTTCTCTTTGCCAAACCGAAGCTGTCATCACCTTTTTAAGGAGTTACAGGGGGAGATTTTTGCTCCGCAAATAACTGAGTCACCCCGTTCAAATGACGCTGAATTTGCTGTTGCGTTACCAATGCGGCATCGCCCTGCTGGCCCTGCATCACACGAAGTTGCTCCTCCAGAGGGATCGTCTGGCTAAAGCTGTTCATCATCTGGTAAACGCTGGATTTCAGTTCGCTGACAGTGATGTATTTGCCTTTCTGTCCGTCCAGCGTATTGAGCCTGTCGGCCAACACCTGAAGTTGCTGCATGCCTTCATGCCAGCCAGTTAATGCGCTTGCAGAGAGTTTGTTTTCAGCCTGTCGTTGTTGCCACTTCTGCTGTAGTTCAGCGACTTCGGGTTTCTGGGGCCACAGCACTTTTGCCTGTGCCAGCAACCCATTGCCATACTGATATATCCAGTCAGGAGGAAGTGCGGCCAAACTGTCCAGCTGCAATGATGCATTTTTCAGCCAGCCTGTAGGGTCAAGTTTGTCTTTATCAGATTGCTGAAGTGTCTGCACTTGAGCACTGCTCAGCGCCTGAGGAAGAGGAGCCACCGAAGCTGCAAGCGCATCCGTAGCCTCATCTACCCTGGATATATAGTGCCAGCCAGTGAGTGCAATAGAACTCAACACCAATGCGGAACAGACTCCCGCCAGAAACACCGGCCAGCGCTTCGGCTGCGGTGTTGCCGCATGCACGACCTGCACATTCAGCTCTGGCTCAGGACGAATAACGTACACCAGGCGGCTGGCAGAAGATGAGTTTTCCAGGGCCGATTCCTCGACCAGCGCCTGTGGCGGCAGCGTCACCGCCTGCAGTCCATTGTCTTGTGCCGAGCTGTTTTCAAGGCGTGTCAACGCACCTTGTATCTGCTGCATCAACGGCGCAGTCAGGCAGACATGTTTCAGTTCCTGACGCACCAAAATATCGTTGATGGATCGTAGCAGCCCTTCTGTCTGCACCAGCGCAGACAAATCACCATGATCGAGTGAAAAAGTGCGAAAAAGCTTCTGCAAGCGCTGCAAAAGCCCGTTGAGGATTTCTGCGCGGGCATGAACCGGTTGCGGCCAGAACTGCGCCCACTGATGGCTCAGCAGGGCATTCAGGATAGCCAGCCCTTCGTTCAGGCCATTGATACGGGCAAGGTGGCTACGGGCAAGCGTATACCAGGCACCGGTCTGTAACTCGACGCCATTTAGCTCAAATAATGAGAGCGACAGGGCCTCCACCTGCGGCCAGTTCACGTCGGGACGAGCCGGATGGGTGAGTTTGGCCATCTCATCGCGCAACGCAATGAAATCAGGTAGCTGACGTGGGTCACTGCCGGTTTTCACCGGGCGAGGTTGAACATCGTGCATATAGTGGTTCCATCCCTGAGGATAAGCAGAAAGCGAGGTTTACTCTGGTAGCAGTACGCTAATCATGTCGAAAAATGCATTTTCACTGAAAACAGTTCGGGGAGCCGCCGGGCGGCCAAATGTACTGAATGACCAGTTCGCATCCTCTCCCGAACGCATAAACAGGCGGTATAACGGCGTAATGCGACCGTCACTGCATAGCGTCACTTCGATGCCCCCCGTCACCCCCTGCCCGTACAAAAATACAGGAGTAAATTTCACCATTCGTTTTCCATAACGCAGAGCAATAGCGGGGACGGTGAAGGAATGGTTGCCCGCAAAGGCGTCGAGAACCGACACCGGCATCGCTTCAATGTTGATGCCCGTCCCGGTGAGCCAACCTTCCATTGTTTCCTGAAGCTGGTTCATTCGCTCACAAAACTCGGCAATATCGGCCTGAATTTTGTTGTCAAAAACGCGGCTGCGGGGCTGCTGCTCCTGCAGTTTTTTCATAAATCGTGCTTTGGCTGACATGCTTTCCCTGTGGTTTTCGTCAGATAAATGAGCCCTGTATATGGGCTTTGGTATCGAGATAATTCTGCTGTTTGAGGTGACGAATCAGCACTCGCCCTTCCGGCATAAACTCCGTGCCGTAGCGGACAAGGCCGATGCCTTTTAGCTCGGCATCAATGGCGTAACGCAATTCGCCGGGGATTTCCTGATCGAGCAGAATGACATTGATACTTTTCAGGCGTGGTTCGTATTTGAGCAGCACCCCGGAGAAGATCTGCAGCAACTGGTGTGCGGTACCCGGCATCCCCTGCAGAATTTTGGTCAAATCAGGCAGGCCATAGTCCGGCAGATGCGCCAGCGTCCCGGCTCGACAGTTGAGGATGCGCTGCATGTTATCGAGCACGGACAAAATCACCTGATTTTGCTCGCTGACCTGGTGGAGATCGAGGCCTCCGGTGAAGTTGCCGGTCAGCATTTCATACAATGAAGGTGTGTTGTGTCCCTGGGGCATCAGTCGTCCTTGAGAGGTTGCAGCGTCAGATGATTGTTACCGGCTTCCAGAATGCGCGGCTTATCCGGGTCAAGTTCTTCACGCCCCATCACCAGCTTCCAGGTGTTGTTGACCATGTCCGGGTGACGGAACAGACCCACCACCGCCACAAACTGTGCATCGGCCTCCATCGGCATATTCAGGTTCGCATCACCTCCCGGCTTAACCACCACATCACGGCTCGCCAGCAGGTCAGCTTTCAGAATGGTCTCCCCATCTTTCAGCAACTGCTGGTAGACCGTTTTGTCGAAGGTTTTGTGGTCTTTCAGCTGGTAGACACGGATAATCACCGGCTCAGACAGCGAGTTACTCTCGCGGGAATCGGTGTTCAGCGCTTCACGGGCGGTGAAATCGAGGTGTAACACCTTAATCTTTTTGTAGAACACGGCGTTAAATGCTGATTTGGTGCCATCGGTGACGCTCTGCGTCACCCCGCAGCCTGCCAGGCTGAATGCCAGCAGGGGTAACAGCCAGCGCGCTTTTTTAGTTAAACTTGTACGTAACACGTCGGTTTCCTTGTTGTGGTGTCGCAGGCTCCAGCCCGGTGTAGTAACCCAGTTCGGTCGTAAAGGTCTGAGGGATATCCTCCGGGAGTCTATCCTCCTCCACACCCAGTACGCCGTTCATGCCGAGCCAGAAGTTACTTTCGCCGAGCGGTGGCACAGCCAGCAACCGGGTAGAGGTAGTCAGGGTGATTTTTGCCCTGAAGCGCCAGCCCAGGTACACCCGCAGCATCACCAGAAAGTCGTGATACAACAGACCGTCCGGTTTCCAGCCCTGCGCTTCCTTTTCGTTATCCGTCTTGAGCGCAATCAGCAGTTGGCTGTTGGCATCCATCGCTTCGTCACCGAGTGGTGCATTGCCGTCCAGCAGAAAATCATCATCGTCATAAAAGCCCAGAGGCCGACTGACCTCTACCGGACGCAGACAGTAAGGACTAACCCTGACGATGGTCTCCGGGGCCAGCAGAGTCACCAGCGCCTGCATCCCCTCCTGGGTTTTTCCCGGCTGGCGCAGCACACCCAGCAGCGCCAAAAAACGGGATACCGGGGTGGCAATGAGTTCTGCAGTGCCCGGAATGCCCAGCCCAACCAGACCCAGCAACGACTGCGAAATGCTGTCAGTCCCGCCAGGCTCGAATGTGGCCGGGTAGGAATATTTTCGCCAGATGCGATAAAACTGCGTCAGGATGCGGTGGCTGAAGATATCCAGAAAGCCCTGTAGCGCCTCATGCCCTTCCCGGCGCTGGGTAATGTCGTCGAGATAGGCGGTTGGCAGCGGCGAATCCACGCCGTACATGCCCATAAACGTGGCGCGGATGAGCGGTGGTTTACTGTCATCCTCTTCGTCATACTCCACGGCCTTGAGTTCGCTCGCCGGAAAACCCATCCCGGGATGTGGTGCAAATCGCACCGGGTCGTCACCGGGATGGCTGGTTGAGCCCATCAGCGGCCGGTCCGGATTCTCTTTCTCCAGCAACTGGCAGAAACGGTAAAAGTTAATCCGGTTAAGGTCAGCCTCCAGCCGCGGGGTCAGCCGGGAATACGGCGGTTGTGCTTCTCTTCCCATACCAGGCGCTCTCCGGTCGGTTGCAGGATGATAATCAGGCGGTTAAACAGATAGATATCGGTATACAGTGCGAAGAAGCGGCTCAACATCTCACCAAACAGACAGATGTCGCCGCGTCCGGCATAACCGTGGCTGTCCAGCGTCACTTCGATCTGCACGCCACGCACCAGGTAGCCCTGCTCGAAGCGCTCGGTTTCACTGTGTTTAACATCAATGATGGCTTCCAGACGACGGCGGTTCATCTCGCTGTCAGTCCACTCGTACAGCGCCAGGGTTCCGCGTAACACTTCCGCGTTGTCCATCATCGACAGGAATCCACTGCCAAGATGACTCAGCACACGCCAGTGAAAACGATCCTGTGACGGGGGATAACAGGGTAACGTCGGCGCACACAGGTTCCGGACGGCGATACTGGTCGAGGTGGTTTTCATTAGCGTATCAAGCACAGTGCTCTGCAGCGCACGGCGAGGTAGCTGTCCGTTGGTGCCCGTGAGCGTCAGCGACAGGCTTTCATCCTCCGGCACCGTGTGGTTATCAAACGCTTCGCCCCCGAGGATAAGCCAGGTGTTATGCAGCCCGGATGGGCCGCGGCGCACGCGGGTGTGGTAGTAATATTCCGGGGCCTCATGGCGCATCATCCCACCCTTGTGGCGGAAGCTGGAGAACGGCACGTAGGTATGATGGCTCGATGACATCACCGAATCCACCGCGTATATCTCGGTATGACCGTCCTGCACGCGCATCGGACGCAGCATATATTCGGTCTGCAATGAATTGAGCGTCAGCGGGTCGGATTCCAGCGGGAACAGGTTAATTACCGGCACACAGTTCAGGCGCAGATGCTTTTCGGTAAAGCTGAAATCATGCTCCCAGCGTTCCGCCAGTACCACGTCGATTTCAAACCAGGGGATCTCAGCCGGAAAGACCACGGTCTCCAGCCCACGCAGGCCAGTAAACATGAATTTCTCACGGAAGGTGAAGTACTCCAGCAGCAGTTGATAGCCGCTAAAGCTGCTGCTTCCCTTCGGCCACAGGTCGTCATCATCGCCAAAACCCAGCGCGGTGAAATACCCGTCGAGCGGTCTTCTGTCCATGTCGCCCGGCATCCGCAGCCAGAGGCGCGCCGTGTTCATGGTGAAGGCTTCATGCATGGCGCAGGCCAGCGGTGCGTCTGCATTGAAGTAGAATGGAAGTTGGCTGAGATCAACACGACTCCAGTCGGCAAGATGGCTGCAGTTAAAGCGCAGCGTGATGACCGAGCGACCATCCGGGTCGGTTGCCAGACGCGCACTTTCAAGTGACAGCGGCTGAAGTGTGATCTCTTTGGTGGTCGTATACCGGCAGCGAGTGCCCTTCTCACCGATCGGCCGCGAGTTCACCTCGAAACCTTTGACGATGCGCATCTGCTCTTTCATCTCACGCCAGTCAGGGGTGAACTCCACCACCGACATTGACGGAATGGTACGCAGGTAATGCGGCCACAGCAGGCTGACCAGCCCTTCGGTCAGTTCAGGCAGGTCGTCATCAAGCTTTTCACGCAACCGGCCCATCAGGAAGGCAAAGCCCTCGAAAAGCCGCTCCACGTAAGGGTCGCGCGCACCCGCTTTATCGAGATTGAGCATTGCCGCCTGCTCGGGGTGAGCACGGGCAAACTCTTCACCGGCTTCCAGCAGGTAGCGCATTTCAGCGTCATAATAACGCAGGGTTAAATCGTCCATAAGAACCTGAATATATGTGTTTTAAAGGTATGCCAGGTGTTGTTACCCGCAAAGCACTGCACTGCTTGCCGGATCAAGCGCAATCAGACCTGCCAGAAGCTGGTCCATCTCCGGTTGAAGCCGCGATTTATCGGTTTCACTGCGTGTGGCTTTCATGCGCAGCAGTCTGAGGCGACGTGATTTCACTTCAAAGAGCAGTGTTGGTGTCCACTGCGTGAGGGTGATGGACTGAGCTGCTCCATCGAGTTCACCAAGCAGATGCATAGCCAGCTCATTTTTGCCCTTCTGCTCTGCTACACGGGCCATCAGCAGGCGCAGCAGCCATTTGTCTTTTGTGGAGTCCGTACCAGGCCGGGTCTGCAGCCAGTGGAGTGTGGTATCAAGACCTTCGCTGTCCGCTTTCTCCAGTGCCTCAGGCTCGAGCGCCAGAATATCGTTATCCTCCGTGCTGGCTGCGCTGACCGGTTCATCCCGCCAGCCGGACATATCGTCCAGTACGCTCTGGTTTATCCAGTTCAGCGTCACTTCATCAGCAAACGGCGTACCGTCGTTAAAGGCCAAGGTTTCAAGCCCGGTGAGGCGGCGCAGCAATCCTTTCAGGTCTGTAACGATGATATCGGCCAGTACATCCTGCCCCGATTTAATCAGTGCCTGGTGGATATACCACTGCAAATCCAGCCAGAGGTGGTTGGCTCCGCGCGAGAAGGTATTGTCCGCTTGCTCCAGTATTTCCAGCCAGCTCTGTTGCAGGTACAGGCGTTTGAGCAGGGCCCGCTGGTCAGCCCGCGGCGGTTCGATGCGCGTTTTCCCTTCAGCATCCGGTGCCGGAATAGCGCTTAGCGTGTCATGACGCAGACTTTTCATCAGCCGATGCGCCGCAAGCCAACCACCGGGTTGTTCACGCAGATACCCCGTCAGGGTGCGAGCCTGGGCCAGCAAATCCTGACCGGAGGTGATGCGACCCAGCACTGGCGCATCCTGTTCTGCCGCGTGAGATGATTGCTGCGCACGTGTCTGACTGCTGGCGTTCTGCGGTACCACTGCATCCACGCCCCCACCTTTCATCAGGCGGGACTCCAGAGCACTGTATAGTGCATTGAGCTCCGGCCGTGACGCTTCAGGCTCTGTTTCCAGACTGTCAGTGATGAGCAGTAGCGCCCCGGCGGTACGCTGTGCATCCTCGCCTACGACCTCCGGGTACAGTGACAAACTGTCCAGCACACGGGTACCGGCGAGCCATTCCAGAGCAGCCTTGCGGCTGCGGTCCCGCTGAGGGTGAAGCTGCATGCCGTAGCGCTGCAGTAATCCCGCCAGCAGTTCAAGCCCTTCGGCAAAACCAGCTTCGCCATCCTGGTGCAGGCGAGCCCAGCAGTAATAAGTCGCAACCCGGATATCTTTAGCCACGTTGGTCAGTAACTTTTCGGCAAGCGTGCATATCAGCCCAGTATCAATGCCGGAGAGCTTATTGACCTCTTCGCGGATACGCTGAAAATCATCGTCATATCCCGGGTCTTCCCCAGTCGGACTGGCAACGCTTACCGGAGCAAGCCAGGGTTGCCAGTTTTCCGTGCGTATCTGCGCCTGCAGCCTCTGCTGAGTTTCGTCAGCCTGACAGACGGCAACCAGATTATGCAGTGTGCTCATTATTCGACATCCTCCATGTTATTGTTTCCCGTATTAGCCATAAGTGCCTGAGCGGTGGCCGCGCTGTCGACACTGAATATTTGATCCGGCAGCGTGAAACCGCGCAAATCCAACAGCGCCAGCGGGCCTTTTCCGAGTTGTGAGCGCAGCACCCACTGCAGGGTGCGAGCATCCGGAGCGGTAAAGCTCATCATCCACTGACTGCGGTCAAGCTGTTGACGCTTGCTCAAGTCCAGCCAGCGAATAAAGCCCCAGGTCCCACTGTAATCCCCGAACAGACGCGCACCGGCGTTGACGGTGGTCCAGGTCAGCATCGTCCCCGGCTTGTAGGTATCTCCCGGCCAGCGGAAGCTTTGCCAGTCAGCCATCTGGTTGAAGTAGTGCAGCTTTTGTCCATCAATGGTCAACTGGGTTTCCACCACCTGCGGCACAGGACGGGCCTGTAGCTCAAAGCTGATGCCCTGGCTGCCATCGGTGAACAGAATGTCTGACAGCTGGCTCAGCTGATTAATAGCCCGCAGGAAGGCCGGGTTAAAGCTCAGTCCCTGGCTGTTGACCTTATCCGGTACCCACTGGCTGCCCTCTTTGTGCAGCACGCCGTTGAGCTCTGTCGTCAGGAAGCGCTCTATACGTCCGCTGTCCTTACGCACAAATTCAGCCAGCATCGGTAATGAGGCATCACTTTTGCTGGCGGCAAACGGGAAACGTCCGTCAAACGCAGTTTGCCAGTTCGCGACAATCGAGCGGCTCCATTTATCATTCAGGCTCGCCGCCGACGGCTGAAGCACAGTCTCCCAGGCCTGGGTCAGCGGCTGCACAAACATCGTGCTGCCAAAACCGCTCCACTCTTCGCCCAGGCTTGCCGAAATCAGACTGCCATATTGCTGGGTGTCGGTGAGGTCCACACTTTTCCCCTGGAATACAGTCTGCGCCAGGGTCTGCATCATCGCCTGCGGGTCAGAAGCGCTGGCCACCTGTTGCAGTCGCAGACGCACGCGGGTGATACGGGTCAGATACGTCTGCAGGCTCAGGGAGTTGTCTGCCGACATGACGTTGCTGCCTTTGTTTTTACCCAGAAGCTGAAGCAGCGGGCCAAAGGTTTCATCCAGCGGTCCCTGCGGCCCTGACGCAGACTGGTCAATCGCAGGCTTATCTTTTCCACCCACCAGGTCTTTGGCCGATTTGATGATAGAGTCCGAAAGACCTTCGCTTTGCTGGCCGGTCTGTCCCTGCCAGGCGAGGGTATTCATCAGGGCAATCAGTGGCGACTGACGGACATCGCTCATCAGCGTCAGCTGGTCGGTCACGTCAGCAATGTTGTTTGCCGGATTAAGTCGCAGGCTGTTGAGGAAGCTCAGCCAGCTACCGGCAAAGTCGGTGAAGTAACGTTGCGTCAGACGCGCTTTCAGTGCCTCCGGCGACAGGTCTGAGGACACCGCCTTACGGGAGTCACTCAGCACCCAGTCAATTTCATCCCGGCGGGAATTTGCGGCCTTTTCGATAGCCTGCTGAATGCCCCCTTCCCAGGCCTGGCGGGTAAACATGCCCGGCACCACTTCGTCGGTAGTGAACAGACGACGCGCATCGGTACCGCTGGCCATGTCTTCCAGAGACACATCGGCAAAGTTACGACGCACGGTTTTGAGCATGTTTTCGTACAGTGTGCTTTCCGCATTGCGGCGGCCAATTTGCTGCAGCAGCACCTGGCGGCTCTGGCTGACCAGTTGGGCATCAGGGGCGATTTTCCACTGCGGCTGCTTTGGCAGTTCGGTAATGTAGAAGGCCCACAAATCCGGCGACAGGCTTTGCCACAGACCGGTAGAAATACCCATTCGCGTCGGCTGCACGGCTTTCAGAGTCTGCGCGAAAAACGCGCCGTCGACTTTATCCGGTCGGGCCATCATCAGCCAGGCTTTCAGCTGGTCATAACCGGGTTTCGCCAGCTGTGCTCGTTGGTCGCTGTTGGGGGCAGAATTTGCCAGCGCGCTGAGCTTCTGCTTAAGCGCCTCATTTGCCGGGTCGCGTATCAGGCGGTTGTTCGCCACACCGTACCAGGGCAGCATCGCGTCAAGCAGCTGCTGATTATGGTCCAGCCCGAAGCGCTGGTACCAGGGCGCGCCTTCCTGAATACGGTGCTGCAGACGGCCGGCGTCGTTACGCAGCGTATGCAGGGCCGTCAGCTGGTAATCCGATACGGAAGGATGCTCCACCAGAGCATGAGCCTGCCCGGCAACAGAGACTATCTGCATACGGTTGACCGCGAACGACAGCAGTATTCCCGCGCCCCAGACACCGATGATGGTCATCAGTGTCCAGGCAAAGGTCTGCTCCCACGCCATACCGACACGGCGGCCACGTACACGGGTGCAGTCATCCACGATGCCCTGCCAGGTTGCTGGCAGGGTCAGCGCATGGCGTTGTGATTCGGGGACATATTTCTCAGCGCCGGCAGTTCCCTGAGACATATGAATAGGATCACTGTCCGGCAGGCTGAACATCAGACCACGCAGTGGAACACGTTGCTGGGAGGCAGCCAACCATGGCACCAGTTGTTCAGTCCAGCGGACGATACCGCCGTCTTTGAGGTACTGACCCAGGCGCAGCAGGAAGTCGTGGCTGTTATTCTCAGCGACCTGACTCACACCCTGCGTCCGCAGTACCGGCAGCATCAGTTCAAGCTGACGGGTTATATCGTCAGGCTTAGCACGAAGCGGGAAAGCGGCCCCTACCGTCTGTTCAGTGCGTTTTGCCTGCGACCACTTGCTGTCGCACAATTGCCACAGCCAGACCGGGGCGGAATAACGCAGCAACTCGCTGATTTTTTCCAGTCCGCGTAAATCGGTGTCGCTGATTTGTGGGGTGAGGTTAAGCGACTGCGGTACGACACGGATTATTCCGTCCAGCGGGCGTCCGCGACGCAGTTTACGCAGCGCGGTATATTTTTCCTTGTCCGGTTCAGTGGTCAGACTGCCGCCGTAAATCAGAACGGTACGGTTGCCTTCAAGCCACTGCTTTTCCTGCAGGCCCGGTACCAGCTGTTCGATTGCCGCCTCATCGCCGATGATAAGCAGCAGCTGCACCTTACTATGCCAGAAGAATGAGTAACGTCTTTTGAGATGTTTTCTCAGTGCCGAAAAGTCATATTGATCCGACGATTTTTCTTCAGTGTGATTGTTTTCGCCATCAGGCGTAACGGGAGAAGGATTTTGCTGCCTGGACAACGTAAAAAAGACCAGGGTACACAGCGCGGCAGTGAGGGTTATAAAACCTGCCAGAACATACCAGAAATTATCGCCACCATTGTCGGAGGGCAACTGCGTTGTCTGTGCAAGAGCAAAGAGCACCATCAGCAAAATTGCCACAATGAGTAATCCTGCTCCCAGGGGCTTTGAAACCTTTTTCATGCCGGCTATTCCTTTCCGGACTGTCGTGCAGCCCTGATAAATACGGGGCGCTGAAGACGGGCGATAACGCGTCGCAGCAAAATGGCTAACCCGGGAAATGTCACAATCAGCGACAGTAGAAGCAGGGTGATCCCAGACCAGGAGAATGCGATTGAAGGGAAATAGTGGATCATCAGGCTATACAGCCCGACGTTCAAAAGTAGTGCCATCAGAACTGATCCCCCGGGAAACGGAGACGGAACCACGAAACGATCTTGCCCGAGAACGGGGGCGGTGTTTCCGAGCGTCACAGCCCAGGCATCATCTTCACCTTCAAGAAGAAGCCACTGGCAGGTGGGACCATATGCGGCCATATCCGCTGCTGCACCAATCATCGCCCAGCCAGCGAGATCACCATAACGAACGCATGCGGTGTCATAGTCAATGACACCACCAGTACCAACGCCATCATACAGAGGGATCGCAAGACCATTCAGTACCCTGCTCACTGACTGTCGTGGTGCATCCGCCAGCCCACTATGCCAGACAAGATGCTTTCTGCCAGCAGGTGTGAGGGCCATATCCCGTAATTCACCAAGTTCAGATGCAAACATACGGGTATTGAGCGGCATTGCCCGGAACAACCGTAAGGCATTTTTTTGTTCACCAGGATTCAGCATTGACGGAGGCATCAAAAATAACGCGGTGGCAAATTCCTGCAGGACATCGTCGGGCTGGCGGTAGTGCATCGCCAGAACCAGTATTGCTCTCGTTGAGGACCCGACAAACTTATTCCATTCATCAAAGGATGAGTCTGCGTCCTGAAAATGAATCTCGATTTTCCAGGGGAGGGATCCTGCTGTCCAGATACGATAGAAAGACTGAGATTCACGATCTTTGTCGCTGCCATTGGTCTGAACAATAATCTGGAGCGGGCCTGAAGGATATCGCCGCCGAATCGAAGGTGTTATCTGATCGATAAGATGACGAAGTAGCTGCTCAAAACGTGAAATGCCGGGCGTAAGCGGTGCGTCAGGCAGCAACGTTAAAGGTGGCGTGTCTGTATTATCCCCTTCCTGTGTATGTGCAAGACGAGACAGCAATCCAATATCGGCAGCGATGAAAACATGGCTGAGAATGACAAGATGCTGGTGCGCGCGTAAGCGCCACTTCAGCCGTGTGCTCCGGCACCATTCATTCCAGTTCCAGGCACGGACTGTCAGTGTTTCCCACCAGAAGCTGTAGATAGCAATGGCTGCAGAAATACCTGCAAATGTCCTGGTCGTCAGTGGTAACCAGTACCCGCTGCTCAACGAAGGTAACCCTGTTATTGGTGATTTAAACACTGCTACAAGCAATCCAATGAAAAGACCCAGGATAATAATCAGCAGACAAACCCACGGCGACCAGACCGGTGCCGGTTTTTTTTCAGTTACCTCCGGCAGAGACCATCCCATCAGCCAACCTCCATATCCTGCATACTTGCGATAACGCTCGCCCCACACTGTGTTTTACAGTTATGCAAAACGATCCCTCTACCATTTTCTTCATACGCAGAAACATCACACTCAATAATTTTATTTGTGCCGTGCTCAGGGCAAGATACTGTGTCATTTAAAAGAGCAGCATTCTTCCCTGAAATATTGAAACTGGATGAGGCTGATGTGACTTTACCGCCATGCGAAGTAGTATCCCCTAAAACAACAACGTTTTTCCCCACTTGCCATTCCCTTCTTTATAATTAAATATTTCATTTAACCTTACAAAGCACGCGAAACATTAAAATCAATATATAATATTTATGCCTTATTTACAGTTCTGTAAGCAGGTAGCTTACTCTGCGCTTTATTAAATTCATCAATAACCGTGTCGCGGCTTATTAAATCAGGTTCCGGCACTTTGTCAGGTATTCCACTGAAGAGATAGGGATCCTCGCCCTGCACCCAATCCGCTTTACGTCGTAAATCGGCCATAAATGCCTTATCCCAGGTTGCATCGCAATACCCAATCGGTAAGTCATACGCTACCACCTGCGACATGAAATCAGCACGCATCGGAAGAGTACTATGATCCGTGGGCTGTGAAACATAGGTTCGTAGGCGCAGATCCTTTTCTTCAAACGTCTCTTTACGGGTCACAGGCACCATTCGGGGCTCAGATTCAGTTCCCAGATTTTTAAATCCAATCACAATATCCTGATTGGGATATAGATTGATGTAATTATCATAGGTATTGTCGTTTTTATAAATTGCCCCTTTTTTTGTTTCACCCCAACCATCTTTTTGCTCTTGGTCATGCTCCGCTCCAACGCGTGATACATCAAAATTAGCTAATTTTGCAGCATCAATAGGTTCAGGTACTTTTTCGGCATTAATAAAAACAGTTTGCCATTCTGGAGGCTCCGGATAGGTGAAACTACCGCTTTGATACTTATCGCCTTTATCATCCCAAAAAGGTTTGCCATCTGGCAGTTTTGCAAAAGGTGTTACTGCGTTTGGAGCTTCGCCACATGAGGTACTGCGAGCCAGCATGCGCTGAAATAAATTACCCTGATGCTTTTTCAGCAGAGGATGAGGTTGCCCCTGAGAATCATTGGGTAATCCCTGCCAGCCAATTGAGCGTAGCGGGCGTGATCCCATAACACGGTCATGAGGACAAAAATAGATGTAAGTGCGTCCGTGATTATCTCGTTCGGCAATACTGATGCCATTTTCACCAGCAAGAGTGACATCAGGTCGCCAACTCTTTTTATCTGCCGTCTGACCGACGCAAAGCCCCTCATAGCCAAGCGATGACAGGTGATTTTTTCTGGAAGCAACCTTATCAACAATGGCAGACAATGTGCTTTGCCTCCCTTCAGGTGAGATACATTCCTCTGCAGGAAGCGACGCACCATTAAGATCGTTATGATCCATTGCATAGGGAGAGTTAAGTACAAACAATGCATCAGGAGCTTGCTCAGCAATCGCAACCGCAGCCATTGCCACCATCGTTCCCTGGCTGTGAGAAATAATGGTAACCGTATCTTTGGGATATTTTTTACGAACACTATCAATCAGGTCTGCGAGACGTTTGGCTGCATGAGCATAGTATTTTCTCGGAGGTGCATTGGTTAAAAGGCGATCTTTGTCTTCATTAAACCACTGAACTTTAATACCAGCCACACTTTCTTCAAACCCTTTACCACTCCATACAGAGTGCAAATTATTTGTTCCATTCTGAAATGGCCCTCCCCCCCAAAAAAACGGACCTTGCTTCAAAATACTTTCGTGAGGTATCCCGTTCCTTTTTAGTTGGTGATAATCAACACCCTGCCTATTGGCCAAAGGAATAATATACTTATCCTCTTCACCTTTAACTGGTGAGTACCCCCAATAAAATCGAATAATTGGGGAGCATTCTTTATCAACCACAGGTAAGTCTCTGGGGGTTAGAGGCTCAAAATTTACTTTATTATCCGAAAGATATTTATTAATTCCCAGCTCATAGTTTGTTCCATTTAACCCAAGCCTTTTATTCAAGCCATCACATATATTTTTTTCGGCATTTAAAAACCACTCACCAGTTGAGTTAACACCATGGACGAGTATAATAATACCTGGTAAGTGTGGTGGTAAATCGCAACCTCCTCTTACTTGGCAATTTTTATGAGAAGGGAACGACTGCCAGGACGGATGTCCATTATCATCAAGCCTACATTCAAGTTCTCGAACAAGTTCATTTTTGCTGACCATTTTTTACCACCTCCTTTTTCCCATTCGACTCAGTTGTATATGTAATAGTTTTTGCTTCAATGCCTTTATTACATAGATATTTAGAATCTATACTTTGCGTTGAAACATTTGGGAATTTGAGTCTGTCACTATACACCTTATCTTCAATCCTAATTCGAATATCAGACAATTCATTTGCAATTGCATTGCTTTCATCATGTGTTTTTGGCGGCGTTGTTGACCTAGTATAATCGAATATCTGAAAATGAGGGCCATACTCGTTTGCGTATGGTATTTTTTTTCTTATCAATTCTTCCTTAACCAAATCATCTGTTTTCTTCTGCCAATCATCGTAAACATTTATTAACTTACCGTCAGCAACCCTAAATTTGTTAACTGAACGGAGATCGTTATTTCCCCACGGATGAGAGTAGATGTTTTCTGGTTCAGATTCATCTCTCAAATAAATTCCATCATTGGCCACCACAACTTTAAGCTTACTAAACCGTTCAGGGGTGCTGTATTCCTCAGCTAAAATTTTATATATAAAGGTTTTACCATAATCTTCTGAAAAATAGAAAAACACTGGACAACCTCGTTCTGACCTTCCGCTACCACAATACTGATCGGTGGATGCTCCAGGAAATGCCAGATACCCATTACTCGCACCATTAACGATAATACCCTGGTATGCTGCCATGCTATTCCCAAGTCGATATGAGAAATCATTGAAATCGATATCCCATCCCAGGAGTGTTTTTATTCCCCGCTGAGTGTCATTGTAATAAACCTGCCCACCCTTATCGCAGGATATGTAGTTTTCTAGCGTCAGATATCGATATTTATCTATGCGATAAATAATTTGAGCCGGTGCATCTGTTTCAACTTTTCGTGACTCCTCTACCTTCTGAGAACCGCTCATTTCTCCCAGACCCACCCCAAAACTGGCCCCCATACTGGCTCCTGCCAGGAACTGTAAGCCTTTATAAATGGCATACAGGAATACACCAATAATCGATATAATTGTTAGGACTTTCCTGTCTGACTGATTCCATCTCATCTTAATTCGCCTTAACTAAGCTGATAATCATATTGTCAATAACATCAGAAGAATTGAGTGACGTTGCTCCAGAAGCATCTGTAATACCGGAAAGAACAGAACCATCTGGCATAGTGATTTTGTACGCCTTACCTGGTAATGGTTCTTTTGTCAGCGCATTTCTGATTACAAATTTCTCATCAAACGTTGATGGCTCAAATGACTTCATCACGCCCTGCATATTACCTGAGCCAGCTTTCTTGATACCGGTATTCTTAATGAGCAGTTTACCCGGCCCGCCAATCTCAACATTCCCGCCCTTGATTTTGATATAGCCACCACCGCATATCAGCGTCAACTCATCCTGTGCCGTCACGACCAGTTTCTTGCCACTCGATATATGCGTGTCCTGCGTCGACCAGGTGGTGATATTCCCGCCCTGAGCCTGAATATCAATATCGTTATGTGAACTGAACAATTTCGCACCTTCACGGCTATACAGACTGAGTTGCTTACCCACGGCCAGCGTGAAATCTTTCTGCGCTCCGACATCCAGCTGCTTGCCTGCCGTCAGCATCAGATTATCACTGGCTGATAACTGCATATCTTCACCGCTCACCAGCGCCATCCCTTTCGGCGCACTGCCCAGGATGACCTCTTCATGTAACTGTTCGATTTTTTGCTTCAGGAGTTTTTGCTGACGACCGACATCGGCAGCCAGTGCCTGAGCCTGCTGCGCGCTGGCTGCAAGGGATTCCATTTCCACTAATGCTGCTGAAAGCCTTGCGAGCGCAGGCTCCATCTCCAGCACCTGACCCTGTGCTTTCGTCTGGCCATCAGCGCTGATGAACAACCCCTTCTGCGCCCGGATGGCGCCCCAGCTGTCGGTTCTGAGCTCAAAACCCTCACCGCGCTTCTGCTTCTCCGCAT
>NZ_JAWUEI010000031.1:0-58675 GCF_036663495.1 Enterobacter sp. 342
CTCATGATGTCCCTCTGGGATGCGCTCCGGATGAATATGATGATCTCATATCAGGAACTTGTTCGCACCTTCCTTAGAGCAATTTCCTATTTTCAGAATTAATTAAAAAACACATTGCTGCAATGAATTAATCTTAGGAAATATCATTCATAAACAAAATGGTATTAACCGTTTGATCTACACAAAACCGTCCACTTTTGTTACATTTTTTTTCTAACAGGGTCTGCTGGGATACTTAGAATAGGCTGTCTGCCACATCGTCATCACAACAGCAGGCTGAGAGTATCAGTAACGGTTTAAGTGGAGAAAAAATGGTTAAGCGTAAATTGCTGCTTCTGGGTGTCTTACTGTCTCTGGCGGGATCTGCATTCGCAGCACCATCCGGCATCAAGGCCTATGAAGAACAAGAGTTCATTGCTGATTTCACGAAGTTCAAAATTGGCGATACCGCACCTGCGCAGTATCAAACGCCCGAGTACACCATCAAACAGTACCAGTTGCGTAACCTCCCGGCACCGGATGCCGGTACACACTGGACCTATATGGGCGAGAATTACGTCCTGATCGGTGATGCTGATGGCAAGATCTACAAAGCCTATAACGGAGATATCTTCTATCATCGCTGATTCGATCCTGATTCGCCCGTGGCAGGAGAGCGATCGCCCTTTCCTGCGCACGCTCTACCTGCATGCCCGCCGGGAAGCCTGGCCATGGCTGGACAATTCTCAGTGGCAGTTGGAAGACTTTGATGCAGCAACCCGCGACGAAGTGATTTGGGTCGCTGTTCAGAACGGTCATCGTCTGGGTTTTGCTTCGGTCTGGACGAACGATAATTT
The DNA here is from genome assembly GCF_036663495.1 of Enterobacter sp. 342. Lineage (NCBI taxonomy): Bacteria > Pseudomonadati > Pseudomonadota > Gammaproteobacteria > Enterobacterales > Enterobacteriaceae > Enterobacter > Enterobacter sp. 342. Next base: position 837 of record NZ_JAWUEI010000031.1, read on the forward strand.
TCTGCACAATCTGTTTGTTGACCCGCAGTACCAGAGCTTTGGGGTCGGACACTTGCTCCTTGAGCAGGTGCAGAAGACGTTTACCAGCACAGGGTCGCTGAAGTGTCTGGAGAAGAATTCGCGGGCTATTGCGTTTTACCAGCGACACGGCTGGCACATTGAGTCGAAGGGAAATTCTCCGGACGGAGAGTACTATCTGATGCATTTCCTGCTTGGGTAAAGTCAGGTGGCGCTACGCTTACCTGACCTACAAAACCGTATTTCGTAGGCCGGGAAAGGCGAAGCCGCCACCCGGCAATTCAGAGCTGGGAACTTACACCGCGCGGAACGCGATTTCGCCCGGTATCACTTCACCCTGCCAGTAGAGCTGCGCTGCAACGCGCCCCGCCAGTTGGCGATACATCTCAGCAAATTCGCTGTCCGGACGGCTGACAACCGTCGGTTTTCCGCTGTCGAGATCCTCACGCAGAGTGATATGCAGCGGCATCTGACCCAGCAGTTGGGTGTGATATTTCGCGGCCAGTTTTTCTGCCCCACCCGTACCAAAGATCGGTTCGTGGTGACCGCAGTTGCTGCAGATGTGTGTGCTCATGTTCTCAACAATACCGAGCACCGGCACTTCCACTTTCTCGAACATCACGATGCCTTTTTTGGCGTCGATCAGCGCGATATCCTGCGGCGTGGTCACCACAACCGCTCCCGTGACCGGAATGTTTTGCGCCAGCGTCAGCTGAATATCACCGGTACCCGGTGGCATATCCAGCACCAGATAATCCAGATCCGGCCACATCGTCTCCTGCAGCATCTGCATCAGCGCTTTGCTGGCCATTGGGCCACGCCAGACCATGGCGTTATCATCGGTGACCAGATACCCAATGGAGTTAGTCGCCAGACCGTGAGCCATGATGGGTGCCATGTGAGTGCCATCCGGCGAGGTTGGACGCTGGTTTTCCGCCCCCAGCATGTTTGGAATAGAAGGCCCGTAGATATCGGCATCCAGAATACCGACCTTTGCCCCTTCTGCCGCCAGCGCCAGCGCCAGGTTAACCGCGGTAGAAGATTTACCTACCCCGCCTTTGCCTGAACTCACGGCAATAATGTTTTTCACACCGTTCACGCCCGGCTGGTTTTTCACCCGCTTCAGGGTAGCGATGCTGTGGGTCAGCTTCCAGTCAATCGCTTTTGCACCGGTAATACGCAGCAGTTCAGAGCTGGTTTGCTCTTTCAACGAGTCAAATGCGCTGCTCCAGACAAACGGCATCTGCAACTCAATGTGCAGGGTATCGTCCAGCCAGGCGACGTGGTGCAACGCTTTCAGCGTCGTAAGATTATGTTTCAGGGTTGGATGCTGAAAGTTAGCCAGCGTCCCGGCGACCATTGCTCGTAAGGCTTCCGGTGATTTGGCCTGGGATTGAGAACTCATCCCGACTCCTTTGTTCTTGTGAATAAGACCTTAGATGAACAAGTTTACCTGAAAGGCCGTGGTTTGTGCTTACTTAATAATGCCCCTTTTGGTAATATCAAAAACCCTTTTCACAGTTAAAAGAAGTAATGCCTACTATGACTCAAGTCGCGAAGAAAATTCTGGTAACGTGCGCACTGCCGTACGCCAACGGCTCAATCCACCTCGGCCACATGCTGGAGCATATCCAGGCTGATGTCTGGGTCCGTTACCAGCGAATGCGCGGCCACGAGGTTAATTTCATCTGTGCGGACGATGCCCACGGCACGCCTATCATGCTGAAAGCTCAGCAACTGGGGATTTCCCCTGAGCAGATGATTACCGAAATGAGTCAGGAGCATCAGACTGATTTTGCTGGCTTTGACATCAGCTATGATAACTATCACTCCACGCACAGCGACGAAAACCGTGAGCTGTCGGAGCTGATCTACACACGTCTGAAAGAGAACGGTTTTATTAAAAACCGCACCATCTCTCAGCTGTACGACCCGGAAAAAGGCATGTTCCTGCCGGACCGTTTCGTCAAAGGCACCTGTCCGAAGTGTAAATCCCCGGATCAGTACGGCGATAACTGCGAAGTGTGCGGCGCGACCTACAGCCCGACCGAGCTTATCGAGCCGAAATCCGTGGTGTCCGGCGCAACACCTGTGATGCGTGACTCCGAACACTTCTTCTTCGACCTGCCATCCTTCAGCGAAATGCTGCAGGCGTGGACCCGCAGCGGCGCGCTGCAGGAGCAGGTGGCGAACAAGATGCAGGAGTGGTTCGAGTCCGGTCTGCAGCAGTGGGATATCTCCCGTGATGCGCCGTACTTCGGTTTCGAAATTCCGAATGCACCGGGTAAATATTTCTACGTCTGGCTGGATGCGCCAATCGGCTATATGGGCTCCTTCAAGAACCTGTGCGACAAACGTGGCGATACCGTCAGCTTCGACGAATACTGGAAGAAAGATTCCACAGCCGAGCTTTATCACTTCATCGGTAAAGACATCGTCTACTTCCACAGTCTGTTCTGGCCGGCGATGCTGGAAGGCAGCAACTTCCGCAAGCCAACTAACCTGTTCGTACACGGCTACGTGACGGTAAACGGCGCGAAGATGTCCAAGTCCCGCGGGACGTTCATTAAAGCCAGCACCTGGCTGAACCACTTCGATGCGGACAGCCTGCGCTACTACTACACCGCGAAACTCTCTTCCCGTATCGACGATATCGACCTGAATCTGGAAGATTTCGTACAGCGCGTGAACGCCGACATCGTCAACAAAGTGGTGAACCTGGCATCCCGTAACGCGGGCTTTATCGCGAAGCGTTTTGACGGCGTGATGGCGGCCGAACTGGCTGACCCAGCCCTGTACAAAACCTTCACCGATGCCGCTGCGACTATTGGCGAAGCGTGGGAAGCACGTGAGTTCGGTAAAGCCGTGCGTGAAATCATGGCGCTGGCAGACCTGGCTAACCGCTACGTGGATGAACAGGCTCCATGGGTGGTGGCGAAACAGGAAGGCCGTGATGCAGATTTGCAGGCTATCTGCTCAATGGGTATCAACCTGTTCCGCGTGCTGATGACGTACCTGAAGCCGGTTCTGCCACAGCTTGCTGCACGTGCAGAAACGTTCCTGAACACTGAACTGACCTGGGATGCGATTGCTCAGCCGCTGCTCAGCCATAAAGTGAACACCTTCAAGGCGCTGTATAACCGCATTGAAATGAAACAGGTTGAAGCCCTGGTTGAAGCCTCTAAAGAAGAAGTGAAAGCCGCTGCGGCTCCAGTCACCGGCCCGCTGGCTGACGACCCGATTCAGGACACCATCACTTTTGATGACTTCGCGAAAGTCGATCTGCGCGTGGCGCTGATTGAAAACGCAGAGTTTGTGGATGGTTCCGATAAACTGCTGCGTCTGACACTGGATCTGGGCGGCGAGAAACGTAACGTCTTCTCGGGTATTCGTTCCGCGTATCCTGACCCGCAGGTGCTGATTGGCCGCCAGACGGTCATGGTCGCAAACCTGGCACCACGCAAAATGCGCTTCGGCATCTCTGAAGGGATGGTGATGGCCGCAGGCCCTGGCGGAAAAGATATCTTCCTGTTAAGTCCTGACGAAGGCGCAAAACCGGGACAGCAGGTGAAATAACAAAAAAGCCGGAGATTATCTCCGGCTTTTTTTATGGTTTCGCGCTGTGTATGCGATTCGTCAGCCCACGCAAGAAATAGCGCATAAACTGGTCGCCGCACTCGCGATAGTTCTTATGGTCCGGTGCACGCATCATGGCTGTTATCTCTGGCATCGACACGCGGAATTTCTGCTCGGTCATGATCGCCAGGATATCGTCAGTCTTCAGTGAAAACGCAATACGCAGCTTTTTCAGCACCGTATTGTTGTTTACGCGACGCTCCAGCGCCAGCTCTGGCGCAGACTCATCTTTACCGCGCTTGTCGTAGATCAGACCATTCAGGAAGCCAGACAGAATAATGTCCGGGCAGCGGACAAACCCCTCTTCGTCTTCTTTGGTCATCCAGATATCAAAACCAGACGACGTGGACTCCATGTCGGAGAGCGCAAGAATGCGCACCATGTCGTTATTATTCGCTTTCAGGGTGTAGCGCAGGCTACGGAGTATATCGTTACTGAGCATAGAGCCTTCGAATGTCGATGATGCAATGGCGCGCAGTGTACCAGCTTTACAGGCCAATCGCCTCTTTCAAACTTTTCAGGTAGCGACGACTAACGGGCACCGTTTGCCCTGCGCGCAGCACCAGTTCTGCCTGACCGTTATCTTCCAGGCGGATCTCTTTCAGGTGCGCCATGTTCACCAGATACTGGCGATGGCAGCGAATGAGCGGCGTGCGGCTCTCCAGCGTCCGCAAGGTCAGCTCGGTAAACCCTTCATTTCCTTCCGCACTGGTAACAAATACGCCGCTCAGACGGCTGCTGACAAACGCCACATCATCCATCTGCAAAAGATAAATCCGGCTGTGTCCGGTACAGGGAATAAACTTCAGCGGCTGCTGGTTCTCGGGCAACAGCGTGACATCCTGAACGGTACGCTCCTGGCGTAATCGGGTCAGGGTCTTTTCCAGCCGCTTCTCTTCAATCGGCTTGAGTAAATAATCAAACGCGTGCTCCTCAAAGGCTTTAACGGCATATTCGTCAAACGCAGTCAGAAACACGATGTAGGGACGATGCTCCGGATCAAGCATCCCGACCATCTCCAGCCCGCTAATTCGGGGCATCTGAATGTCGAGGAACAACACGTCCGGGCGCAGTTTGTGGACAGCACCAATAGCCTCAATGGCGTTCGAACACTCACCCACAATCTCAATATCAGGCTGCTCCTGCAGCAGGACGCGCAGGTTTTCCCGTGCCAGCGGCTCATCATCCACAATCAGCACTCTTAGCATGCGTTTTCCTCCAGCGGCAGTCGTACGGTAATACGGGTGAATCGGTCTGGTTCACAGGCGACGGTGATGCCGCAGTCATCGCCAAAATGGGCACGCAGACGTTTATCCACCAGACTCATGCCTAAACCCCCTGAGGCGGAAGGCTGGTAAAGCCCGGCGTTATCTTCGATATCGAGCACCAGATGATGATTAAAACGACTGGCGGAAATAGTGACCTCCCCGATACCCAGAAGCTGTGAGGTACCGTGTTTGATGGCATTTTCTACAATAGGCTGCAGGGTAAAAGCAGGAAGATGTTGATGGGCCAGCTCATCCGGGACGGAGAGCGACACCTGCAGGCGCGACTGGAAACGTGCCTGCTCAATCTGCAGATAAGCATTAACGTGCTCAATCTCATCGGCCAGGGTCACGATCTCAGAGGGACGCTTCAGGTTCTTACGGAAAAAGGTCGACAAAAACTGCACCAGCTGCGCGGCCTGATCGCTGTCGCGACGGATAACCGCTTTCAGCGTATTAAGGGCATTAAACAGGAAGTGCGGGTTCACCTGGGCATGCAGGAGTTTAATCTCTGACTGGGTCAACAACGCCTTCTGGCGCTCATACTGCCCGGCCAGGATCTGTGCGGAAAGCAACTGGGCTATCCCCTCCCCCAGCGTGCGGTTGATTGAACTGAACAGGCGATTTTTCGCTTCATACAGTTTGATGGTACCCATCACTCTCTGGTTTTCTCCGCGCAACGGAATGACCAGCGTAGAACCCAGTTTGCACTGCGGATGCAGCGAACAGCGATAAGGCACTTCGTTACCGTCGGCATAAACCACTTCGCCGGTTTCAATGGCGCGCAACGTATAGGCTGATGAGATGGGTTTACCAGGCAAATGGTGATCATCCCCGGTACCGGTAAAGGCCAGCAGCCGCTCACGGTCGGTTATCGCCACGGCACCGATATCCAGCTCTTTATAGAGAACCAGCGCAACCTTCATGCTGTTTTCTTCGTTAAAGCCCTGGCGCAGTATCCCTTCCGTCGACGCGGCAACCTTCAGCGCTGTTGCGGAAAACGCCGAGGTGTACTTCTCAAACATGGCACGTTTATCGAGCAAAATGCGCATAAACAGCGCCGCACCCACGGTGTTGGTCACCATCATCGGGGCGGCAATACTGTTCACCAGATGAAGTGCATCCTCAAATGGGCGGGCGATCAGCAAAATGATCGCCATCTGTGCCATTTCGGCGACAAAGGTAATCGCACCTGCGGTCAGTGGGCTGAAGACTTTATCCGGACGGCCACGTTTGATCAGGTAGCTATGCACCAGGCCACCGAGCAGCCCTTCTACGATCGTGGAGATCATGCAACTGAGTGCCGTCATCCCGCCCATGGAATAGCGATGCAGGCCACCCGTTAAACCGACAAGACCACCGACGACGGGACCGCCAAGCAATCCCCCCATCACCGCGCCGATAGCGCGTGTATTAGCAATAGAGTCTTCGATATGGAGGCCAAACCAGGTCCCCATAATGCAGAATATGGAAAATACGACGTAGCAGAGGAATTTGTGCGGCAGACGGACAGTGACTTGCATCAGCGGAATAAACAGGCGCGTTTTACTCATCAGCCAGGCAATGACAAGGAACACGCACATCTGCTGAAGCAACAGCAGCACCAGATTAAACTCGTACATACTCAAAACCGCACACGCTAAAAACGCGTAACATACACTGATAAGGGGTTACTTTCTTTGAAGCACCCCAAAAAAGCGCAAAATCGTGTCCGTTATCACACCTTTTTCTGAATATCGCGCATGCTTCGCAATGTTTGTTCAAAAATCAATCAATCCTTCCTGGTTCGGCAAAGTGGGTCTACATTTAAACTGGGAAAGCGTGAGCCAGGGGGCGAATATGGCGCTTTACACAATAGGTGAAGTAGCACTCCTTTGTGATATCAATCCCGTTACTCTACGGGCGTGGCAACGGCGGTATGGATTACTCAAGCCGCAAAGAACAGATGGCGGACATCGCCTTTTCAACGATGCCGATATCGACCGGATCCGTGAGATTAAAAGCTGGATCGACAACGGTGTGCAGGTTGGCAAAGTAAAGTCGCTGCTTTGCCAGGACGATCCTGACACACAGCACCTCTGGCGCGAACAACAGGAAACCCTGCTAAGACTTCTGCAGGCAGGCAACCTGCAGCGCCTGCGTACATGGATAAAAGAGCAAGGGCGCGATTATCCGGCACAAACACTGATCACACATCTTTTCATTCCGCTTCGCCGTCGTCTGCAGTGCCAGCAGTCCACCCTGCAGGCGTTGCTCAGTATGCTTGATGGTGTGCTTATCAACTACATTGCCGTCTGCCTTGCCTCCGCCAAGAACAAGGCCGGGAAAGATGCGCTGGTGGTCGGCTGGAACGTACACGATACCACCCGCCTGTGGCTGGAGGCATGGATTGCAACGCAAAAGGGCTGGCGCGTGGATGTCCTTGCGCATTCGCTGGCGCAGCTGCGGCCCGAATTTTTCGATGGTCAGACTCTGCTGGTCTGGTGTGGCGAAGTGCCATCCGCCTCGCAGCAACAGTTGCTGACGGAATGGCGTGAACATGGTTACCCGGTTTATTCACTTGGCCCGGATGAACCGTAACGGCATTTAATGGTTCATTAACAGCTGCGCTTCACCGTATAATTGTTCCGTTAACAACAGGAGCAGATGATGAAGGCAACCAAACTGGCCATTATTACCCTTTTTGTCCTGATGGCCGTAAGCGGTATCGGTGGCGTGATGCTGGCAGGATATTCGTTTATTGTTCGCGGCGGTGTCGGCTGAGGTGCAGCGCCAGCCGCTCAAAAACACGATCGACGACGATTGCCGCCAGCGCAACCAGCACCGCCCCCTGCACAATATAGGCCGTATTAAACCCGCTTAAGCCGATAATAATCGGCGTTCCCAGCGTATTGGCTCCTACCGTCGAAGCAATTGTTGCCGTTCCGATGTTGATAATCACCGACGTGCGGATCCCGGTAATAATCACAGGTGCGGCTAACGGCAATTCAACCTTACGTAGTTGCTGCCCACGACTCATCCCCATCCCTTCAGCCACACTCAATACAGACGCAGGTACTGCCGCGATACCCGCCAGCGTGCCCTGCAGAATGGGCAATACGCCATATAAAATCAGCGCAATAATTGCCGGCTGCTGACCAAAGCCCATGACCGGAACCGCTATCGCCAGCACCGCCACCGGTGGAAACGTCTGACCAATGGCCGCTATCGTCTCAACCAGCGGACGAAATTCCCGGCCTGCTGGCCGTGTCACCGCAATGCCAGCCCCCACTCCCAGCACAACAGCAATAGCGCTTGAGAGGGCCACCAGCCAGAGATGTGCCAGAGCAAGATTAATAAAGCTCTCCTGCTGATAGACCGGTCGTGGCAGCCCAGGAAAAAGGGTGCTGAACAGCGCCGCGCTGTGTGGCATCAGAAACAGTAAGGCGACAAAGATGGCTACCAGCCAGAGAAGCGGATCACGCAGTGTCTTCACGTATCACCTCCCCAGCCAGCAGATCGCGAAAATGCAAAGCACCACACGGCGCACCGAGGGCGTCCGCAACAGGTAGCACCTCACACTGACCTGCAACAAACGCGGAGAGCGCATCCCGCAGGCTCATCTGCTCCTGCAACGGTTCACCACCCACAGCCGCATCTTCCCGACGCATATAGTCGCTGACCGTCCGCAGAGAGAGCAGCCTGACCCCCAGTTCACTACGGCCAAAAAACTCACGCACAAAATCACTTTTCGGGTGGCTTAACAGTTCGAGCGGGGTCCCCTGCTGAACCACTTCGCCGTGATCCATCAACACCAGATGGTCGGCCAGACGCAGGGCTTCATCAATATCGTGTGTCACGAGAACGATCGTGCGTCCGAGAATGCGGTGAATACGGGTCATTTCCGCCTGTAGCGCCCCGCGCGTGACCGGGTCAAGCGCACCAAAGGGTTCATCCATCAACAATACCTGTGGGTTGGCCGCCAGGGCGCGCGCTACCCCCACTCGCTGCTGCTGTCCCCCGGAAAGCTGGTGCGGATAGCGATCACGCAGTGCGGGCTCTAACCCCAGCAAAGACATCAGTTCATCAACCCTGTCAGCTATTTTTGCCCGCGACCACTTCTCCAGTTGCAGTACGGTGGCAATGTTCTGCGCCACTGTCCAGTGAGGAAACAGGCCTATCGACTGAATGGCATATCCCATCCGGCGACGCAATTCCAGCACCGGCAGGCTGCGGATCTCCTCTCCGGCAAAGCGGATCAAACCGCTATCATGCTCAACCAGACGATTGATCATCTTCAGGGTGGTGGATTTTCCCGAGCCAGAGGTACCTATCAGCACGGAAAACGCACCCTCGGCAAAGTTCAGGTTCAGGTGGCTTGCCGCCGGGCGTCCCGCAAAAGTTTTACTAACATCATGAAATTCAATCATTGGCTCTTCTCCTGAGCAGCGCGAGCCATAAGGCAAACAGCGCGTCGACGACAACCGCCAGCGCAATCGTGGGAACCACGCCTAATAGCACCAGATCCAGGGCACTACTCAGCAGCCCCTGGAATACCAGCGCGCCAAAACCGCCCGCCCCAATCAGCGCCGCAATGACCGCCATGCCGACGGTCTGAACCGCCACTACCCGCAGGCTACGCAGCAGCAGGGGCAGTGCCAGCGGTAGCTGTATCTGCCAGAAACATTGTCGCGTGCTCATCCCCATCGCATGGGCGCTTTCCAGCACATCCGGGGCGACCTGGCTTAAGCCCGCAACCACACCACGCACCAGCGGCAACAGTGCATACAACACCAGCGCGATCAGGGCGGGGGTTAATCCCGTTCCGGCTATACCTATTGTTCCCAACACAGGAAATGACTTCACCAGCCCGGCCAGGGGGGCAATCAGCAGACCAAATAGCGCAACGGAAGGGATAGTCTGGATAACGTTCAGCACGGCAAAAACTCCCCCCTGACGTGAAGGATGGCGATAACACCACATGCCCAGTGGGATCCCGAGCAGGAGAGCAGGGAAGAGCGTACCGAAGAGAATGGTCAGATGTTGCGTCAGGGCATCATCAAACACCTCCTGACGGTTGGCGTACTCCTTTAACAGCGAGAGATTGTTCAGCTCGCCACTAAAAAGCAGGAGCAATGGAATAACCCATATCTGCGCATTAAGTACCCAGCGCCAGACGGACGCAGAGATGAGGCGACGTATAGCATCGCTGCAGGCGAGCAGGCACAACGCCAGCCACAGCCACAGGCCGCTCCCCACCGTCGTTCTTGCCAGCGGACTTTCCGCCGACACCATATGCGTTGCCGCAAGCCCGGCTCCCCAGAAAAGGGTGATAAAGAGCCCTTCAGAGAGCAGTAACGTCAACCATTGCGCTGTACGACCTTGCCAGAGCGATAGCGCAACCCACGCCCCCGGCGCCACCGCCAGCAACCACGGCGTAAGCGACCAGACTTCCCAGAGAGCACGCCCCTCCCCCGACATCAGGCGATTAGGGGCGACATTCACAAACGGTAACGCGACTGCTGCGATGGTCACACAGGCCAACAACAGCAGTACGCGGTTATGACATTTTATTGGCACAGCTTTTCCCGTTACTTCACAAGCCCTTGTTGTTTCAGGAAGTCGGCGGCCACTTTTTTGGCATCCAGCCCCTCGACGGCAATGCTGGCATTCAACTGTTGCAGCGTTTTTTCATCCAGTTTTTCAAAAACAGGTTTGAGCCAGTCGGCAATCTCCGGGTAGGTTTTCAGCACTGCCTCACGTACCACCGGCGTCGGGGCATAAATCGGCTGCACGCCTTTTGGATCGGACAGGGTTTGCAGACCAAGCGCTGCCACCGGACCGTCGGTACCGTAGGCCATTGCCGCGTTTACGCCAGAGGTTTGCTGTGCTGCGGCTTTGATGGTCACCGCCGTATCGCCGCCTGCCAGAGAGAGCAGTTGCGCCTGGTCAAGCTTGAAATCATAGGCTTTTTCGAACGCAGGTAGCGCATCAGGACGCTCGATAAATTCTGCCGACGCCGCAAGCTTAAAGTCGCCCTTCTCTTTCAGGTAACGGCTGAGATCCGCCAGCGAGGTCAGCTTACCTTTCTCCGCCACGTCTTTACGCACCGCGATAGTCCAGGTGTTGTTGGCCGGAGCCGGAGTCAGCCAGACCAGCTTGTTCTGTTCAGCATCGAGCTTTTTGACTTTGTCATATCCGGCTTTGGCGTTTTTCCATGCCGGATCGTTTTCATCTTTGAAGAAGAATGCCCCGTTACCGGTGTATTCCGGGTAGATATCCAGCTCACCGGAGGTAATCGCGCCGCGCACGACAGGTGTAGTGCCCAACTGGACTTTATTGACGGTTTTGACGCCGTGGCTTTCGAGCACCTGCAAAATGATATTGCCGAGCAGCGCGCCTTCGGTATCTATCTTTGAGCCCACTTTTACCGGCTCCGCTGCCTGTAACGGCAGACTTAGTGCCGCCAGCAGCACCGCAGATCCCAACATCCCCTTTGCAATCGTCATTCCGCTATCCTCATATTTTTTGCTGCCTTTTTCAGAGGCTTGAGAGAAAAGCGTAGCTTAAAACGGCGCGATTAACCGTCAAAATGACTTTTTAGCATAAGGTAAGAATCATCCCCCGCGAACGGGGGATGCAAAGGAAGGAAAGATTACAGCAGTTCGAACTCGCCTTTATTCACCCGGGCAGAATCCACGCCGATAAACACGTTGAATTTGCCAGGCTCAGCATCGTATTTCATCTGCTGATTCCAGAACTTCAGCGCGTCCACGTCAATTGGGAAGCTGATGGTTTTGGTTTCACCTGGTTTCAGGTTGACCTTTTCAAAGCCACGCAGCTGCTTCACCGGACGACTCATGGAGGCCGTCACATCCTGGACGTACATCTGGATCACCGTAGCCCCTTCGCGTTTACCGGTGTTAGTCACCTCAACACTGGCTGTCACTTTACCGTCACGCTTCAGGCTCGGGGACGACATTTTCACGTCAGAGACCTTGAAGGTGGTGTAGCTCAGGCCATAACCAAACGGATACAGCGGGCCGTTAGCTTCGTCGAAGTAACGAGACGTGTACTTGTTCGGTTTGTCGGCGTTGTACGGACGACCGGTGTTCAGATGGCTGTAGTAAACAGGGATCTGACCAACGGAGCGCGGGAAGGACATCGGCAATTTGCCCGACGGGTTATAATCGCCAAACAGTACGTCGGCAATCGCGTTACCGCCTTCGGTACCGGCGAACCAGGTTTCCAGAATGGCGTCAGCCTGCTGGTCCTCTTTTACCAGCGCCAGCGGACGACCATTCATCAACACCAGCACCAGCGGCTTGCCGGTCGCTTTCAGGGCAGCGATCAAATCGCGCTGGCTTTGCGGAATGGTGATATCAGTACGGCTGGAAGCTTCATGCGCCATCCCCTGCGCTTCTCCCACAACCGCCACAACGACATCAGACTGTTTTGCCGTCTTAACCGCTTCATCGATCATCTCTTTCGGCGTACGAGGGTCAACCTTCACCGCTTCCTCATACTGGTTGAGGAACGTCACGATGTCTTTATCGTTAGTGACGTTAGCCCCTTTGGCATAGACCACCCTGGCGTTTTCACCGACCGCGTTCTTAATACCCGTCAGCACGGTCACGGACTGGTCAGCGACGCCCGCTGCGGACCAACTCCCCATCACGTCGCGCTTGCTGTCAGCCAGCGGGCCTACCACGGCAATGGTACCGGATTTTTTCAGCGGCAGTGTGTCGAGGCGGTTCTTCAGCAGCACCAGGCTTTCACTCGCGACTTCACGCGCTTCTTTACGATGCAGGCGGCTTTCGGCGTTGGTATCTACCGGGTCAGAGTCTTTTGGCCCCAGGTGACTGTACGGATCGTTAAACAGCCCCATGTCATATTTCACGTTCAGCACGTGACGCGTGGCATCGTCCAGCTCCGCCATCGTTACCTTGCCGCTCTTCACCAGCCCCGGCAGGTATTTGCTGTAGTACTCGTCGCTCATGCTCATGTTAATGCCGGACTTGAGCGCCACGCGCACGGCATCTTCCGGATCGGATGCGGTACCGTGTTTGATCAGTTCTTTAATGGCACCGTGGTCAGAAACGGTGATGCCCTTAAAGCCCCACTGGTCGCGCAATACGTCTTTCAGCAGCCAGGAATCAGACGTCGCAGGTGTGCCGTTCAGCGAGTTCAGCGCCACCATTACCGCACCGCTGCCCGCGTCCAGACCAGCCTTGTACGGCGGCATATAATCGTTGAACAGGCGCTGCGGGCTCATATCGACGGTGTTGTACTCTTTGCCGCCCTCCACTGCACCGTAAGCGGCGAAATGCTTAACGCTGGTCATGACAGAGTAACGGTCTGCCGGGCTTTTGCCCTGCATCGCTTCCACCATGGTTTTACCCATCGTGGCGGTTAAATACGTATCTTCACCAAAGCCTTCGGACGCACGGCCCCAGCGCGGATCGCGGGAGACGTCGACCATCGGTGCCCAGGTCATATTCAGGCCATCATCTGCCGCTTCATACGCGGAAACTCGTCCCACGGTTTTCACCGCGTCGAGGTTAAAGGAGGAGGCTAAACCAAGGCTGATAGGGAAGACGGTGCGCTGACCGTGCAGCACGTCATAGGCGAAGAACAGCGGTATTTTCAGGCGACTGAGTTCCATCACCTGGTCCTGCATTTTGCGGATATCCTGACGGGTGACGGTATTAAAAATCGCCCCGACCTGACTATCCTTAATCATTTCACGGATGGCCTCTTTCGGGTTATCCGGGCCAACGCTGATAAGACGCAACTGGCCGATTTTCTCATCGACCGTCATTTTCTTGAGCAATTCCGTCACAAACGCGTCCCGGGCTTCAGGCGTAAGCGGATGATTGCCAAACAAATCCTCTGCCAGCGCGGGTTGCAGCGCCAGGCTGACGGCAACACCTACAGAACATAGCCATTTCATGTTGTTATACTCTCTCATCAATAACCGCCGGAAGATCTCGGCCAAACCGTGCGAAAGGCGCAGTGTGCCACAAACCCTCTGAACGTTGCAGGGTTATTCTCTGATTTTTCTCGTGAATACTCGACCGCTTAACAGTTAATCGCGCTATGCTTTACAGCGAGAAATTTGCCCCACCACAAGGAGTGGAAGATGTCTTCTGTTCAAACTCACAATAACACGACGTTTATCAACGAACTGTCGCGCCTGGTTGGCTCCTCTCACCTGCTTACCGACCCGGCCAAAACCGCCCGCTACCGTAAGGGTTTTCGCTCCGGTCAGGGTGAGGCGCTGGCGGTGGTTTTCCCCGGTACGCTGCTGGAACTGTGGCGCGTGCTGAGCGCCTGCGTCACCGCAGACAAGATTATTTTAATGCAGGCGGCCAATACCGGCCTGACCGAAGGCTCAACGCCGAATGGCAACGATTACGATCGTGACATTGTCATCATCAGCACCCTGCGCCTCGACAAATTACACCTGCTGGATAAAGGCGAGCAGGTGCTCGCCTTCCCTGGTACAACGCTCTACTCCCTGGAAAAAGCACTTAAGCCGCTGGGTCGTGAGCCGCACTCGGTGATCGGTTCGTCCTGCATTGGCGCCTCTGTGGTCGGAGGGATCTGCAACAACTCCGGCGGCTCACTGGTACAGCGTGGCCCCGCTTATACCGAGATGTCGCTTTTTGCCCGTATTGACGAAAACGGCAAACTGACACTGGTTAACCATCTGGGGATTGATCTGGGCGTTACGCCGGAACAAATCCTCAGCAAACTTGACGATGATCGCGTTAAAGATGAAGACGTTCAGCACGATGGCCGTCATGCACACGATCACGATTACGTTACCCGCGTAAGGGATATCGAAGCCGATACGCCAGCCCGTTATAACGCCGATCCGGATCGTCTGTTTGAATCTTCTGGCTGCGCGGGCAAGCTGGCGGTTTTTGCGGTACGCCTCGACACATTCCCGGCAGAGAAAAAACAACAGGTGTTTTACATCGGTACCAATCAGCCTGAGGTTCTGACCGAGATCCGTCGCCATATTCTGGGTGAATTCACGCACCTGCCCGTGGCGGGCGAATATATGCACCGGGATATTTACGACATTGCCGAGCGCTACGGCAAAGACACCTTCCTGATGATCGACAAGCTCGGCACCGACAAAATGCCGTTCTTCTTCACGATGAAGGGCCGCACCGATGCGATGCTGGAGAAAGTATCGCTGTTTAAACCTCACTTCACTGATCGCTTTATGCAGAAGTTAGGCAACGTCTTCCCGGCGCATTTACCGGAGCGGATGAAAACCTGGCGCGACAAATATGAACACCATTTACTGCTGAAAATGGCCGGTGACGGGATTACCGAGGCGCAGACCTGGCTGAGCGAATTCTTCAAAACCGCCGACGGGGATTTCTTTGCCTGTACCCCTGAAGAAGGCAGCAAAGCCTTCCTGCACCGTTTTGCCGCTGCGGGTGCCGCCATCCGTTATCAGGCGGTGCATTCAGAAGAGGTGGAAGATATTCTGGCACTGGATATCGCCCTGCGACGCAACGATACCGAGTGGTTTGAACACCTGCCGCCAGAGATCGACAGCAAACTGGTACACAAGCTCTATTATGGCCACTTTATGTGCTACGTCTTCCATCAGGATTACATCGTTAAAAAAGGGGTCGATGCACACGAACTGAAAGAGCAGATGCTCACTCTGTTGCGTGAACGTGGCGCACAATATCCTGCAGAACACAACGTCGGTCATCTTTATAAAGCCCCTGACGCACTTAAGCAGTTTTATCGCCAGAATGACCCTACAAACAGCATGAACCCCGGTATCGGTAAAACAACGCGGAAGAAATACTGGAAAGAGAGTGCCGACACGGAATAGCAGATTACGCAAGCTTCTGATTAATTCCTACAGCCAAATTTGAGAGATTGTTAAGCGCTCCTTAATCGTAATAGAGTAACTGTCTGACGCCGGAGAAACGTTTCTCCGGCATTCTATAACGAGGAGCAGGCACATCATGTCGGCTGTTGATGTTTTATCCGAAACCGAACTGGAAGTGCGCGATGCCCTTCCCGATGATGTGCATGCCATCGCGGCCATCTATGCCTGGCATGTGCTTCACGGGCGTGCGTCATTTGAAGAAGTTCCCCCCACCATTGATGAAATGCGTCAACGTATGAAAGGTGTGGCAGAGAACGGTTTACCGTGGCTTATCGCTCTTTATCGCGGCATCGTTGTGGGCTATTGCTATGCCACACCTTACCGCCCGCGACACGCCTATCGCTATACTCTGGAAGAGTCAATTTACGTGGATGCCAGCACCACCGGACGCGGTTTTGGCTCTGCATTAATGAGTGCGCTAATTGCGCGCTGCGAACAAGGTCCATGGCGTCAGATGATTGCCGTTGTGGGGGATGGCAGTAATAATCCCGGTTCGTTACGGCTGCACAAAAAACACGGCTTTGAGATTGTCGGTCAGTTGCGCAGCGTGGGATACAAGAAAGGCGACTGGCGGGATACGGTGATTATGCAGCGTCCACTCAATGATGGAGACTGGACGCTGCCGGAGTAAGCCGGGTAAGGCGAAGCCGCCACCCGGCGTGACAGGTGGCTCAGTCGTTCTGCGCCGTAGCCATCTGTTCAGCTTTCTGCTTTTTATAGGTCAATGCCGCAGCCGGAACAGGCTGCACTTTCCCCGTTTCAATCCAGGTACGCAGTCGGCTAGCATCCGCGAAGTGGGTGTATTTGCCGAAGGCATCCATCACCACCAGCGCTACCGGTTTGCCGTTAAAGACCGTACGCATGACCAGACAGTGTCCCGCGGCATTAGTAAAACCGGTTTTCGTTAACTGGATATTCCAGTTATCCCGGTAAACCAGATGGTTAGTATTGCGGAACGGCAGCGTATAGGCCGGGTTCGCAAACGTCGCCGTCTCTTCACGGGTAGTACTGAGCTGACCAATCAGCGGGTACTGTTTGCTGGCGATCAGCAGTTTTGTCAGATCGCGGGCGGTGGAGACGTTGTTAATCGACAGACCTGTCGGTTCAACATAATGCGTATTGTTCATCCCCAGCGATTTGGCTTTCGCATTCATCGCACGAATAAATGCGTCGTAGCCGCCCGGATAGTGGTGGGCGAGGCTCGCCGCAGCGCGGTTTTCAGATGACATCAGCGCCAGCAGCAGCATATTTTTACGGCTGATTTCACTGTTCAGTCGCACACGGGAATAAATTCCTTTCATCTCCGGCGTGTGGCTAATATCCACTTTCAGTTTTTCGTCCAGCGGCAGATGTGCATCAAGCACCACCATCGCGGTCATTAATTTGGTAATGGAGGCAATCGGACGCACCAGGTCCGGATGGCTGGCGTAAATGACCTTATTGGTGTTGAGATCAACAATCATCGCGCTGCCGGAGGCAATTTGTGGCTGGGCAGCAGCGGCGGTCACCGCGGGCGTTTTGGCGATGGCTGGCACGGCAGCAGACGCCCCCAGCAACAGTGCCAGGCTAAGTAAAGAGACTCGGAATTTCAGCATGGTGAGACTTCTGATAATTATTCACGCACGTAATGACGTACACCGCCTGTGTTGATGGTAAACACAGGCTGGCTTCGGCATCATAGCCGTCACCGCGCTTTGTCGCCAGCGGATAATCGTGAGCAGATGCTGCATTGCTGGCATTTACGCCAGCAATGCAGTGAACTTAGAAGAGACGGTATCCATAACCCCAAAGAATTACCGTCAGCGCCAGTAACGCCTCCAGCACCAGCACGCCGATGGCGAGTGTTGAACTGGAGAAGCTCAGGCCCTCTTCTTTATTGATATTCAGGAAGGTTGGAACCCCCAGATACAGCAAATAACCGGTGTAAAAGAGGGCAATGGTACCGATCAGCGCGCACAACCAGACCAGTGGATAGAGCGCAACAATACCGCTTAAAAACAGCGGGGTCGCGACATATCCGGCGAAGACCATACAGTGCGCCAGCGATGGACGTTGCGGGTAGTTACGCGCCATCCAGTGAATGACACGCCCCATGACGGCAACCCCCGCCAGCATCAGGCCATAAAAGATGATGGCCAGATAAAGCCCGGTAAACCATGAAAGCTGAACCACGGTGCCATCCCCGAAGTTCCAGCCAATTTGAGTTGTTCCGATAAAAGCGCATATTACCGGCACCGCGGCCATCAGCAACACATGGTGCGTGTAATGATGCGAGACGGTTTCATTCTCACTTTTGATGACGTGCATTTCACGATCGGGATGGGAGAAAAGTCCCCAGACATGGTTCATAGAGCCCCCTTGTTGTCGGTCCGTCAGTGATACTTTAAGTATAATGCAGGCTTTAGATTATTTTATGTACAGCAGGAAATTTCCGTTGATTTCCCCGCTGTTGATTCATGGGGTATATGATTAACGGAGGTATACCGAGGGAGATGACGTTTACGTAATGGATATCAACAATCTTATTGAGCAATATGGATACGCCGCGCTGGTCGTTGGTAGCGTGGCAGAAGGCGAAACCATCACATTGTTAGGCGGCGTCGCCGCGCATCAGGGTTTACTGAAATTCCCGCTGGTCGTCGCCGCAGTCGCCCTGGGGGGAATGATTGGCGACCAGCTGCTCTACTTTCTGGGACTGCGTTTCGGACCAGGGCTCCTGAAGCGTTTTACGAAACATCGCAAGAAAATTCGCCGCGCCCAAAGACTGATCCAGCGTCATCCCTATCTGTTCGTCATTGGCACACGCTTTATGTACGGCTTTCGAATTATCGGCCCGATACTGATAGGTGCCAGCCATCTGCCGCCGAAAATTTTCCTGCCGCTCAATATTCTTGGCGCGATTGCCTGGGCGCTTATCTTTACGACGCTCGGTTACGTCGGTGGCGAAGTGATTGGTCCATGGCTGCATAACCTTGACCAGCACCTGAAGCACTGGGCGTGGTTAATTCTGGTGGTTGTGGTGGTGATTGCAGTACGGCTGTGGCTGAAGCATCGCGAGAAAACCCGCGATGAGGATTGATGACCCCTTTCAGCTATGATGATAGCCACCACCCAGTGCCGACGTCAGCTGCAGCGTGGCGTCAATATACTGACCTTTCAGCATCAACCCGGCGAGGTGTTCTTTGAGTGCCGGTATTCTGGCTTCACTGACCCGTGAGCCCGCAATGATACCCTCACTAAACCGTGCCTGCGCCAGAGCCACAACCCGCGCCGCATCATTTTCGACCTGCTGCTGTTGACGATTTTTCACCATCAGGGTTTCGACTTCACTGGCTGTACGTGCCACCTGATTAACTGCCTCCACTACCGCTTTGTTGTAACTGGCGACCGAGAGATTATTTTGCGCCTGGGCAATATCAAGGTTCGCATTCAGTCTACCGCTGTCGAAAATCGGCAGTGTCAGCCCCGCTGTCACCCCCATCTGCTGCGCTGAAGAGCGAAACAGATCGCTCAGGTGGAGCGCATCCTGCTGTAAGAACGCCATCAGATTCACATCAGGATAAAAAGCCGCTCTGGCCGCCTCCACTTCGCTCATAGAAGCGTCGATATACCAGTGCGCCTCCTGCAGATCCGGTCGACGCGCCAATAGTTCATACCCCAGCGTCGACGGTAGCGAGGCATCGACCGTTGGCAGTGCATGCCGCGAAAGCGTTACAGTGGAGGAATTCGTTAGCGCAACCAGGCGCGCCTCAACGGCTTTCATCTTCCCGTTAACTTCTGCCAGGTTCTCTTCGGTTTTGCTGGCGTTGATATCCGTTTCGACCCCTTCCACAGAAGAGGTGATCCCGTGCTGATACAATTCGCGGTCGGCGCCAATAATATTGTCCTGTTCATGTTTGATCTGGACGAGGACATCCTGCATAGCGGCCTGAGTTTGCCACTCCCAGTAGAGCCGGGCCACGCTGCTGGCCAGCAGCTGTCGGGTTTGCTCCAGCTCCGCTTTTTGCGCATTCACTCGGCCTATACGGGCTTCAACCTGCGCGCGATTTTTCCCCCACAGATCGAGATCCCAGCCCGCGGTCAGCCCAAAGGTGCCGTTGGTGTACCACGGCCCGGTAGTACCTGCCGCCGGGTCGGTAATCGCAAAGGGTCCCATGAGCCCTTCAGCAGACATTTTCTGGCGTTCTGCATCAGCTGAAAAATCAATTTGCGGACCGTCGGCAGCCATTGTGGCTTTTGCCTGAGCTTCGGCAAGCGTAATACGCTGGCGGGCAATCTGCATATCCGGCGCATCGCTCAACGCTTTTGCAATCAGCCCGTTAAGCTGGGGATCGTTATACGCTTTCCACCACTCATTTTTCGGCCAGTCCTGATGATTCAGAACCGTATTCACCGACGCCACAGCGGTTTGCGTTTTAAGGGGAGATACCGTGACATGTTCAGGCGCACAGGCTGCCAGAATAAAAGCGAAGGGAGCACTCAGAGATAAAATAAGAGAACGTTTCATGACGCCATACACTCAAAAAATAAAGGCGCACGTTACGCTCGATGTCGCTCTTTTTTTTAGTAACGCGTGGCAATCCACAAATTGTCATACATTTTAATACCCGGAAATTTATTCCCAAAGAGAATAATTAAATTCAATGCATTCACGCCAAATATAAATACGCTGCTACACTTATTCAGGACATACATGAGCGGGAGAAAGGAATGAAAATATTACTTTGGGTTATTTTAATTATATTTCTGATAGGGCTCTTAGTGGTTACCGGCGTATTCAAGATGATTTTCTGATCTATTTGCCCGGCTCTGCGCCGGGCAACGTTCCTGATATCAGACTTTCAGCGAAGCTCCTTTCGTCGCAATAACCTCTTTATACCAGTAGAAACTTTTCTTACGGCTGCGCGCCAGCGTGCCGTTACCGCTGTCATCGCGATCGACGTAAATAAAGCCGTAGCGCTTGGAGAGTTCAGCTTTAGACGCGCTCACCAGGTCGATTGGCCCCCAGTTGGTATACCCCATCACCTCAACGCCGTCATCAATTGCCTCACGCACCTGCACCAGGTGGTCGTTAAGGTAGCTGATGCGATGGTCATCCTGCACCACGCCGTTCGCATCCGGTTTATCCTTCGCCCCGAGGCCATTTTCCACGATAAACAATGGCTTCTGATAGCGATCCCAGAGCACGTTTAACAGGGTACTCAGGCCGATGGGGTCAATCTGCCAGCCCCATTCAGAACTTGCCAGATGCGGGTTAGGCACCATGCTCAGGATGTTGCCGCGCGCCTGCTGGTTGAGGGCCTCATCCACGGTGACGCAGCCCGTCATGTAGTAGCTGAACGAGATAAAATCGACGGTCGATTTCAGCGCCTCGCGGTCGTCATCCGTTACCTCAAGCTGAATCCCGCTGTCGCGGAAGAAGCGCTGCATAAAGATGATAAGTCAAATCAACAATTAATTAACAAAGTTAACCATTTCAAATAAAATGAATATCCAGTAATGTCATTTCTTAAAAAAACATATCGAAACAACATTTTCCTGTATATTCACACAGTATTAAAATTTTTGTTTACAAGTTACTCTATATAGGAGTTATAGTAGACTTCATTTATATATCAGGGAGGTAATCATGTCAGGAGTATCTAATAATGCCACCTCAAACATATTGGGTTTCGAATACCAGAAATTTATAGCTTTAGAAAGATGCTTGAGTGGAAAAGAGAATGATATTATTTGGATCGAATGCTTTGGTGATGTAGCTCATAATGGAACTAGTACTGAAGTTAAACATCATATGTCTGATACATTTCTTAATGATACACACAGAGACTTTTGGAAGACATTATATAACTTAATGTCTGAGCATGCAGTTTATTCAGGCTTCACACGATTTGAATTATTAACAACTTCAGACATTAAAGAAGAGTCAATATTTTTCGATTGGAATAATTTATCATCAAAGATAAAAAAAGAACGATTAAAGAAAGTCATACCTACCCAAACAATACAGAAATATCATAATGAATTATTACTACGAAGTGATGAAGAGATTTTATCTCTTCTTGATAAAATAAATATAATATCATCGCAGCCAAACATAATGGATAAGCTTGAGGAACTTAAATCACATGATGCTTTTAAATTAATCCCTGACATTCACAAGGAATCCTTCATAGAAAGAATGTTGGGTTTTATATCATTAAAAGCAATCAAAAACTCAGATATGTGGCATATAGAATATAATGAGTTCATAAGAGAAATGATAGGTTTTTCGATGCCTTATGTTCAGAAAGATTATCCATTTCCAGTAGTGTCTAAAACAGATGTCATAGAGGAAAAATCAAATAATTACTATTTCGTTAAGGAACTAGAATCTATAGAGCTTGGCGAAAAGATGATAACTGATGCAGTAATAGATTATCTTCGCTCAGAAAAAAGCTTACTAAAACTTCTTAGGTTGCATTCAACTTTGGTAAATCATCTTGAAGATTTTGAAGATGATTTATTACAAGATCTCGATTTATTAAAATTAAAACATATCAATAGTTTGCAATTAATGAGTACCCCGATTAATGTAACAAATCAATCAAAAATTATGTACTCAGACTGTTTGCTGTTAGAAACGAAACAAATACGGAATGTACATTCCATGGAAAAATATTACCAGAAGGGAAGAGTTCATTCTCATGTTGAGCAGAAAAATTTCTCATGGCATTTTGAGGTAAAGAAGAATGAAACCGATTGATCTTATTGCATTATTACACTCTCCTTTATGGATCGCTTCTTTACTCGAAAGTTTTTTAAGTGGTGCGCAAAGAATAAAAAAAGATGGATTAGAATTTGAATTAATCTTCCTTGCAATTCCTATTTTGCTCGATGAGAATGCTTTAGAACATCTCTCGAAAGGCAACATTAAATCAAACATGAGTAAACTATTAACTAATAGTAACTTGCAAAGCTCATATTTTAAGTCAAAATGGAATATTGAACATTATAAACCAGTTACTAAAAAAGCCATTATTATATTATCATCATTAGGTAAATTATCCATAAACAGTCACATTACTCTTCATGAACCAATAAAATCCATTACAGAAAATGATGAGTATAAAAAGAAACATTATAAGGCTGCATATAACCTTGGCGCAATGTTGGCAAAAGAAGACTCATTAGATATCATTATCAAATTTGGAGCAATCTAAATGAAAGCTATTATTAAATCTATAAATATATTCAATAATAATGGTGAGCATAGATTTGTCGAATTCACGGATGGTGTGAATGTTATAACTGGAGATTCTAAAACTGGTAAAAGTGCATTGTTAGAAATAGTTGACTATTGTTTATTTTCCAAAACTTCCAGTATCCCGAAAGGAATAATAACATCCTTTTCGGATTTCTATTCAATTGTATTTCAATTAGATAAAAGCTTCATTGTTATCGGTAGACCTGCATTTAAGACAGGAATGAGTTCCAAAGCATACATTAGACAAGAAGTTGATATTACAAAAATATCACCATTAAGTTTAAGGTATTTTGAAAAAATACCCGCTGTATCAATGAAAGAAGCTCAGAAAAAATTTGAAAGTTATCTCGGATTATCTGTATCTAATTTAAGAGACGATGAAAATAGTTTCCATCATGGAAAGGCCTCTATTAGAAATGCTGTTTCTTTATTATTCCAACATCAGAATTTAATTGCCAATAAACATGCTCTATTTTATCGATTCCATGATTTTATCAAACGAGATAGAACAATTAAGGAATTACCAATATTTCTTGGCTGGGTAGATGGAAATTATTACAGATTAATTCGTGAACTTGATGACACATATAAAAAACTCAGAACTCAAGAGAAGTTAGAAAGAAATTATAAAGCCACGTATGATCAAAAGAAAAAAACTTTAAAGGATCTAATTGAAAATTACTTAGCATTTATTGATTATAAATTAACTGAGGACTTAAACTATGACCAAATATTAAAGATTGCAACTGATCTTCCCTCAGTACCAGATATGGCATATGGCTCAGGGCAAACAGAAAGTTTGTACAGAGATTATATAAAAGCTCAAGATAATTATAATCTTGAACTAGCAAGTGTTAATGAAAAAATATCTAAATTAGAGTTATGTAATGCAATCTCTGTTGAGCATGCAACTGAGCTGAATAAAATAAGAAAAACATTTGATATTTCTTCACCAGACATATTGAAATGCCCCCTTTGTGAAAGCAAGCAAACTGTATTATCTACGGAATTAGAGTCTCTAATTCAACATCAAACAGCTTTAGTGCAAGATCTTTCAAAACTTCAAATTTTCCACGAAGATATTACCACTGAAATGGAAAATCTTATTAAACAACGTGACGATATAAAGAAAAACTTACGAATATTAAATGGAAAAATTAAAGCTTTTGAGAAAAATAAATTAGAATTAGCCAAATCAAAAAGTTTCCGCGAGAAAGCAAACTTCATGCGCGGACAAGTAAGCACTCTAATTTCTGTTTATTTAAATAACAATGAAATAATAAACTCAGATGACTCAACAAAAGAATTAAGATCTAGAATAGAAAGACTAGAAAAGGATATTGCAACATACAATCTTGCAGAAAAATATCACACATATGAGAAAAGATTAAACTCTATAATGACGCAAATTTGTAATCAACTCGATTTTGAAGAAGAGTTAAAACCAGCAAATCTTCATTTTTCTCTTCAGTCTTTCGATTTTTATCATAAATTGGGAGACCAAGAGATTAGGCTACATGAAATGGGAAGTGGTGCAAATTGGTTAGCTTGTCATTTATCTTTATTTTTATCTATTTTATATTTACTGGCTACAGAGGAAAAATCATGTATTCCAACCTTCCTTTTTTTAGATCAACCAAGTCAAGTTTATTTCCCTTCCGGGTTTAATAATCAAAAAGAGAAAGATTCAGATCTAAAACAAGTGGAAAATATATTTAACACTATTGTAACCATTTTAAATTACATCAAAGAAAAATCTGGGTTTATGCCTCAAGTTATAATATTAGAACATGCAGATAAACTAGACCTCAAAGATATAAAATTTGAATCTTTAGTTAGAAAAAGATGGAAAGAAAATGGTGAGAAGCTAATATAAAATTAACAGTAAGAGGGGGCAGAAGCTCCCTCTTATTCTTTAAATTACTTCTCACTCCCTTCTATAAATTGGAACTCTACTGGGTTACTTAAAAACAAACAAACAAACAAATAAATAAATAAATAAATAAATAAATAAATAAACAAATAAACAAATAAACAAATAAACAAATAAACAAATAAACAAATAAACAAATAAACAGATTGACAATGATTAACTATAATTATCAATAGTAAAACAAATATCGGTAGAATTGCTTAATGTCCGAATTTCCATAAAGAGAGAAGTTGCCTCGCTATATTCTTTGCGCAAATAGCTCAGCCACTGTTTAATTCGCGCGACATGATATAGCCCGGTGTCACCCTGTTTTTCCAGACGACTGTATTTTTGCAGCAGCGTGACGACGTCTGCCCACGGCATTCGCGGTTCGTTATATTTTACCACCCGGCTGAGGTTAGGTACGTTAAGCGCCCCGCGGCCAATCATCACCGCATTGCAGCCCGTCTCTTTCAGACACGCCTGCGCGCTCTCGTAATCCCAGATTTCGCCGTTGGCGATAACCGGAATAGTCAGCCTTTTACGGATCTCACCAATGGCCTGCCAGTTGATACGATCGGCTTTGTAGCCATCTTCTTTCGTGCGGCCATGCACCACCAGCTCCGTAGCACCGGCCTGCTGTACGGCATCGGCAATTTCAAACTGCCTGGCGTCGCTGTCCCAGCCCAGACGCACCTTTACCGTCACCGGTAAATGCCCAGGCACAGCTTCACGCATCGCCTTCGCACCACGGTAAATGAGTTCTGGATCTTTCAGCAGTGTCGCCCCACCGCCGCTGCCGTTCACCAGCTTCGACGGACAGCCGCAGTTGAGATCCACCCCGTAAGACCCGAGCTCGACCGCGCGGGCAGCGTTTTCCGCCAGCCATTCAGGGTACTGACCGAGCAACTGAATACGTACCAGCGTACCGGAGGAGGTACGGCTCTGGTTGTACAGCTCGGGGCAAAGTCGGTAGAAGGATTTTACTGGCAACAACATATCGACCACGCGCAGAAACTCCGTCACGCAGAGATCGTAGTCGTTCACCTCGGTCAGAAGCTCGCGCACGAGAGAGTCGAGCACACCTTCCATTGGGGCCAGTAAAACACGCATATCAGTACCTGTGAAAAAAGACGCGCTATAGTATCTGCTCTGTATGTATGTGGAAAGCCCGACGTTCCATTCTGGAATGTCTGGTATGCTCAAAATTCATGATGTGATCCATGGCACATTTTCAGGTTTAATTGTATGATGAATGCGTTTCAGCAAGGACTCTCTCCATGAGCAAATCATTGAACATTATCTGGCAATATCTGCGTGCATTCGTCCTGATTTATGCCTGCCTGTATGCCGGGATTTTCATCGCGTCGCTGCTGCCTATCACGATCCCCGGTAGCATTATCGGTATGCTAATCCTGTTTGTTTTACTGGCGTTGCAAATTCTACCCGCAAAGTGGGTCAACCCTGGCTGCTTCGTCCTTATTCGCTATATGGCGCTGCTTTTCGTGCCTATCGGAGTCGGGGTCATGCAGTATTTTGATTTGCTTAAAGCCCAGTTCGGTCCGATCGTTGTCTCCTGTGCGGTCAGTACGCTGGTGGTATTCCTGGTCGTGAGCTGGAGCTCTCATCTGGTGCATGGTGAACGTAAAGTTGTCGGGGAGAAAACAAAAAAATGATAGCCAATATCTGGTGGTCGCTACCGTTAACCCTGGTGGTGTTTTTCGCCGCACGCAAACTTGCCGCACGTTTCAAAATGCCGCTGCTGAATCCACTGCTGGTGGCCATGGTGGTGATTATTCCATTCCTGCTGCTCACCGGCATTCCTTACGAACGCTACTTTGCCGGCAGCAAAATTTTGAATGATTTGCTACAGCCTGCCGTTGTGGCACTCGCCTTTCCTTTATATGAGCAACTTCACCAGATCCGCGCTCGCTGGAAGTCCATCATAACGATCTGCTTTGTGGGCAGTCTGGTGGCAATGATCACCGGGACGTCGGTAGCGCTGTTGATGGGAGCTTCCCCACAAATCGCGGCCTCCATCCTGCCAAAATCCGTCACCACGCCAATTGCGATGGCGGTGGGCGGTAGCCTCGGAGGGATTCCAGCCATCAGCGCCATGTGTGTGATTTTCGTTGGTATTTTGGGTGCTGTGTTTGGCCACACCCTGCTGAACGCGATGCGTATTCATACGAAAGCTGCACGTGGGCTGTCGATGGGCACCGCCTCGCACGCACTAGGGACAGCCCGCTGTGCAGAACTGGATTATCAGGAAGGGGCGTTTAGCTCACTGGCGCTGGTCATCTGCGGGATCATCACCTCCCTGCTGGCCCCGTTCATTTTCCCGCTGATTCTGGCGGTAATGGGCTAAAATTTGCGATGCGTCGCGCAAATTTCATTTTGATTTCATAAGTTGCATACATATTGAGAACTGGATCACATATAAAGCCCCAACGGCTCCGTAAACTACCGATCCATTAACCTTTATGAGGCAAACGCAATGCATCCACGTTTTCAAGCTGCTTTCGCCCAGCTTGCCGAGAATTTGCAAACCGCTCTGACCCCGATTCTGGCGGATGAGCATTTCCCCGCCCTGCTGACGGCGGAGCAGGTCACGATGCTGAAACAGGCAACGGGACTGGACGAAGACGCGCTGGCTTTTGCTCTGCTGCCACTGGCCGCCGCCTGTGCGCGTGCTGACCTCTCCCACTTCAACGTCGGGGCCATTGCGCGCGGCATCAGCGGGACATGGTACTTCGGCGGAAATATGGAGTTTCTGGGCGCGACCATGCAACAGACTGTTCACGCTGAGCAGAGCGCCATCAGCCATGCATGGCTGCGCGGTGAAAAAGCGCTGAATGCCATCACCGTTAACTACACGCCGTGTGGTCACTGCCGTCAGTTTATGAATGAGCTGAACAGCGGGCTGCAACTGCGCATTAACCTGCCTGGCCGTGCACCGCATACGCTGGGGGATTACCTGCCTGATGCCTTTGGCCCGAAAGATCTTGAGATCAAAACACTGCTGATGGACGAACAAGACCACGGTTTTGCCCTGTCCGGTGATGACCTGGCTCAGGCAGCCATTCGCGCGGCCAACAAAAGTCACACGCCATACAGCAAATCTCCTAGCGGTGTCGCACTGCAGTGTCGGGATGGTCGTATCTTTAGCGGCAGCTATGCCGAAAACGCCGCCTTTAACCCAACGCTGCCACCGCTGCAGGGCGCACTCAACCTGCTGAGCCTGAATGGCTATGACTATCCGGATATTCAGCGCGTCATTCTGGCAGAAATTGCCGATGCGCCACTGATTCAGTGGGATGCCACCGCTGCCACGTTAAAAGCGCTGGGCTGCACAACAATCGACCGCGTACTGCTCGCGTAATCCTTCCGGCGGGCAGAAATGCCCGCCACGTTGCTGAAAAACCCCTCAGTTGAGTCGCTGTTTCTTGCGCTAACCAGGCGGGTAAAGTAGCCTGAGTTAAATTTCACCTTCGGAACGAGCCATCTGCATGTTAAAGCGCGTTTTTTACAGCCTGTCTGTCCTGGTCGGCATACTGCTGTTGATCGTGCTGGGCCTCGATCGCTGGATGAGCTGGAAAACCGCCCCCTATATCTTTGATGACCTGCAGGACCTGCCCTACCGCCAGGTGGGCGTGGTACTCGGTACGGCCAAGTATTACCGCACCGGTGTGATCAATCAGTACTACCGTTACCGAATTCAGGGCGCACTGAACGCCTACAACAGTGGCAAAGTGAATTACCTGCTGTTAAGCGGTGATAATGCCCTGCAAAGCTATAACGAACCGGTGACGATGCGTAAGGATTTGATCGCCGCTGGCGTCGACCCTGCAGATATCGTGCTCGATTACGCCGGGTTCCGCACCCTGGACTCCATCGTGCGCACGCGTAAAGTCTTCGATACCAACGACTTCATCATCATCACCCAGCGCTTCCACTGCGAGCGCGCGCTGTTTATCGCCCTGCATATGGGCATACAGGCGCAGTGCTACGCGGTACCGTCACCAAAAGATATGCTGAGCGTGCGTGTTCGCGAGTTTGGTGCCCGTTTTGGCGCGCTGGCAGACCTGTACATTTTCAAACGCGAACCGCGTTTTTTAGGCCCGCTGGTGCCGATCCCGGCGATGCATGAAGTGCCGGAAGATGCGCAGGGTTACCCGGCCGTCACACCTGAACAACTGCTTGATATGCAGAAGAAAGAGAAAAAATAGCATCACCTTTATACTTTCTTTACGCCGGGCCTGACGCTTTTTATCCCGCCTTTACGCTGGCTCTTTTACGCTGAGTTCACTGCCGCTATGGCTTCATTGAAGAATGACTATGAACTCAATCATGAACGCGTTTTTCCTGAAAAGTCTCCGTCCGTATTTTAACTTCCCGGGCTTATCTCTCCCGACGGCGCTCAATTCAGGCCTCTGGCTGGATGAAAAAATTGAGGCGATGCAGCATAGTATCCCGATGGAGGTCACGGATTATCTGGAGTGTTATCCGCAAACAAAACATATTGATGTTTACCTGAACGATATCAATGGCATTATGCGCGGTAAGCGGCTCTCAGTGGAAAGCATGCTGACACTGGAAAAAGGCTGTTACTTTCCTCTCTCCGTCTATTCCATGGGCCAGAAAGGCAAAATTTCCACCCCGCTTCATGATGAGCCAGACCGGTTGTGCGTCCCCGTCGCCGGTTCCCTGTGCCCTTCTGCGCAAGATCCACAGCACAACGCGCAGATCCTGCTGACGATGAAAGACAGCGACGGCCAGCCCTGCCCGTTTGAACCACGGGTGATACTGCAGAATGTCCTGGCCCGTTTCCACCAGCACGGGCTATTCCCGGTGATTGCCCCGGAAATTGAGTTCTACCTGACGGGCAGAGAAACACTGGATCCACAGAATCAGGGCTGCTTTCATATGGATACCTCGACAGCACACGCAGCGCTGTTTGGCGAGCTGGAACAGCTGGCTCAACTTCAACGCATTCCTCTGACCGGGATCGTGGCCGAAGCTGAATCCGGCCAGTTCGAGTTAAACCTGAAGCATAGCCATCGTGTCGTCGAAGTGTGTGATAACGTGCTGGCACTACGACGTCTGACCCGATACGTGGCTGAACAGCATGGCCTGCAGGCCAGTTTTATGGCAAAACCGTTCAGTCAGCAGTCCGGCAGCGGCCTGCATTTCCACTTCAGTCTGAACGATAGCCACGGCAAAAACGTCTTTGCCTCACCAGGGAATGAGCTTAATAGCATGATGCGTTTATGCATCGCGGGCCAGCTTGCATTAATGCCTGCCTCCATCGCCGTGATTGCTCCGGGCGTCAACGCGTTCCGCCGACTGCGTAAAAACCTGACAGAACCCTTATTTAACTCCTGGGGTTATAACACCCGCTCCGCTGCACTGCGCATTCCCTGCTCGGATGAGAACAACCGTCGTATTGAGTATCGACTGGCCGGGGCCGATGCGAATCCGTATCTGGTGGCAGCCACCATCCTGAGCGGGATGCTGTACGGGCTGGAAAACATCGACGAAGAAGATTTACCAGAACCGCAGCAGGATGACCCAGTTCTGCCGCTGTTTCAGCAGGAAGCCATTGAGACATTTGCCCGCTGTCAGTATCTCACCAACAGCCTGGGCGAGGCTTTTTCCGAACAGTGGATCGCCTGCAAGCTTGCTGAACTCGACTGGTTTGAGAGCATCGTGACCAAAGAAGAGTCGAATCTGGCGTGAGGAATAAAAAAGCCCGCTCAAAGAGCGGGCCGGATGAAGCAGGAAGCCATTATTTTTTACGTGCGTACTTCAGGGAATCCAGTGCAACCGCGAAGATGATGATGGCGCCTTTGATGATGTACTGCCAGTAAGGGTTCACACCGATGTAGGTCAGACCGTAGTTGATCACGGTGAAGATAATCACACCGGTCACCACGCCGAGCACAGTACCCACACCGCCGCTGAAGGAGACGCCACCCACCACACAGGCAGCGATCGCATCCAGCTCATACATGAAACCGAGGTTGTTGGTTGCAGAGCCGATACGGCCCGCTTCCAGCATCCCACCGAAGGCGTAGAACACACCTGACAGGGCATAGATGATGAGCAGGTTCAGAGCAACGTTTACGCCGGAGACTTTCGCCGCTTCCGGGTTACCACCGATAGCGAAGATGTTCTTACCGAAACGGGTTTTGTTCCACAGGATCCAGACGAAGGCCACCGCAATCAGCGCATAGAAGGTGATATACGACAGGCGGAAGCTGCCTAGCGCGATAAACCCTTGCGTAAAGGTCGAGAAGCCGCTGTCGAAACCAGAAATTGGAGACGCACCGACGAAGTCGTAGTACAGGGAGTTGATACCGTAAACGATGATCATCGTACCTAACGTGGTGATGAATGGCGTCACGTTCAGATAAGCGATAATGATGCCGTTAATCAGACCAATCACCGCGCCAATGGCACAGACAATCAGGATCACCACGAAAATCGGCATGGTTGCCATTTCCGGGAACACCTTGTTGGCGTTTTCCATCGACTGCAACAGGGTGGCTGCAATAACCGCCGCAAGGCCAACCTGACGCCCTGCGGAAAGGTCAGTACCCTGGGTCACAATCAACCCTGCCACGCCCAACGCGATGATAATACGCACGGATGACTGGGTCAGAATGTTACTCAGGTTCAGCAGACTTAAGAACGTAGGGTCCTGGAAAATAATGATAGCCAGCAGGACTAAAAGAACAACGTAAATACCGCCTTCTTTCAGGTAAGTGAGAAAACTTTTTTTATTTAACGCACTCATGAGGAGCCCCTGATCTTAAAGGTGCAAAGACGCTAAACGCAAAATTTCGTTTTGCGTTGTCGTTTTGGTGTCAACAATACCGGCAACGAGACCATTGCTCATAACCAGAATACGGTCTGTGATCCCTAACAATTCCGGCATTTCGGAAGAAATAATAATGATCCCTTTATTCTTTTTCGCCAGTTCAGCAATCAGCTGATAAATTTCGAATTTCGCACCAACGTCAATACCGCGGGTCGGTTCATCCAGCATCAGAATTTCTGGCTGAGTTAATAACCAACGACCGATAATAACTTTCTGCTGGTTACCGCCCGAAAGCGAACCAATTTGTGTGCGGTGGCCAGGTGTTTTAACACGCATGGAGTCAATTACCCACTGGGTATCGCTTTTCATGCGGGAGTTATCCAGCAGACCAACTTTGTTTTTATAGTTGCGAATGTTAGAAATTAACGAGTTAAAGTTAATATCCAGATAAGCATAAATACCGGTAGAACGACGCTCTTCTGTCACCAGCGCAAAACCGTGATTAATGGCTTCGTTCGCGTTGTGGTTGTTGATTTTCTTACCATGGAGCGTAATGGTGCCTTCCGCTTTCTCACGGATACCAAACAGGGTTTCCACGATATCAGTACGTTTGGCACCGACCAACCCTGCGATCCCCAGAATTTCGCCTTTATGCAAGTCGAAGGAGACATCGCGAATGGATGGCTGACGCAGTGAAGTCAGGTTACGCACCTCAAGGATCACTTCACCCGGCTTGTTCTCACGGTCCGGGAAGCGCTGGTTCAGCGAGCGGCCTACCATCATGGCGATGATCTTGTCCATATCCAGCCCTTCGAGAGGCTGAGTAGCAATCCACTGACCGTCACGCAGAATGGTAATCTCATCACAGAGCTGGAAGATCTCTTCCATTTTATGGGAGATATACACAATACCGCAGCCGCGATCTTTGAGTTTACGAATAATGGTAAAAAGGTGGTTAACCTCTTTTTCCGTTAATGACGATGTTGGTTCGTCCATGATGACGATTTTTGCATCATAGGAGAACGCTTTGGCAATTTCGATCATCTGCATTTGAGATACAGATAATGTCCCTACACGGGCGCGCGGATCAATATCAATATCCAGCTCATCGAAAATCGCTTTGGTGTCGCGGTACATTTTGTCCTGATCGACAAAGACACCTTTGGTTGGATAACGCCCCAACCACATGTTATCCATGACTGAACGCTGCAGCACCAGGTTTAATTCCTGGTGAACCATTGAGATACCGTTTTCCAGTGCTTCTTTTGCTGAATGGAAATCGATCTCTTTCCCCTGAAAAAGAATGCTGCCAGAATCTTTTTGATAGATCCCAAAAAGACATTTTAATAACGTTGATTTACCTGCACCGTTCTCCCCCATCAAAGCATGAATAGAGTGAGGACGAACTTTTAAATTAACATTATCGAGTGCCTTAACACCGGGAAATGACTTGTTGATACCGTTCATTTCCAACAAGTATTCACCGGACGACTGAGTAGTTGTGCTGACCATAATTATACCTTGTTGGCCTCGCATATCGCGTTATAAAAGGGCGCAACAAGTTGCGCCCAGTGAAGACAGTACTAATTACTTATTTACCGATAAACTCAGCCAGGTTGGACTGGTCTACGCCCACGTAAGGTACGCGAACGATTTTGTTTTCAATTTTCCAGTTGGTGCCATCAGCAGCGCCTTTACCGTCGGCCAGGTTTTTCGCCAGATCGAAGGTTGCTTTCGCCTGGTTGTTGGCATCGTTCAGCACGGTACCAGCCATCGCACCCGATTTAACCAGTGCCAGTGCTTCTGGCAGCGCATCCACACCGAATACAGGAATGGAAGATTTGTTATGTGCTTTCAGCGCTTCTACCGCACCCATTGCCATCGCATCGTTGTTGGCGATAACCACTTCGATTTTGTTAGCATTCGGGCCAGACAGCCACGCGTCCATCTTATCTTTCGCCTGAGCGGTATCCCACATTGCGGTATCTAACGCCAGCTGCTGGGTTTTCAGGCCTTTATCGTTCAGCTCTTTGATAACGTAAGTGGTACGGGCTTCAGCATCTGGATGGCCTGGCTCGCCTTTCAGCAGAACGAACTGGATCTGACCGTCTTTGTTCAGGTCCCAGTTCGGGTTCGCCGCCCAGTGTTTAGCAATCAGATCGCCCTGAATAATGCCGGACTCTTTGGAGTCGGTACCGACGTAATACGCTTTATCATAGCTATCCAGCGCTTTACGGGAAGGTTCTTTGTTGAAGAAGACGATTGGCACATTCTGGCCGCGCGCTTTTTCGATAACTGTGCCTGCTGCAGCCGGGTCAACCAGGTTGATTGCCAGTGCTTTCACACCTTTCGCCAGCAGAACGTCGATCTGGTCGTTCTGTTTGGATTGGTCGTTCTGGGAGTCATTCATCAGCAGCTGAACATCTGGCGCTGCTTTAGCATCTTTCTCAATCGCTTTACGCACAACAGACATGAAGTTGTCGTCGTATTTATAGATGGTCACACCAATACGGGTATCCGCAGCGTGCGCTGCTGCACCAAAAAGCATGCTTGCCATTACAGCAGACAGGGTCAACACCTTCTTATTCATGGTATCTCCGGTTTTTTTATGCAGGGTAGTTCTTGTGAATAACGATCGGCAGGCGGGTGTTAATAAAACGTTACTGACCGCCGAAGTTCACTTATAAAATTTCTATCTTCCGTGTTCGGTAACGCTCCAGAAATGCGTTTTATTCGTTGTTTGCGGCACATTGGCTATAGTGAAAGTGAATAATCACTGTTACATAGCGTTTCAGCCCCTAAAACGCTGACATCATAGTCAGCGCCTTGTTAAGATACTGTGAATTTACTCACAGATTGAAAACGGTTACACCACCTCATGTAATCAGTTAGTGATCGGAACCACAATTTGCCGGGCGGCGACAGAATGACGGCGTACTAAAGTCGGCATGAAACAGTGTGTTGCCCCTTGATCCAGCTGCCCTGCCGCCCCCTGTAACGCCAGCTCAGTCGCCAGTTTTGCCATGGAGGCAATGGGATAGCGCACTGTTGTCAGCTGTGGGTCGGTGTAACGGGCAATCGGGATATCATCAAAGCCAATCAGCGATAAATGCTGTGGCACCGCAATGCCGTTATCTTTCAGTGCCGTCAGTGCCCCTGCCGCCATGCTGTCGTTATAGGCAAACACCGCAGACAGTTGCAGATTACGACCCAGCAGCTCCACCATCGCCGCCTCGCCGCCCTGCATGTCCGGTGTACCGGTCCCCACCCAGCTTTCTGATGGCGTAATGCCATGATCTTTCAGGGCGTTTTGCCACCCCTCATGCCGCAACGTGTCATCTTCTATTTGATGGCTCGAGGCCAGATAACCGATCCGCTGATGACCGTTGTTGATGAGCATTTTCGTGGCCATCATTGCACCACTGACGTTATCCAGCCCGACGCAGCGATGGGCATAACCAGGCAGGATGCGGTTGATTAACACCATACCTGGGATCTGGTCCATAAAACCGGTTAACTCTTCATCGCTCAGTGCTTTTGAATGGACAATCAAGGCGTTACAGCGCTGGCGAATCAATACTTCAATAGCATGGCGTTCTTTTTCCGCCTCATGGTAACTGTTACCTATCAGCACATATTTCTGATGCTGCTGGGCGACCACATCTACCGCTTTCACCAGCGCGCCGAAAAAGGCATCTGAGACATCCATGACCACCACGCCGATGGTGTCGCTGACCTGCGTCGCAAGCGCCTGGGCATTGGCATTTGGCCGGTACCCGAGCTGGGTCACGGCTTTCATTACAGTTTCGCGGGTTTCAGGGCTGACAAGCGCGCTGTTATTCAGCACGCGCGAGACGGTAGCCACGGAAACACCCGCCTGACGGGCGACGTCACGAATGGTGATCATATTCACCATCCTTCAAAGGATTGCAGCAACTCACAGACACCCCCTGTGTTTAGCAAGGTGGCTATTTTGGCAGCGAGAGAAAGGGGACTACGTGAAGAAGCTCACACAGATGAAAACGCTTACATCCGTTTTGTTAATGATTGTGATCCAGATCGTTATCTGGATGTGTTTCTTAATGATATCCCTGAAGCAAGTGCGGTTAACTGACGCCACATCCACTCCAGCGGGCCCTGGCGGAAATAACGTAGCCAGATAACAGAAAACGCCAGGTTAACCACCCAGACCGGAATAACAAACGCCAGTAGCGCCAGGCGGTCGAATTTCATAAACAGACCAAAGCGATAGAAAAGTGTGGTGCATATCAGGGTCTGCAGAATGTAATTGCTCAATGCCATACGGCCCACACAGGCGATTGCGCTAACAATCCACAGGCGAGAAAGCGTTGGCCAGAAGCCATAGATCAGCGCCGCATAACCGATGGTCTGGAACGGCGCGCTCAGTTCGCGCGGTACCTGAAGGAGGAAAGCACACCAGCGGTAATCCCAGTGGAGGTGCCACTGCGCAATCACCGCCGGAAGGTTGATCAGCACGCCAAGCAGGACCAGCCCGGCACCCGTGCGACGATAGTGACGCAGGCTGAATTCGCCTTTCAGCCAGCTGGTGCGCATCAATGACGCGCCCATCAGCATCATCCCCGCCAGTTGCCAGCCATATTGCGCCCCCAGCGCAAGCAGATTGTCGCCTAACATATCCGCACGATTGCTTATCGCCTCCGTGCCACCTTTCAGCTTCCAGTATTGTTCGTACTGGAGGTTAGCGGCATCCGGGATCCAGGAACGGTTTGTCGCTTCGCCAGAGATTATCCCCAGCAGCAAAAGTACCCCAAGCCCCATGACATAGAGCATCACGCCAGTGTTAAACAGGCTTTTTACGCTGTGCGCATCGCGAATGAGACGCCAGCAGATCAGCCCGACTAACCCATACGCGAGAAGAATATCGCCGTCCCAGAAGAACAGGCCGTGAATAAACCCGAGCAGAACCAGCAGCGTCAGACGCGACTGGATCCAGCGCGTACCGCGCTTGAGGAGCAGTTGCAGACCAGCGCCAAACAGCAGGGCAAACAGCGTAAGGAATTTAACCTGCGCGAAGAGATCGAGGATCGCCCAGGTCCAGGCATCACTGCGCGTGATGTCGCCATACCACGCAGGATTGAGATAAGCCGCCTTCGGGAGACCGAAGGCGCTGATATTAAGCAGCAGGATACCGAGAATGGCGACGCCGCGAACAAAATCGAGCGTGACGTTTCGCTCCATGGTCCCTGCCCTGTAAGACTTAGTTGTGGTGACGCACTGCGCGCAGGAACTCCTGGCGGGTGTTCTGGCTCGATTTAAACAGACCGCCCAGCGACGTGGTGGTGGTCGCACTGGTGGCATCACGCACGCCGCGCGCTTTCACGCAGTAGTGCACCGCGTCGATAGAAACGGCCACGTTATTGGTCCCCAGCAACGTTTGCAGCGCGGTCAGGATCTGCTGCGTCAGACGCTCCTGCACCTGTGGACGCTGAGCAAAGAATTGCACGATGCGGTTAATCTTCGACAAACCAATCACCGTATCTTTTGGGATATACGCCACAGTTGCTTTACCGTCGATAGTCACGAAGTGGTGTTCACAGGTGCTGGTCAGCGTGATGTCACGTACCGTTACCATCTCATCCACTTTCATTTTATTTTCGATGACGGTGATTTTCGGGAAGTTGGCGTAATCCAGGCCTGAGAAAATTTCGTCGACGTACATTTTCGCGATGCGGTGCGGCGTCTCCATCAGACTGTCGTCACTCAGATCGAGATTCAGCAGCTCCATGATCTCGGTCATATGACCGGCAATCAGACGCTTGCGGGTTTCATTGTCCATTTCCTGAACGGGCGGACGCAGTGGCGTTTCAAGACCGCGCGCAACCAGGGCTTCGTGGACCAGGGCAGCTTCTTTACTGAGTGATGACATTTTGTTCTCCTGCAGGTGTGGCGTCTTTTGCCCTCGTTGTGGCAAAAGTATGCGCTCATTGTGCGTGAGGCCGCGCACATAATCCAGTATTCACGACGATAATTATTGCAATTGCTGTTGCCTTTCGGCGTGACGATTCCAGACCAGGGCACCGCCAACAAACAACGCGATACCCGCCAACCCCAGCGCAGGCTCCAGTCGATGGGTAAGCCAGGTTGATAACGCCGAGGTCATCGGACCAATCAACTGACCAATGGCGTAACCCGTGGTGAGCAGGCCTGCCATGTAACGCGTATGCTCCGGGGCCAGCTCGCGGCCATAAAGTAACGAAAGCTGAACCGCACACAGGAATCCGCCGCCTACCAGCAGTCCGCCTGTCAGCAACCCGCCAATCCCCGGCAGCAGCCAGGCCGCCAGCACGCCAGCTCCCTGCAACCACAGCACAATAGCCAGCCTTCTGTTAGCCGTTGAGGTGTGGCGCAATAGAATGCTAAGCGCAATGCCCACCACAGCAGCGATACCAAAAATCGGCCAGACAAACTGGGCAAACAGGCTGCCGGGAAAACGCACTGCTGCCATTTGCGATAAAAAGGTTGCCGGAAGAATATAACCAAACCCGGCCAGACTGTAGCTCCAGACCAGGCGCTTTAAATCCGCCGTCAGCACCAGCGCCTCTGGCGCGGTACCTGGTCGATGGAGCTGCCCGGATCGCGGCAGGTAGCGCGCCACCAGGGCAATCAGCACCAGCGCCAGCACGCCGTAGATTTGCCATGCCGCTCCGGCCGAGAGGGATTTCGCCTGGATATAGACGGCGAGTAGCCCGCTCAGAGCAATACCCGCGCCAGGCCCGGCAAATACGGCAGCGCTCAGACCCGGTTTGCCCAACTGCCCCAGACGCTCGTTTGTCCATGCCGCAATCAGCACCATAGACCAGCCGCTCATGCAGCCAATCACAAAGCGCAGCAGCCCATGCACGATGGCGTTATCCGCCGCGGCGGAGAGCAGCGTCAACGCGACCGCGCCAGTAATACCAAGCCAGAGGCGTGTTTCAACGAAGCGATGCGCACGCATTGCATCCCATGCACCCACCAGATAGCCCAGATAATTCATCGCCGCCACCAGGCCCGCGCTGGTTAGCGTGAGCTGCCCGGCGGCAATCATCAATGGTACCTGAGGTGTAAAAGCAAAACGCCCTATCCCCATCGCCACCACCAGAACGACAAACCCACTGAGCGCAATACGCAGCGCCATGACCGCTCCAATTGTTAAAAAAAAGTAAATTTATGATGCAGCATCTCGTCGCCTGGCGAAAGTGAAAGTTACTCACAGGTCAATGAAAAGGCTATATTATGGTTTTTATGAATACGCATTCTCATTAAGGAGCCTTGCATGGAACTGCTCGAAGAGCACCGTTGTTTTGAAGGTCGACAGCAGCGCTGGCGGCACGACTCCAGCGTCCTGAACTGCACCATGACGTTCAGCATTTTCCTGCCGCCGACGGAAAATCCGCCGGTTTTGTTCTGGCTTTCAGGCCTGACCTGCAACGACGAAAACTTCACCACTAAAGCAGGTGCACAACGAATTGCAGCTGAGCTAGGCATTGCGCTGGTCATGCCTGACACCAGCCCGCGTGGGGATGATGTGGCTGACGATGCAGGATACGACCTTGGCAAAGGAGCCGGCTTCTATCTGAACGCGACTGAACAACCCTGGGCAAACCATTACCGTATGTATGATTACATTCGTGATGAGTTGCCCGCACTGATTCAGGCTGAGTTTGCAGTAAGCAACCGTTGCGCCATCAGCGGACATTCCATGGGTGGACACGGGGCGCTGATAATGGCGCTAAAAAACCCGGGAAAATACGTCAGTGTGTCGGCATTTGCACCCATTGTGAACCCTACTCAGGTGCCGTGGGGCCAGAAGGCATTCGCAAATTATCTGGGTGATGACGCGAAAAAGTGGCAGGCGTGGGATAGCTGCGCACTGATGCTGGCCAGCAAGACCGAAGACGCTATTCCAACGCTTATCGATCAGGGTGATGCCGATCAGTTCCTCGCCGCGCAGTTACAACCTGCGGTACTGGCAGAAGCCGCACGCCAGAAGGACTGGCCACTGACGCTACGCATTCAGTCGGGATATGACCACAGTTATTACTTCATCGCATCCTTTATTGAGGATCATCTCCGCTTCCATGCGGAGCATTTGTTTGGGTAAGTGTGCGCAATTGCCGGGTGGCGGTGTCGCCTTACCGGGCCTACATTCGCGGGTTTACAGGCCCGGTAAGCGAAGCGCTACCGGGCATAAAGGTTACATCAGAACGTATAATTCACGCCCACAAAGTAGCGACGGCCATCTTCCGTGTAGCTGTAATCGTCACGGCTCAGGTCTTTATCCAGCAAGTTCTGTACACCCGCACGCAGCTTCACGCTTTTCGTCGCCTGCCACGCCGCACCCGTATTCCAGATCACATAGCCACCCGGCGTTGGTGCACTGCTGGTCAGCGCGCGTTTCTCACCGGTGTAGTTACCCTGAACATAGAACGACCAGTCCTGGGTCGCTTGCCAGTCAACGGTACCGTTGGCAGTGTGGAACGGCAGATCGGACAGCGGTTTGTTGCCGCCATTGCTGATGTCACGACCATCGTTATAGGTGTAGTTCAGCGTCACTTTCCAGTCTTCCGCCAGCGGGAATTTCAGCTCGGTCTCCACCCCGCGGATGCGCGCCTTGTTGACGTTGTAATAACGGAAAATAGGCTCACCGTCCGCATTCAGACCAACGTAGTTAGGGTAACTCTGCGCCTGTTTAACATTGGCGGTACGGTTGATGCTGATGCGGTCATCCACATTATTCTGGAAGGTGGTGACGCTAGCCTGTACGCCCTCTAACCAACCCTCTTCCCCACTGTAGTACAGACCGAATTCGAAGCTCTCGCTGGTTTCAGGTTTCAGATCCGGATTACCGACAATCTCGCAGGCACCGCGGCACGAGCCGGTGACCCAGTCCGGGCTGAGCTGCAGCAGCGACGGCGCTTTAAACGCTGTTGCCCAACCCCCTTTCACCGTTACGGTATCGGTCGCGTTGTAGACCAGGTATGCACGCGGGCTCCAGTGGTCACCGTAGGTGTCATGGTCGTCCATACGGATGCCAGTGGTCAGCGCCAGGGGTTCAAAGAGACGCCACTCATCTTCAAGGAAAAGGGCATACTGGCTTGCCGACGTACTGCTGCTGGAGCCGCCTGTCAGGTTAACCGGATCTTTCAGCTTATCGTGACGCCATTCGCCGCCGAAGGTCAGCAACTGGTTGATTTCGCCCAGCGGCAGCACGTATTTCCCGTCCACCGCATTACTCTCGGACGTGATCGGATTGCTGTTGCCCGGGTTTTTGTTATCTACTTTCTCGCCGTAAACTTTCAGCTCGCTGTTGCCGACGCCCCAGCGACCATTGTGGCTCAGGGAGTAGTTCTGACGCTCAAGGCGGTTTTTGTCGAGAGAATCTGAGTCACGATCCTGACGGTCGAAACCGTAACCCGCCGTAAAATCGTGATTTTCAGACGGCGTCCAGGCGAACTCCACATTGGCATCGCGGCTGGTAAAGCCCTCAATGCGCGGTGTTTCACCACTCGCCGTGGTAGAGGATTTCTGCTGACCGTCTTTCTCACGCTTCGCGAGGCTACCGTAGGCTTTCAGGCCCAGCAGGCCGTCCACCAGCGGACCACTGGTATAGAACTGTCCGTTATACGTGTCTCCACGATCGCGATGTTCCTGAATCGTTGAATCGGCGCTCAGAGTGCCCGTCCATTTCTGCCCGATTTTTTTGGTGATAATGTTCACCACGCCGCCCAGCGCATCGGAGCCATAAAGAGAAGACATCGGTCCGCGCACCACCTCGATGCGTTCGATGGCGTCAACCGGCACCCAGTTGAGATCGAAATCATTATGACGGAATACGGCGTTGCGGGAGTTGACGCGCTTGCCGTCGATCAGGATCAACGTGTAGCTGCTGTCCAGTCCGCGAATACTTACCCCTTTACGGTTGTCCCCTTCGCTCGTGAGCTGAACGCCCGGCACATCCCGTAACACATCTTTCAGGTTCTGAACGGGCTTGCGCTGCAAATCTTCCTGGGTAATCACGCTGATGCTTGCCGGTGCGTCTTTCAGGTTTTGCTCCGTCGCGGATGCCGTTACAACCATTGTTTCTCCGGATTCCGCTGCAATACCAGGCAGTGCCAGGGACATTGCGGACGCACAAAGTCCTCCCCTGACGAAGGGATTCAACCTAAACATTCCATATCTCCATGAGGTAAATACAACTAAATCAAATCATCATTGCTCACGCGTC
Source organism: Enterobacter sp. 342 (assembly GCF_036663495.1). NCBI lineage: Bacteria > Pseudomonadati > Pseudomonadota > Gammaproteobacteria > Enterobacterales > Enterobacteriaceae > Enterobacter > Enterobacter sp. 342. The sequence goes on from NZ_JAWUEI010000031.1 coordinate 42,892, forward strand.
TTCCATGCCGCCCACATCTGCGGTGGGTCGGTGACACGCTTATTTTTGATAACGATAAAGCAAACGATAATTATTATCAATTAAATTGTTAAGAAATATATCTTTGTTGCAGCGTGCGGGAATAAAAAAGCCCGCTCGAATGAGCGGGCTGAAAGAGAGGACGTGCGGTTATTTTTTAAATCGTTCCGGGAATTCCATTTCACTGTAGCGAACGAAGTGTGTTCCTTTCGTCAGTTTGTAGCCAAACCAGATTACCAGGAACAGCGGAATACCAATGTAGGTTGCCGTAACGGCGCCCCAGTCAATGGTGTCCGCCAGGAACGCTTCATAGTTCTGACCCAGAGTAATAATCAGGCACAGAATGAAGGCGAAAATGGGACCCAGCGGGAAGAACCCTGAGCGATACGGCAGGTTGTTAATATCGTGCCCCTGCTTGACGTAACCACGGCGGAAACGGTAGTGGCTAATGGCAATTCCCAGCCAGGCGATAAAGCCCGTCATACCGGAGGTGTTAAGCAGCCACAGGTATACCGTCTGGTTGCCAAACATTGAGGTCAGGAAGCATAAACCGGCAATCACCGTTGTGGCATACAGGGCGTTACGCGGAACACCGCCACGCGACAGTTTTGAGAAAATACGCGGTGCTTTACCGTCGCATGCCAGGGTATAGAGCATACGAGTCGACGCATACATACCGGAGTTACCGGCTGAAAGTACTGCAGTCAGGATCACGGCATTCATCACTGCCGCGGCAGAAAGCAGACCGGCGTGCTGGAAGACCAGCGTGAACGGGCTGACGCTGATGTCTTTCACATCATTACGCAACAGGCTCGGATCGGTATACGGAATGATCAGACTGATAATCAGGATAGCGAACACATAGAACAGCAGGATACGCCAGAAGACCTGACGGACTGCACGTGGAATATTTTTCTCCGGGTTCTCTGATTCACCTGCGGCGATACCAATCAACTCTGTGCCCTGGAAGGAGAAGCCGACGATCATTGCCACGCCGATCATGGCCGAGAAACCACCGGCAAACGGTGCATCGCCTATCGTCCAGTTACTCCACCCGGCAGGCTCTGTGCCTTTGAAAATACCAACGATCATCGCCACACCGACGACGATAAAGATGATGACGGTTGCCACTTTGATCAAAGAGAACCAGTATTCCGCTTCGCCAAAACCACGAACGGAGATGTAGTTCAGCAGGAAGATAACGGCCAGGAACAAAGCACTCCAGATCCAGCCCGGCGTATCCGGGAACCACCAGTTCATCACCAGTTGTGCAGCAACCAGGTCAACAGCAATCGTTACAGCCCAGTTGTACCAGTAGTTCCAGCCCAGCGCGAAGCCAAAGCCTTCTTCAACGTATTGTTGACCATAGGTCGAAAACGAACCGGATACCGGCATGTACGCGGCCAGTTCGCCCAGACTGGTCATCAGGAAGTAAACCATCAGGCCAATCAGGATATAAGAGAAAAGTGCCCCACCCGGGCCTGCTGCCGAAATTGTTGCGCCAGACGCAACGAAAAGACCTGTACCGATGGAACCGCCAATGGCGATCATCGTCAGGTGACGCGCCTTCAGTTCACGACGTAGCGTGGGCGCTTCTGTGGTTTTAATTTCTGAAACCATGTGAAAATGCTGTCCATTTAATAAATGAGGCGCGATTGTAGCAGACGATCCGCGTTCCTTCCGGCAGAAATAGGCAGTTATAAGAGAGCTTCATGACTCGGCCAGGATTATAAGCAACGCAGAAATCGGGTCTTTCCCCTCTCCCCCGTTGAGGAGAGGGGAAGATTACATCTCGCAGTAGCGCAGAAAACGCTGCAAAGAGCTGGAAAGATGCTTCTGACGATGATGGATACACCAGAGCGTGCGCACCAGTTTCGGCAGCGGAATGGGGACTTCGACCAGCGACCCCGTCTCAAGCTGTTCGGCAATGACCCGCCGGGAGAGGCAGCTAATACCTAAACCATGACGCACTGCATGTTTAATCGCCTCGGAGTTGCCCAGTTCCATCCCCAACTGGAACTGGGGCAGATGGGACAGCAGCAGGTAATCGACGATTTCGCGCGTGCCCGAACCCTGTTCACGCAGGATCCACTGTGCCTGCGCCAGTCTTTCCAGCGTGACTTCGCCCTGTAGCAAAGACGAAGCCGGGGAAGCAAACACCACCAGTTCATCTTCCAGCCAGGGTTCAGCAATGATATCAACGTTGTGGCAGGGTCCTTCAATAAGACCGATATCCACACGAAAATCGATCACTGCGTTGATGACATCCTGGCTATTGCCAACGCTCATCTCCAGCGGCAGGGTCGGGAAATCCCGACGGTAGCGGGCGATCACTTCCGGAAGGATGTAGTTCCCAATCGTACTACTGGCAAACACGCGGATCGCACCGTTGTCTTCACGGAACAACTGTTCGATTTCGGTAGCCTGTTCAAGCAATGCCAAAGCACGCGGGTAGAGCAGACGACCATGTTCGTTGACAACTAACCGCTTCCCTACCCTGTCGAAAAGCTGAACGCCTAGCTGTCCTTCGAGATCGGTCAATGCCGCGCTGACCGCAGATTGAGAGAGGGCCAGCATCTGTGAGGCCTGTGTCGTCGAACCACTCTTCAGCACTTCGGCGAAAACTTCCAGCTGACGCAATGTAATGTGCATGGTTGCTTACCACTTATATAGATTAATTATAAGTATATAATCAATTTTATTTTTAAACCAGAGCGGCGTAGTCTTTAGCCAGACAAAGGAGAAGGTTATGTCAGAACTCACCTTACAGCATCATCGTACATTGTGGCACTTCGTGCCGGGTCTTGCGCTCAGCGCAGTGGTAACCGGCGTCGCGTTATGGGGCGGCAGCATTCCAGCCATCGCTGGAGCAGGCTTTAGCGCCTTAACACTGGCGATATTGCTCGGCATGGTCGTGGGAAATACCGTTTACCCACATATCTGGAAATCCTGTGATGGCGGCGTAATTTTTGCCAAACAGCACCTGCTGCGCCTCGGGATCATTCTTTACGGTTTTCGTCTTACCTTTTCGCAAATCGCCGATGTCGGCGTCAGCGGGATTGCTATTGACGTCCTGACCCTGACCAGCACCTTTTTACTGGCCTGTTTTATTGGTCAGAAAGTCTTTGGGCTGGATAAGCAAACCAGTTGGTTAATCGGTGCAGGGAGCAGTATTTGTGGTGCAGCAGCGGTGCTGGCAACAGAGCCTGTCGCTAAAGCCGAATCCAGTAAAGTGACAGTTGCAGTGGCGACGGTGGTGATTTTCGGTACGCTGGCGATCTTCCTCTATCCCGCTATGTATCCGCTGGTAGCCCACTGGTTTAGCCCGGAAACCTATGGCATCTATATCGGCTCGACCGTACATGAAGTCGCGCAGGTGGTGGCAGCGGGTCACGCCATTAGCCCGGATGCAGAAAACGCGGCGGTTATTGCCAAAATGCTGCGCGTGATGATGCTGGCACCCTTCCTGATTTTCCTGGCAGCACGGGTAAAACAGCTGGCTCCAGCGGGCAGTAATCAGAAAAGTAAAATCACCATTCCGTGGTTTGCGATCCTGTTCATCGTGGTGGCGATTTTTAACTCCTTCCACCTCCTGCCCAAAGCGGTAGTGGATATGCTGGTCACGCTGGATACCGTACTGCTGGCGATGGCGATGGCGGCGTTGGGTGTGACGACTCATGTCAGCGCGCTGAAAAAGGCCGGTGCAAAACCGCTGCTGATGGCGCTGGTACTCTTTGTCTGGCTGATTGTCGGCGGTGGTGCGATTAACCTTGTGGTCCATAGCCTGATGGCATAAACCACTACATCCTTCTCCTGTTAACCCGCTATCATAAGCATTTCGGGTTAACAGGAGTCCCTTTATGAAATATGTTGGAGCGCACGTTAGCGCTGCCGGTGGCCTTGCGAATGCCGCCATTCGCGCCGCCGAAATCGAGGCGACCGCTTTCGCCCTGTTCACCAAAAATCAGCGCCAGTGGCGCGCAGCACCGCTCACCACAGACGTGATTGATGATTTCAAAGCCGCCTGCGAGAAATATCATTACGGGCCGGGCCAAATCCTTCCCCACGACAGCTATCTAATCAACCTCGGCCATCCAGTTGAAGAGGCTCTGGAAAAATCCCGCGAGGCGTTTCTTGATGAAGTCCAGCGCTGCGAACAGCTTGGGCTGACGCTGTTGAACTTCCATCCTGGGAGTCATCTGATGCAAATTGATGAAGATGCCTGTCTGGCGCGCATTGCCGAATCTATTAACATCACGCTGGATAAAACCAAAGGTGTCACCGCGGTGATTGAGAACACAGCCGGTCAGGGTAGCAACCTCGGCTTTAAGTTCGAACATCTGGCGGCGATTATCGACGGTGTTGAGGATAAAACCCGTGTCGGCGTGTGTATTGATACCTGCCACGCTTTTGCGGCTGGCTACGATCTGCGCACAACCGAGGCAACGAAAAACACATTTGATGAGTTCGAGCGCATCGTTGGCTTTAAGTACCTGCGCGGAATGCACTTAAACGATGCGAAAAGCGCCTTTGGCAGCCGCGTTGACCGCCACCACAGCCTGGGCGAAGGCAACATCGGCCATGATGCGTTCCGCTTTATCATGCAGGACGCCCGCTTCGACGGCATTCCGATGGTGCTGGAAACCATCAACCCCGATATCTGGGCCGAAGAGATTGCCTGGTTGAAGGCGCAGCAGACCGCAGAACAAATGGCATAAAAAAAAGCCGGGTTGCATTTGCACCCGGCTTTTTTGTTGTTTACCGCTTAAGCTGCTTTCGCGACCACTTCCGCTTCCGGACGTTTCAGCACGGCATAAGACAGACCCGCCACCAGCGTACCAGCAACAATCGCCATCAGATACCCCAGAACCGGGGTGATTGCACCTGGGATCAGCAGAACAAACAGACCACCATGTGGAGCCATCAGTTTCGCGCCAATTGCCATCGAGATTGCACCTGTCACGGCACCACCCGCGATACAGCACGGCAGCACACGCATTGGGTCACGAGCCGCGAATGGAATCGCCCCTTCGGTGATGAAGCACAGACCCAAGACCAGTGCTGCTTTTCCGCCTTCCTGCTGCGCTTTATCGAACTTACGGCGGGCAACAATCGTCGCCAGACCGAGAGCCAGAGGAGGCACCATACCTGCCGCCATGATGGCAGCCATTGGTGCGTAGGTCTGGGTACTCAACAGGCCAACACCAAAGGCGTACGCCGCTTTGTTCACCGGGCCACCCATGTCGGTACACATCATGCCACCGAGGATTGCACCCAGCAGAACCGCGTTCGCGGTACCCATGGTTTGCAGCCAGTGGGTCAGACCCGCCAGAATACCCGCAACAGGTTTACCGATGAGGTAAATCATTGCCAGACCGACCACCAGGCTGGAAATTAGCGGGATGATCAGAATCGGTTTCAGCGCTTCCATACTCTGCGGCAGTTTCAGCTTCGAGCTGATCAGCTTCGCAACGTAACCGGCCAGGAAACCGGCAATGATACCGCCGATAAAACCAGAACCCGTGCTCACCGCCAACATACCGCCGATAAGACCTGGCGTCAGACCCGGACGGTCAGCGATGGAGAAAGCGATAAAGCCAGCCAGCACAGGCACCATCAGCGCGAACGCAGAACCCCCACCAATCTGCATTAATGCAGCTGCCAGCGTCCCCTGCTCTTTAAATGCGGTGATACCAAACGCGAATGACAGCGCGATACACAGACCACCCGCAACCACCATCGGCAGCATGTAAGAAACACCGGTCAGCAGGTGGCGATAGGCGCCTGCTGACTCTTTCTTACCTTCAGTCGCACTTTGACTGGTACCCGTTGCCTGATAAGGCTTCGCTTCGACCAGCGCTTTATCAAACTCCTGAGCGGTCTTTTTCAGTGCCAGACCTGTCGAAGTGCGGTACATCGGCTTACCTGCAAATTTCGCCAGATCCACTTCGATATCCGCCGCCACAATCACCAGATCGGCTTCAGCCACTTCTTCTGGGGTAATGGCATTGCCGGCGCCAACGGAGCCGCGGGTTTCAACTTTTACCCACCAGCCGCGTTTTTTCGCTTCGGTTTCAATGGCTTCAGCCGCCATAAAGGTATGAGCAACCCCTGTAGGACAGGCCGTCACCGCAACAATGCGTTTTGGTCCAGAAGCCGCAATCGGTGCCGCAGCAACAGGTGCGCTGTAAACAGACGCGTGACCTTTCGCTTCGCTCAGGAACAGTTCCGGGTGTGCCACCGCACGATTAATATCGCCCAGCCACACATTTTTGCCATTCAGCGCACTGTCAGCCGGGATTTTATCGCCCAGAACAATGACCAGTTCGGCATCGCCCGGGTTATCAATCATCTCGAGATGTGCTTTGTTCGCCGCCGCTCCCAGCAAGGTCTTCGCCATATAGGCGCGAGCCTGTCCGAGACCGGAGTCAATGATCAGCAGCGTTTTCATTATTCCTCTCCTGCTGTTAGTTAAAAGGTTTTAAGTCAACGCGCGCCATCATCGCGGCTAACTGGGTACGATCGGTAATACCGACATTGCTCTGGCTTACAGCCAGGGCAGCAACGGCGGTGGCAAGACGTAAAGTATGTTCACTGGATTCACGCATCAGCAGACCATAAATCAGGCCGCCAACCATTGAATCCCCTGCGCCGACGGTGCTGACAACATCGACCGACGGCGGTTTGGCGATCCATTCGCCAGAAGCGTTAACCCACAACGCTCCTTCTGCACCAAGAGAGATAACTACGTGGGCGATACCCTGCTCGCGCAGCGCATGGGCAGCATCAATCACATCTTTTAATTCTGGCAGCTTACGACCGGCCCAGATCTCCAGTTCGCGGCGATTAGGCTTCACCAGCCACGGTGACGCTTTCAGTCCCGCGACCAGTGCATCACGGCTACTGTCAAAAATAATGCATGGACACTGGCTGCGCAGGCGCGTCATCCAGTCGGTAAACGCCTCCGGGCTGACGCCGGACGGCAGACTACCGCTGACGCACACCATGTCGAACTGACCAAGCCAGGTCAGTGAATCATTAACAAAACGCTCCCAGTCTGACGGCGTCACTTCGAAACCAGAGAAGTTCAGGTCGGTCACTTCGCCGTCTTTCTCCGTCAGCTTGACGTTGATACGGGTGCGGCCCTGAACAACCTGAAAACGGTTGGCAATGCCCAGCTCGCTGAACAACTGCTGGAAACCATCCTGGTTATCTTTACCGAGGAATCCACCCACGGTGACATCAATACCAAGGTCCTTGAGCACTTTCGCGACGTTAATCCCTTTACCCGCAGCATGCAGGCCAGTGGTACGCACGAGGTTTACTTCGCCGCGCTCAATTTCCGGGCAAAACCCCACCAGGTCATAAGCCGGGTTCAGCGTAATAGTCGCAACACGTCTGCTCATTATGCGCCCTCCCCCAGACCTGCCGCGATGGCGTCGCCAATCGCTTTCAGCGCCTGTTCAGCATCCGCACCCTGTGCGGTAAAACGCAGACGGTGACCTTTCTTCACGCCCAGCGCGACAACTTTCATCAGACTACGGCCGTTGGCCGGTTTACCTGTGCCATCAAGGTTGGCCACGGTGATCTCACTTTCAAATTGTTTAATGGTATTTACCAGCATGGTACCTGGACGGGCATGCAGGCCGTGTTCGTTACGCACCACAAATTCAGCGTTTAGAACATCGTCAGTCAGCGCATCATCGCTGGTCAGCAGAGCCAGCACTGTCGCCGCATCCGCGTTCAGCAGTTTTTCAGCTTTGTTATTCAGCAGCAGATCGCCCAGGCGCTTCAGCACGGAAACCGGCTGTTCATCGTTCATCGCCACGGTCAGCAGCATGGCCGCACGCTCGCCTTCGACGTCAAACGCATTAGCCGCACGGCTCACTGCGATAGCGCTACGCAGGTTGCCTTCAGCACTGTCGTTCAGCCAGATACCCTGACCGAGATTCAACGGCTTATCATTGATTACGCGCGTCACAAATGTGGCATCTGCTGCACCGGCTTCTTTCAGGCGACCGGCGTTCAGCGCCTGGAGTGTCACCAGATCGGAGGCGACGACATCCAGCGTCAGCGTTTCATTATCCAGTTTCAGCGCTTCACTCTGTTTTTCGCCCATCAGCAAGGCGCGCAGCTCTTCAGCTGTCGTTGCTGATTTTAACTGTTCAGCGACGGAATCATCGCTCAGGACATGCGTCAGCTGACGCAGCAGACCTAAGTGTTCGTCGCTGCTGGCAGCGATACCGATGGCCACATACGCCACCTGACCGTCACCCCAGAGAACACCCTGCGGGAACTGATAAACCTTCACCCCGGTTTTCAACACCTGGTCGCGGGTGTCTGTTGTACCGTGCGGAATGGCGATCCCATTACCGAGGAAGGTAGAGGTTTGCTGCTCGCGCGCCAGCATGCCATTTACATAGCCATCCGCGACATTACCCGCCTGCACAAGGGCAGCGGCAACCTGGCGAATAGCCTCTTCTTTATCCCCGGCCTGTGCGCCCGGGTGGATATCCTGAACAGATAACTGGAACATGGTTCTCCTCTCCTGCTGAACTTGAATCGTTTCAGCCTTAATGAGAAAAAATGCGCTAGCCTGCTCCGTTTGTTAAAACAAGATAGCGCTGAAACGTTTCAAAAAGTCTTGCGCTTTCTGCAATGCCTTGCAAGTAAACTCGTATTTCTGATCTCAGAATTTAGAGATACAGCACATTTCTTCTCCGTTCAGCTGAATTTTGCTGAAGTTCAGCAAGTCAGTTTCAGCTAAGGTCAGCCAGACCGTATGTAAGTTGAAATGCCATTTTGATTTTTCGTGGCGTAATTGACCGCACCCTCTGTTTATTTAATGACTGCCAGCGTAAACTCCGCCTCTCTCTGTTACTCGTTAATTATAAAACATGCATAACACCCCCGCGGCCACCTCACCAAAACCCTTTGATTTAACTTCAGCGGCGTTCCTGATTGTTGCCTTTTTTACGGGTATTGCCGGTGCGTTACAGACGCCGACGCTGAGCTTATTTCTGACCAATGAGGTTCACGCTCGTCCGGCCATGGTGGGCTTCTTTTTTACCGGAAGCGCCATCATCGGCATTCTTGTCAGTCAGTTTCTGGCGGGCCGATCCGACAGAAAAGGCGATCGTAAAAGCCTGATTGTCTTTTGCTGTCTGCTGGGGGTGCTCGCCTGCGTTCTGTTTGCCTGGAACCGCAACTATTTCATTTTGCTGTTCATCGGGGTATTTCTGAGCAGCTTTGGTTCGACGGCTAACCCACAGATGTTCGCGCTTGCCCGCGAGCACGCTGACCATACCGGGCGTGAAGCGGTGATGTTCAGCTCGGTAATGCGTGCTCAGGTGTCGCTGGCATGGGTGATCGGCCCCCCATTGGCTTACGCGCTGGCGATGGGGTTTGGTTTTACGGTGATGTACCTGAGTGCGGCTGTCGCATTTGTGATATGTGGCGCCCTGGTGTGGTTCTTTCTGCCGTCAATGCGCAAAGAGCCCAAAGTGGCAACGGGTGTGCTGGAAGCGCCACGCCGTAACCGCCGCGATGCTCTGCTCCTGTTTGTTATCTGTACCCTGATGTGGGGCACTAACAGCCTGTATATCATCAATATGCCGCTGTTTATTATTGATGAATTGCATCTGCCAGAGAAGCTGGCAGGTATCATGATGGGGACAGCGGCCGGGCTTGAGATCCCGACGATGCTCATCGCAGGCTATTACGCTAAGCGCTTCGGTAAGCGTTTTCTGATGCGTATCGCCGCTGTCGCCGGTCTGCTTTTCTATATCGGTATGCTGACGGTACATACGCAGGGGTTGTTGCTGGCTTTACAGCTGCTGAACGCTATCTATATTGGCATTCTGGCCGGGATTGGCATGCTCTATTTCCAGGATCTGATGCCGGGTCAGGCAGGCTCAGCCACGACCCTTTATACTAATACCACCCGTGTGGGCTGGATTATCGCAGGTTCAATGGCCGGGGTCGTTGCAGAAATCTGGAACTATCACACGGTGTTCTGGATTGCGCTGGTGATGTGCACGCTGACGATTGGCTGTCTGACACGAATTAAAGACGTTTAAGGTGCTGTGAGCGATTCCAGCTCGAGCAGATACGTCATCGCCTGCGCTCGCGTGCTGCCACACATTTCGGCTGTTGGCTGAAGTCCGGAGCATACCTTCGGGCGCAGGGGCGAACCAAAGATCATACACAGGTTAGTTTCAGAGAGCTGAACGCAGCGGGTATTGGCAGGCTTGCCCTCTGGCATTCCTGGAATGGGGCTTGAAATGGACGGTGCGGTACAGCACGCGCCGCAATCTGGACGACAATCCATAAACGCTCTCTTTCGCTGACGAAGGCCCGCGCAGTCGGGCATCGCGCGCACAGTAACACCTTTTGCGTATTGATAGCAAAAGCCACGAATTCCTCTTGCCTGAAAGGCCGCGCACGAGTAATTTGGCGCGATATTTTTTACCTTCCGTATACAGGATTACTGCAATGCCAAGAGCGAACGAAATTAAGAAAGGTATGGTACTGAATTACAACGGCAAACTGCTGATTGTGAAAGATATCGATATTCAGGCACCTAGCGCCCGTGGTGCAGCGACGCTGTACAAAATGCGTTTCGCCGATGTGCGTACCGGCCTGAAAGTTGAAGAGCGTTTTAAAGGTGACGATATCGTTGATACCGTGACCCTGACCCGTCGCTATGTCGATTTTTCCTATATCGACGGCAACGAATACGTGTTCATGGATAAAGAAGATTACACCCCGTATATCTTCACGAAAGATCAGATCGAAGAAGAGCTGCTGTTTATTCCTGAAGGCGGTATGCCGGACATGCAGGTACTGACCTGGGATGGCGTGCTGCTGGCGCTGGAACTGCCTCAGACCGTCGATCTGGAAATCGTTGAAACTGCACCAGGTATCAAAGGCGCATCTGCAAGCGCCCGCAACAAACCGGCTACCCTGACTACCGGTCTGGTTGTTCAGGTCCCTGAATACCTGTCTGCAGGCGAGAAAATTCGCATCCATATCGAAGAAAAACGCTATATGGGTCGCGCTGACTAAGACAAAAAAACCCGGCTTTGCGCCGGGTTTTTCTTTTACAGCAATTCAGGATACTTCGTCATCTTCAGCGCCAGCTCTATGCCGCGCACTTCCGCCATCCCTTTCAGACGACCGATTGCCGAATAACCGGGGTTCGTTTTCTTACGCAGATCGTCCAGCATCTGGTGCCCGTGATCCGGGCGGAACGGAATAGGACGCACATCGCCAACCTGCTTACGACGTACTTCTTCCGCCAGAATGGCATCCACCACCGCGACCATATTCACATCACCGCCAAGGTGCGCTGCCTCGTGGAAGGTTTTTGGGTTCTCTTCACGACAGGTCGCGCGCAAGTGAGTAAAGTGAATACGATCGCCGAAGGTTTCAATCATCCGCACCAGATCGTTATCCGCGCGCACGCCGTAGGAGCCGGTACACATGGTAAAGCCGTTGTAGATGCTGTCTACCGTCTCTTTCAGCCACTGCATATCTTCAATGGTTGAAACGATACGCGGCAGACCGAGGATAGGACGCGGAGGATCGTCCGGATGTATCGCCAGGCGAACGCCCGCTTCTTCTGCGACGGGCACAATCGCGCGCAGGAAGTACGCCATGTTTTCACGAAGCTGATGCTTATCAATGTCGCCATATTCCGCCAGACGCGCACGGAATTGATCCAGCGTATAACCTTCTTCCGCACCTGGCAGACCAGCAATGATATTTCGGGTCAGCTTTTCGATGTCCGCGTCACTGGCGGCGTTAAACCACGCGCGCGCCTGCTGCTGCTCTTCCGTGGTGTAATCCGCTTCGGCGCCAGGACGTTTCAGAATGTGCAGTTCAAATGCCGCAAAGGCAATCTGATCGAAACGCAGTGCTTTTGAACCGTCCGGCATCTGATATTCAAGGTCAGTGCGCGTCCAGTCCAGGATAGGCATGAAGTTATAGCACACCGTATCAATGCCGCATGCCGCGAGGTTACGAATACTCTGCTGATAGTTGGCAATCCAGGTCTGGTACTCCCCTGTATGGGTTTTGATATCTTCATGAACCGGAATGCTTTCCACCACAGACCAGGTTAACCCCTTCTCTGCCAGCAGCGCCTGACGCTTTTGAATTTCATCAACCGGCCATACCTGGCCGTTAGGAATATGATGCAGTGCCGTGACGACACCCGTTGCGCCAGCCTGACGCACATCATCAAGAGAAACCGGATCGTTCGGCCCGTACCAACGCCAGGTTTGTTCCATTGCCCACCCCTCAAGTTGTTATACCAATATGTGTTAATGCGATGACGACTACCATACATGTTTACCATGAAGGGTCAATACACCGCCACACATTGATTGATCGAACTCACAGAACAGTGATAATTACGGCTCACCAATTTTATTTGTTGTCATATAACTTTACACTGGCATTGTTAATTAATGGTTAATCAGGTGTGTATTTCATGAAGACAATTGCCTCCACCGCCCTTCCTGCCCATGTTCAGCAACCCCGCTACGATCGTCAGCAATTACGCTCCCGCATCGTCCATTTTGGCTTCGGTGCGTTTCACCGCGCGCATCAGGCATTGTTAACAAACCGGGTGCTGAATGAAAAAGGCGGCGACTGGGGGATTTGTGAGATAAGCCTGTTTAGCGGTGATGTGCTGATGGGGCAATTACGTGCGCAGGATCATCTCTTTACCGTTCTGGAGAAAGGCGCTGAGGGGAATCAGCCAATCATTATTGGCGCCGTACATGAATGCCTGAACGCAAAGCTGGACTCTCTGCCTGCCATTATTGAGAAATTTTGTGAACCTCAGGTGGCCATTGTGTCACTCACCATCACGGAGAAAGGTTATTGCATCGATCCCGCCACCGGTAAACTGGATCTGCAAAACCCGCGGATTATCCACGACCTGGAAAATCCTTCTGAGCCGCATTCCGCACCGGGGATCCTTGTCGAAGCACTCCATCGTCGCCGTGAGCGCGGCTTACCTGCTTTTACCGTGCTTTCTTGCGACAATATCCCTGACAACGGCCATGTAGTGAAAAATGCCGTGTTGGGCATGGCGCAAAAACGCTCTCCGGCACTCGCTGCGTGGATTGATAGCCACGTGAGTTTTCCCGGAACCATGGTCGACAGGATTGTTCCTGCTGCAACAGAGGCCTCACTGGCAGAAATCACCGAAGCGCTCGGCGTTGAAGATCCATGCGCCATCAGCTGCGAACCATTTATTCAGTGGGTGATCGAAGATAACTTTGTCGCCGGACGTCCGGCGTGGGAAGTGGCAGGCGTCCAGATGGTGCAGGACGTTCTGCCATGGGAGCAGATGAAACTACGCATGCTCAACGGCAGCCACTCTTTCCTGGCGTATCTGGGGTATCTCGCGGGCTACGCCCATATTAATGAATGTATGGAGGACACAGCGTTCCGCGAAGCCGCCCGTCGGCTCATGCTGAACGAACAGGCGCCAACATTACGCATTAAGGATGTCGATCTCACCGCATACGCCGATAGCCTGCTTGAACGCTTTGCTAACCCGGCCTTGCAGCACCGTACCTGGCAAATTGCAATGGATGGTAGCCAGAAACTGCCTCAGCGAATGCTGGATGGGGTGCGCATCCATCTTGAGCGAAAAACCGCCTGGCCATTGCTGGCTCTGGGCGTGGCTGGCTGGATCCGCTATGTCAGCGGGACTGACGAACGCGGAAACACAATTGATGTTCGCGATCCCCTCAGCGATAAAATCCGTGCGCTTGTTGTTGCCAGCAACGACACCGAACGCGTCAGCGCTCTGCTGGGGCTGAGCGAGGTCTTTGGTCACAACCTCGTGGAAAATAGCGTTTTTGTCGAGGCTGTTAGTCAGGCTTATCAGCGCATTGCCCGCCACGGTGCACGTCAGGCTGTTATTGAAACGTTAAATCTTTAACGATTATTGCGCTTAACACGAACGGAGATTACCTCCGTTCGCCCTTCCCCTTCTCATTGCGCCCTTTTTTCGCCAGGATAAGAGATAATTGTTATAGCATCACAATTCTCTTCTGGAGCGCACGTGACCAAAACCAACCTCATCACCGGTTTTCTCGGCAGCGGCAAAACCACGTCCATTCTTCACCTGCTGGCGAATAAAGATCCAGCCGAGAAATGGGCCGTTCTGGTCAATGAATTTGGCGAAGTGGGCATCGACGGCGCATTACTGTCAGACAGCGGTGCGATGATCAAAGAGATCCCTGGCGGATGCATGTGCTGCGTCAATGGTTTGCCCATGCAGGTAGGACTCAATACGCTGCTGCGTCAGGGCAAACCCGATCGCCTGCTGATTGAACCCACCGGGCTGGGTCACCCGAAGCAGATCCTTGATTTACTGACTGCACCGGTTTACGAACCGTGGATTGATCTGCGCGCCACGCTGTGCCTGCTTGACCCTCGCCAGCTTCTGGATGATAAAGCGGTGGCTAACGAGAACTTCCGCGATCAACTCGCTTCAGCAGACATTATCGTTGCCAATAAAGAAGATCGCGCGACAGCTGAAAGCCAGGCCGCGCTGGACGTGTGGTGGCAACATTTCGGCGGTAATCGTCAACGGGTGCAGACTACTCAGGGGAGGATTGATAGCGCCCTGCTTGATCTTCCTCGTCTGAACATAGTTGAACTTCCGGCCAGTGCAGAACATGCCCATAGCCATCCGGTGAAACAGGGTCTGGCTGCCCTCAGCCTGCCGGAGCACCAGCGCTGGCGCCGTAATCTGAATAGTGGTCAGGGGTATCAGGCCTGTGGATGGATCTTCGATGCAGATACCGTTTTTGACACCATCGGGATCCTTGAGTGGGCCAGACTTGCTCCGGTCGATCGCGTTAAAGGGATCATGCGCACACCAGACGGACTGGTACGGATCAACCGTCAGGGTGAAGATTTCTTCATTGAAACGCAAAATGTTGCCCCGCCGGACAGCCGAATAGAGTTAATTAGTGCGGTTAACGCCGACTGGAATGCCCTGCAGTCCAGCCTGTTGAAGCTTCGTTTAAGTTCGGGCGGCTAACGTTGCCCCTGTTTTCACTCTCTGTTGAACGTTATGACGACTCGATTTCCCCTGATATTACTGCTTAATGTCGCCGGTCTGGCGCTCTTTTTCTCCTGGTATATCCCGGCGAATCATGGTTTCTGGTTCCCGCTGGATTCTGCAATCTTTCACTTCTTCAATCAGGAGTTGGTGAAGAGCAATGCCTTCCTGTGGCTGGTCGCTATCACCAATAACCGCGCCTTCGACGGTTTCTCGTTGCTGGCAATGGGCTGCCTGATGCTCTCCTTCTGGTTGAAAGAGGACAAAGCGGGGCGTCGGCGTATTATGATCATCGGTCTGGTGATGCTGCTGTTTGCCGTGGTCATTAATCAGCTGGCAACGGCGATTATTCCGGTTAAGCGCTCCAGCCCAACGCTCTTCTTCCGCGATATTTATCGCGTCAGCGAATTGCTGCATATTCCAACAAAAGATGCCTCGAAGGACAGTTTCCCTGGGGATCACGGCATGATGCTGCTTATTTTTTCCGCAGTTATGCTTCGTTATTTCGGCAGAAAAGCCTTCGTAATAGCCCTGACTATTTTTGTGGTTTTTGCTTTTCCACGCGTAATGATTGGTGCCCACTGGTTCACCGATAGGTGATGCTGCCAACTTACTGATTTAGTGTATGATGGTGTTTTTGAGGTGCTCCAGTGGCTTCTGTTTCTATCAGCT
>NZ_JAWUEI010000032.1:0-58611 GCF_036663495.1 Enterobacter sp. 342
GGAACGGTCTGCGTTGTCGGGAAGATGCGTGATCTGATCCTTCAACTCAGCAAAAGTTCGATTTATTCAACAAAGCCTCATAGAAGTAAAACTCAGTTAAATGAAGATCGTTTTCTTTCACGTATGCCGCCAATTTGCGGATACGCTGTTCAAGCATTGTATCTATCCGTAAGGAAACACTCTGCGGAACGTCACTTGCAAATTCATTGATACAATCAACGGTAGAAACTATGAATTTATTGGTCATGGCAGGCTCCAGGCCACCGGGGAAACCGGTGGCTACGGTAATTGGCAGGCTTAAGCGCCGCAAAGGGTGTCAAGGGAAGGGAGAAGCTTGCTCAGCTTGTCGTAATCGAGCGGAGACAGTTCTGTAACGAGTTCGACCGAAAGACTAGTGTTGTCTTCTTCACACAGAATATAGATTCCGTCTTCTGGCTCTTTTCCGGCACATGCCTTCAGTCGTTTGTTAACGACCTCCTGGGCTGAATCCGCTACGTCGCAGCTCAGGACATAGCTTGCCACATAGCTGCTCTCACCGTGGTAATGCGTCACTTTACACAGAGCATACTGGATACCGGCTTTGTGAGCCTCATTCATGAGACGAGAAAACTGACAGCCATCCTGGTAATAGTGGGTATCCTTTGTGACCAGAATAGTCATACCCCCAAATTCATCTGTCCGGCTTTTACTGCATGTAAATGCAGCAGTAATTGTTACCATTTCCGAGAGGTCGAATACCGACAGCACGGCAGTTGTGAGGCAAATTGCATGGTCAAGATCAATGGTCTCTCCATGAAAAACTGCCAGCCCACTGCTGGTAACTTCTGTTGCGAACAACAGTTCATAATTGCAGTCTGGGCAGGATGGTTGCCCAAAGCTCGGCTCAGAAGGGTCATACTCAGGGTGGTTCTCGATAATACTGAGGATCAGCTTCTCAGTCAGAGAACAATCTGTCAGTGGCTTATCAAGCAAACGCTCACCTTCTGCAATTTCTGCTTCGGTAACGAATGTGATTGCTTCTTGTGCCATTTTTGCCTGCTCCTGAGTGCAGGGAATAATAAACGACGCCTGAGTATAATTATCTGCCACAGTTGACTCCTTGATTATTTAATTAATGTATTTGATGAGAAGATCATAACAAATACACTAATACCAACTAATAACCTGAAGGCGTTTTTTTAGAAAAAATATTAAGAAGAAGAATATGAACACTACCTCATCTTAAATTAATATCATTCAGGATTAATATTCATTTTTTGCAAATAAAAACCGCCAGACGGCGGCTTTTATAAAGAGGGAAATATCATTGGAAGTTGAAATTACTTCACGGCAGGCCGACAAATTACGCGACTGCTGTGAGCTGAAGCGAAACTTGTAGAGGAAACTATAATCACCTTTTCTAAGTCGTCGGCACTGTCAGCAATATGATGCCGGAAAGCCTCCTCTGCATCACCAGGGGAGTCGGCTTCGACCAGGTAGGCCTGATCATCATCATCAAACATAATGCGCCCGGAAATGAGATAAAGTCGGCTCAAATCTGGCGTTGCTGCGCTCGTGCTTCGTTCGTTCAGATTCATTTTTTCTCCGTCTGTTGCTCGTAAAAAGAATGACGCCGGTTTAAAAGGCGTCGCCAGGGTTCGGGCTAAAACGCAGGGTTGCCATCGAGGAAGCTCATTGGCTGGCCAATAGCGGATGCCACCCTGAGAATTTCACCTGGTGTGGCATAACGCAGCATTTCAGAGCGTCCAAATTTCTGATACTCATCTACTGACATCTTTCTCCACTCTGGGTGAGGATCTTTTCCGCACAGTGACCAGTTGCTTTCAGAGGAATCACGACGGAGAACGTACACATCAAGCGAGGCTGTAAGCCCACTTCCATATCCCCGCTGCGCTACAATACGAACCTGAGAACCATCGTCGCGTTGCAACGTCTGGGTTAATTTCGTGATAGGATCCTGAGAATGCATGCCATTTACCTCGTTTTCAAAAGATTTACCGTAAGTAAATGATACCGAATCGAGAATTCTGGCTAATAGGTCAGAAGAAAAAATAATGAATATTTTTGAAGTGTAGGATAATGATTAGAATAAAATGGCCTGAATAAATCGCTAGCGGTTAAATCCGCTTATTTCAGAGAAGCTCTGATTTAGTAGTTAGGGAAAACGATGCGGTGAAAAGTAACTTTTACACCGCAATTCAGAAAAAAGTTTCAATTAGTCACATTACGAATAACCCGGCTTACTTTCGCATGTGCGTTCCCCTGGATGTTAAAGTAAAGCCCCTCAGGCAGACTCGTCGCCCACTTAACTCCTCGCTCAGCCATACGCTTCGGTGTTTCCAGCCAACCACGAGGAATATTGCCCGTAACGTCACCGATAACCCGTGAAATGCATGCTGCTACCCGGATGCCGCCGGGAATATCGCATTCGGATTCAACAATATGCATAACCTCAAATAAAGCACCATGCCGCTGGACATGATCGCCAATGTGCAACTCGATAGGAGAAACCATTTCTGTATCTGACTTCATATCTGTCCACCTTTAATTTAGAAACCGTCTAAATTACCAATATAGTTAATGTACCGGATGTTAATTCAACAAGTTCTGTATCACAACCATCAGTTTTTTTTGTTGGGTCTATATCGGAGAAACAAGTGAATATTGAATACACTCGTTAATACAGACAACCGGAAATGAATGGCACCCTAATTATCTCTGCGGCGTATGCTAAGCCGTTAATATTGTCATTTTATGGTAGAAACAATGCAAAATGAATAAACCGCTTGTCGCTTCAAACCACTTTATCAAAACCGTTAACTTGCATTAAGCCCGATACAGTTCGGCGAGCTCGTCCAGCATGGGGTTACTCTTATATCCCGGTGCGGCCGTAAAAAGGTTTCGGGAAATCGCCAGCCATTCCATGATTTTGTCCGTCGCCAGCCAACGTCTGCCAAGTCGCTCGGCTGCGATGGGAACTTTATGCAGGCCAGCGAAGGGATCTACAACAAGATCTCCCGGCTCTGTCAAAAACTCAATCAGAAACGCTGCAAGCCTGGTAGGAGACGTTGCACCATGCAGCGGAAAACCTAGCTCGCGGGCAATGGAATGGCAAAATCTCGTATCAGCGCAGCTATTGCCGTAAAACAAAGTATTTTTGGGGATCGTTCCTTCTGTTTTATTTCCAAAGGATCCGCTTTTAAGCTGGTACGCCCCATCACCATAAAAGGTCGTGCGATTTTCACCGCCTGCTGCCTGCAATTTAAGATGCTGCTCTGAATGCGGTTGCAGTACACGTAAGTTGTTTGAACGAACCTTACTCGCATCATTGGTAAACCACAGCACAGGCTCATACGATGAGCAGAGCTGCACTCGTTGCTTACATGCCCAGTGCGTTGGCGATGGGGGCTTACTGCGATTCACCCACTGAAGCCTGTCCATGAGCTCAAGCCCCAGCTTGTCACATAATGCCAGTGTCAGACGCTCCAGATACAGAGAACGTGAAGGCCTGCCCCTATTAAAGCTATCTTGAGTGATATTCAATGCCACACTTGCGCCGGGTACAAGCTGTTTCACGATCGGTTCGAGGATACGCAGAAGCCAGTCAATATAAACCTGCTCGCCACGCCCCCCGCCATGCCCGTAGTCTCTTGAATTTCGAAGGAGGTAAGGCGGCGAGGTCAGGCAAAGATGAATTTGCTCTGTGATATTGCTGAAGAAGGCATAGGCGTTTCCAAAAACCGATGCCCCAAGAGAAGTTGAGAAACCGACAACACAGAGCTTTTCCCATGACTCGTGTAGGTTTGTTTTCGTCTTAGAGGAGTATCTCCAGACGCCCCGTTTTTCTGGAACGCGTTCGATGACTCCGGCCTGCCGAAGAGTCTGCTGAAACCAGCGTACTTTGTGTTTGACGCCGCTGGTTCTGGTTTTATCTGACCCAAATTCTTTCAGTTCGTGCAATTCGGCATCCGACATGCCAGTTTCACGCTGCACTTCGCGATAAAGCTCGTCGTTGCTCAACGGCAATTCGGAGGCTGCGTAGATCCGTGCAATTAAATCCGTAGAAATCGTGCTCATCAGCCATCCTTAATGGAGATGCAGTTTAAATATCGGCCTGATGGTTGGAAGGGGGATTACTAAATCAAACCGATCTGTTTATTTATAGGCTTTGTCAGGTCATGCAGCACAGCTGGGCATGCGCAAAGAGACCCAGTCTTCTTTAGCGGAGACACCTTCAAAAGTTGTACTCAATCAGCCCCAAGATTTTGAAACTCAATGTGCTTTTGCTCACACTCCTCCCTGCCCCACGAGCCCTGCCATTCACAGATGTCCCGGTACTTAATTTCCAGCTTATCCATCTGTGAGAGGTTAGCTGTTGCGAAGTCTGGCCATATGTCGTGCCAGCATGCGTTGTACGTGACGCCTGCTGGTGGGCAATACATCATTGCATCAGCATGGATAATTTCAACGCGAGGATCGTTTGCAAACGAGGCCGCAACGAGGTTAATAACGTCCTGTTCTTTTTCAATTACTGTTACATGGGTTACATCTTCTTTTTGAAGAATGGCGTGAAGCACCATCCCCAGACCAAGACCATTAATGAGCACGCGCCCGGTGGCTCGCTCTAAAAAATCCTGGCAGGTTCTGATCTCCATCGGGGTATTGGACATCACCACATCCCAGCCGTTGGACAAACGCCGATATCTACCGGGCGGGATAAACTCGTCTGTATTACCTGTATACTCGGCACGAAGGGCGAGGCTCATCGCCTTATCTGCGGTAATTTCGAATGTGTCCAGTTTCCAGGTTCCGGACGTGCCGTCTTTAACGGGTAAATCAGAAAAGCAGCTCTTCATCAAGGCAACCAAAATTCCAGTAATGTTGTTACGCTGAACCTATCACAAACCTGCTCTTAATACAGTTATCAGGAGTGACAGCGATCTTTGAGGAATCGTTTAAATCACGGGCATCCTGTAGCGGACGCCCGATATTTAATCAAATGTCGCAGGTGTTAAAGGAAGCGTTGCAAAGTTGCAACGTCTTCTGGAGCAACCTCCACGCAGCTCCTGACACTGTAGTGATTTTCGCCGTTGTAGTCGTAAACCCCACCGTCTTCAAAACTCAGCTGTTCAAGCTCGCCATGGCACTCTGAAATGAGTGCCGTCTGGCAAGCATTTTTCTCACAATCGCTGACGAGTAACCGAACATAGCTATTCTCATGGTCGCCGTTTCGGTTCTGGATTTTAACGATAAAGTGTTTTTCAGACATTTGTGCCTCCAGCACAGTTTGAGGTTAATTTAGCGTTGCCCCGGCTCACCGGGGCAAGAATAAATCAACCCTTAATGAAACTGTGCCCCCAGGTGTTAGGCTTAAATGCCTGCTCTTTGATATATGTTTTCATTACCTTGCAGGTTTTTTTCAGGGCTTTGGTATTGGCATCGGTTACTGAGATAAAATGGCGAGAATAACGGTTTTCCCGGTATTGCTTATCAGCGTTTGGGTCAATTGCTTCGCTTTGCAGGAGTCCTTCGTGCCTGCCAATTACTATTACGTAGTTCATTTCACCTGAAACACGATCCGTGAGTAATTGAATGGAAATATCAGTCGCTCGCGTGGCCTGGCTAGCAGAAATTTTTGCATGTAAGAAAGCTCCCTTTCGAAAGTTGGCCGGAGTCAAACCTGTAATATCCTCGGTGCTAAAATTAAGTGAAGATAGAGTTGAAAATAAATCACAGCTAATGACTTCAGTATTATTAGACATAACCCGGCTCCGCTCATATTCATGTTAAGGTAATTATATCAGGTTGATAGCATTACCTAATAACTTGGTGGCAAAAAGTTGTGGTTTTTGATTAACTAAAATTGATGTTCTCAATACTGCTCAAGAATTCTTTCTTTACACCCGGAGTAAAAGGTATACGTTCAATGTATTTATAAAGCGTCGCAAAGGTTTTGGTTTCAATGTTTCGTGAAATAACATCATCAATCGGGTCTTCGAACATATTAATAAAAACATCAATATGCTGCTCTCCGCTTTCTGAAGCTAAAGAGAGAATACAGACCACTTCAATGTAGCGGTTATCCTGCTCTGCAATGAACAACCAGTGCCCTTCGTTAAAGGCTGGTGCAGCACTGAAGCGTTTTACAATAATTTCTGAAAGAGCATATCCTGCCTGATCCAACAGATTAATAAAGTTGAGTTGAGTTGAAACCACGTCTAACGCTTTCATAAAACCTCCTTTTCATCTGTACTTATTATACTGTTACCCATCCCCCCAGCTAATAACCTCCCAGCAAACTTTCAAAAAAAATACCACCTTTAATTAGAATTGAACACATCCTTTTTAAATAACAAAAAGGATTATGAAACCCACAATGTTTGTGATGTGCCACCAAGGAAAAGTAACTTTTATGTGCTCATAAATCTTATTTCGTATTCACTTTCCTTTGTCTTTCGGTCGTAGATTATCAGGGGAAGCATAAGAAGAATATGTGAGGTTTAAGCAAATGCGGTGATCGGGCATTATAATTTGGTGAGGCTATTATAAGTGGATAAAGATAGTCGTAGGTATAGGATCAGGTTAAATTGCATTTTCCCGGTTGCCTTCCCTGGCCTACCGGTTTCAGCTCAGATACTAAGACCAGCGGTAATACTTAAAATATTCCTCATTTGCAGCTATAAACTCCCTCAAACCGTTCATTAATCCCTTCTCAAACGCTGTCACGATAAACCGGTAACCGTCCAGTGTTTCAATGTAGTAAATACCGCCTGGTGTAATTCCAACATGCAACACCTCGGCTGTCATCATAAACTGGCCTTCCGGAAAATCATGCGAAAGGTAAATGAAACCAGTAGTGGCCGATGCGGGTGTGGCATTCACTAAGACCCCGTTAAACTGCTGCCCGTGCCTCGCCGGTACAAGCTCACTTCCCCTGGTTGACTTATCAAGCAGCCTCTTAACATCTTTTTCTTCTTTTAACGAGGTATAGACCCGCACATCACTGTCATCACCTGGGCGAGAGCCGGTGCCAACATGAGCAAGACGACGGTAAGCACTGCGCATATTAACGTGGCAGGATGCCCCTGCTCTACCCTGAAGCCTTACGCCAAAGTCTTCGCAAAGTAACAAAATCTGACGTAGCTGGTTTTCATGCACGGACGCTGAGAGTGAAAGATTGAAACAGGAAAAGGTCAGTTCTAAAACCTTTTCGCGTTTGTCATTGAAATGAGCTTCCAGCCTGATGACTGGCTTTTCCGACATTGCAAAAGCTTTGTCCGTTACTCTGTACCGGCATTCATCTCCGAAACATTCTTTAACAACGCTGGCTATGACCGTGTCGTGTTCTCCATCTTCCGGAGCTGGCACAAAGATTTCAAATTGTGCCGGTGTATCCGGCTCAAGCAGAACGGGATAGAGACGCGGAGAATTAAGCAAAGCGCATTCAGAATTAATGAGCTTAACCCAGGCGCTTTTGTCGTCCGGATCCTTAAGCTGCTGTCCAAGGTTATCGCAAAAGTCAACTATCTGACGGGTATGCTCATCCGTGACTGCACAGATCAGGTTAAGACCATGCGTGGCCATACGCAGTTCCCGGGTTCGGGACTGGGAATTGATCGACCAGGGGTTAAGTGAAAGCGAAATAGGGCTTATGGAAGGGACGACCGTCTCATTCTGCAAATCTGTAAGCTGGCAGTTCGCAGTAGGCTTCGGGGAAAGGGTACTAAATATGTAACTTGCCTGTTGTTTAGTACTGGCCTGGATATAAAACATCGCGTCCATGCTTGTATCCCGGGATGAAATTGAAAATAGCTTCATTTTTAACCTTAATGGATGAGCGATTTATAGTCATGTGCAGACAAATGAACATTATGTGCGCCATCATTCCATTCAAAGAATAATCGATACTTAGAGTTTACTCGAATGGAGGAATAACGGTTTGACGTCATTCTTAAGCGTTCATAACGCAAGCTGTTGGATAATAACTCCCGCTCACTCTGGACATTATCCAGCGTTTCAAGTCGACACAGAATCGCGTTAATAATTTCAGAAGGAATACCTGCCGTTGTTTTTCCATTACGGAAGAACTTTTCAAGCCGTCTGTCTTTAAATGAATGGATCATAGTTCCTCCGTAATAATTGACCTTAAAATTAAATTAAAAGGGCTTTGAATTAATGAATACCTAAAATGCGGGCGGCAACTGCCAGCTGCTTATCACTTAACTGACGCTGGTGGGTTAAAGAAGACTTAAGGCTTTCCAGAAAATTATTACTACTGGATTGTTGGGTGATTGCATCAACCATTTTTTGATGAGACCTGCACCATGCTGTGAACGCAGAACTGTGGGCGCTTTCAGTCCTTAAACGCTCGTCTTGCAGGGATGCTGACACTTTGCGGGCAGCTTGCGCATTAATGCGGTACAGCGCATTCAGCGTGTAAGCAGTACGGGTCGTTTCGAGGCTGTAACCCGTGGCTTTACAAGCCATACAGCGACTTCTATAAAAATGCTTACGCTCTCCCCGCCCATTGCATTTATCGCAAACAATACGAAAAGTATATTCCGCAGTACCTTTTACAGAATCAACACAGCGGATTTTTGCGCTGGAGATTTCAATTCCACTGCGATCATAATATTTGGTCATAATGTGATTCCTCCGGTTAGTTCTGGAGTAATCATGACAGAATGAATCTACTGGCTAATAACCTGAGAGTAAATATTTTAAAAAAACATTGAGAGAGGGGCTGCAAATTTATACACGAAGGATTCAAATATAATTTGTTTAAAAAATTAAGAGCATTCTGAAGTAAAATTGCATCAAAAAGCATTCATGGATAAATCATGTACTGGTGCCAGCGATTTAAACGAGGACATTGTTCCGGTGTAATTACACAGTTTAGCATCATAGATTATAACCAAAAGGAAGGAGTCCTTCCCGTCTCGGGAATATTACTTTCCCGTTTGCAGTTTAAGAGACACTTAATGAGAAAGTAATAATTAAGTCATGCTCAACTCTACATTTTACATTGAGGATGGCGTAACAGGGTACGGCATACTACCGTACCCTTGTGTAGGGTTTATGTTTGAGGGAATTCTATAGTAAATGTGGCCGTGCCAGATTGACCACTTACAGCGGGAGTAACGGGATATGTGCGCTCTTCACCATTACCAAGATCCAGTGACAGCGATTTAGTTTCACCAGGCTGGACCGTAACTCCGGCAACCGTAACGCCGAACTGGGCGTTTTTCTGAACAGTCAGGGTTCCGTTTAACTGTCCGGTAATGATAGAACCGTCCTGACGACGCAACACACTGGTTCGGATGATGGCCAGCGGCGTGTTGTCCGTTGCTTTCAGTGCTACGGCTGTGGCCAGCGTCTTGAGATTATCCAGCATAATCAGGTTAGCTGGCTGGTAGGTAAAATTAAGCGTTTTAGTGGTCCGGTTACCTGATTCGTCAATAGCCAGAGCCTCCAGATGATACATCTGTCCCGATTCGTCAGTATTGGGGAAGATTCTGGGGTATTCAGGAATAAAGACATCCTTGGATAGCGGCGTGAATGCAAGGGTGACCTTTTCAGAGTTAGGTCCACCAGCGAGCTGAAGCGATATCAGGGAAGCATCCCCAGAGGCATCAGTAACGCTTATGCGTAGGTTCTCAAGCCCTTTAACCAGTTTTCCTTCTGCGTCTGCGCCATTAAAGCTGAACGCAATAACCGGAAGCGTTGAGTCAATTTTCAGCGGTGCATTAAGCGTTTTGGTTCCTGTGTTTCCAACAAGATCCGTGGCAGACACGCTAACAACCGTATAATCCCCGTCCGGTAGACCAGCGTATGAGAAAGTGGCGTTTTTGGTTTTATAATCGCTTTCACTGACAGTCACAGGCTTCAGGGTGAAAGTTTCCCCCCGGGCATTTTTAAGGGTGGCTTCGAAAACTTTGGTATCCCAGTAGCTGATGTTCCAGGCGTTGACGCGATCATTATCGGTGGCCGTCATAGTGATTGTCTTGGAGGCCTTGTTTACCTGAGCGACATTAACCACCGGTGGGTTGTTATCCCAGATAACCGTAAAATTACCAGCAAGCGCATCGAATATGCTGTCACCATCTTTTCCCGAGTAAAGATGCAGATACTCAAATCCTTTGTCACTGGTGTAGTTGAAGTTAACCGTCATCTCGCATGAACTTTGTCCGACAGGAATAGTGCAGAACCAGGCTGCATTTTTTACCGTTCTGAACTTTTGCACGTATGGTCGGGGTTCTGCGGTTACCTTTATGCGGCTAATGGTGGCGGTTTTAACGCTGATTGAGGCCTGAGTTAACCACTCACTGGTATCACTCCGGTACATCTCTTTAGCCACTATCTTCGGGGCTATTTCCATCGCCGGGGCTGGAGTGAAGTTGAGGGAGTTATGATGAATTCGTCTTACTCCTCCCGCCAGAGTCTGAAATTCATGATAAGTATCCCCCACATTTGGATATATGTATTTGAAAGTATAGATATTATAAGTGCTATCGGACGTCTGGAAATTCGAGTCCGCCCAGCCATATTTGGAACCGTTAACAGCAGTAAAGTCACTTTTCTTCCTTAATACCCGTACGGAAATAGGGTTCTGGAAGACGGTCATGCCAGACTGATAGGAGACCCATGATCCGGTAGTGGCGTCCTGCACCTGGATGATATCGTCAGGCTTAACCCGATCAATTACGCTTCGGCGGCTTAGTTCGCTCCTGTTTCCCGCTTTGTCATAAAGGTAGATCCCCACTTTATATTCAGAGCGGTTTTCCGGTGCCAGGGCATTGCTGCTTGCGTCGGCGACTTGAACGGTTACGCTACCTTCCACTGTATTAATTTCCGCTGGCTTTTTACGCTCCACTCCAGCGGCATCGGTTATGAAATATTCAGCATTAGCAAGCCCGGAACCTTTATCACTCAGTCCATTAAAGACCAGTGCCTGGACGCTGGCGTACTGCATACCGGCTGGTACTGAAGTGAAGATCGCTTCGCTGCCAAAGTTCCACCCATTTCTCGTATAACTTATGGTACCCGTTGCCGGAGGCGTTCGGTCAATTGCAAGCGGGTAATCCTGCCGGGAGACCTCCTTCCCTTGCAAGTCGGTAATCACCTCTCTGAGGGTGAAGCTATCTTCTCCCATCGCTGGTACGGTCAGAGTCTTGCCGTAATAATCAAAGCCTGTCGAAGATGTGGTACGGTCATCAACGGTAACCAGGCTGCTTTTCGTGCTCCAGATGAGGCTCCCGTCACTTTTCAGCAGACTGAGCGTAATATAACGGTCCAGACCGGAAATAACGGCAACGTCAAAGCTCGTTACCGGATTAATCCATACGGATGCAGGCGATACGGTCTTTTTAACGTTCAGGGTATCTTTAAAGCTGAATTCTGCGATTTCAGCGGAAGCTCCTGCGCTGAAACCTGCAAATGCAATAAGCAGGGCTAGTTTGATTTTCATGGGTTGTCTCCTGATCAGGTTCCCCATGATACTTTTTCAGTGTTCGTGATCTTTTCGGGAAAATAGCTATTTTTGATGTTTTTCTTTTCTGCCCGGCGGGACTTTTTTGTTTACGTGAATGCAACAAAACCAGAAAAGTTACTTTTTGATAGGGTAAAATTAGGTTTCCCTAATTTCCAGAAGCAAGCGAAAGCAGAACTAGCTTAATAGCCATTAAGAACGCCATACCTATTGATAAATAACGCTCCTTACATTTAATGATTTGAGCATTTAAAAATGAATTAGCGAAAGAATTTTGGTTTGCTTTTTATTGCATGAGTAAAACAGTATTAATAATCCGGAGCCATTAGAACGTACTCTAAAGACTCCGGTATACAGATATCTTGCCAGTAAAAATGGCCTTACTCCTCATCATCCCCCAGCGCTTTTTTGATGGCGCGGCGGCGGGCTGCATCACCTACACGATATCCGACTGAATATACGTCATTCAACCGGCGCAGAATAAGATTTATTTCCTCATCTTGAATGTAGGCAGGTAAACACAGAACCACGTCGCCATCTTCATCATAGACTCGAACAACTTCCTTCTGCCCATCTCGCTCGCGAATAATCTGGACATGCTGAACCCTGGTGTATTCTGGGTTTACGCTCATTTTAAGTATCTCTCTGTAATTGTTGTTACCAGTTAGCTATAAGCCGGATAATTCTGGTATTCAGTGTTCTGCACAGCAATCGCCTGCTCGTGGATCATTGACACTGCCAGGCGGGCTTTAACTCGCTTGCTGGTGAGAAAACGCTTCACTTCTTTAAGTTCGCTGCCAGCCGACAGCATATTGAAGACATGCTGTTTGAGACTGTTGTTATTTTTGGCCACTTGTTTCTCCATCATCTTTGTACATGGTTATTTCAGGCTGGCCTGCCAGATCACACACGTTATCCATATGCTTTTGGACCCAGTCTGTTAGACCCAGACCTTCGGCCTTTGCCTGATTGACGTAACGCAGTTTACGTTCAGGGGTAACCCGCATCTGTAGTTGTGCCGTCGCTGGAACCGCCTCTTTCAGGGCGTTAAGGCCCCTCTGATCACGGGCCTGAATTGATGGTTTACCGCTAGGCATCTGATGTATCGCTCTCCCGGCGAGCGGTGGACAGCTCTATTTCTTTTGCGATAGCTTTATCTATGGCATCCAGCTGCATGGCAAACTTGATTTCAAGCGAACAGCGTAATGCCTTCAGGGCGCGTTCTTTGGTGCTGTATTGTGGTATGCCGTTCTGGCTACCATTCATGCCTCGCATGCGGCGGGAGGTTGCATCGACAACCTCTCCCTCTTCCCGTGTGCCGTGAACCGTAGTTCCGCTCCATGTCGGATAAACAGTGCCAGTGGCGGTGTTGAAGCTCCAGCCGTTTTGGTATTCCCCCGAGACCTCTGGTACGGGCATATCGCGTTCAACGCCATAGTCAGACCAGCGTAAAGCGCGGTTTATTCTGGCCTGTGCCACCAGCTCATCATACGCGGCTTGTTCTTTTTTATTCATCGCCATTTAGGGCAATCTCCTTAGAGGGGAATTAGGTGTTATATCGGTACGTAAGTGCTTTTCAGGCCTAATCTCTGACAAGGCCTGATGTGCCAGACTGCCGTTGCATTCACCGTTTTATGGCGGTTGACAGAGCCTCATTAAGAGCCGCAATTAGCTCAGGCGAAGTCGGCTCCAGATTTTTGGAAGCGTTCAGCAGCTCCTGAAGTGAAGAGATTTCCTTTGGCTCCACCTGGTTTGTTTCAGGTGCCGTTTTTTGCACTTCATCCAGTGTACGCTGTGCACCGTTATCCAGCACCAGCACCCCCCCGGCACGAATTTCTGAAATGGTGCGCAACGTATACATCAATTTATCCCAGACACGGCTACCAACCTCGAACCCGGAATCAGCTACTTTTTCTTCATTATGCTTTTGAAAAATTTCTTCTAACCAAGTGGTGAAGCGCTTTCCAAAAGTATTGGCGGCTAAAGAAGTGCAGGAATAAACCTGTTCGACCTGTTTTGTTCCATTTTTATCAGTGAATGTAATGAGACCGATTCGGCCACTGTTAACAGTGTAAAAGCGAGGTTGAAAGCCAGCTTTGAGAAGGTTTTCAATAGCTGAAAAAAAATCTTTTTTGAGCATCGGTTTCAAAATGGTTTTCCTTTTATGCCCGGTGCCGCCGGGGCGGTGGCGTTAAATATACGCCATGTAAGTAAATTAATTTATACCCATTTGATTGTCAATACAAACAAAAAAACAAACCATGTTTATTATTTTATCAACGATGCTATTTTAAAGTCCGTCTAAAATAAAAAACCAAAAAGTTAAATTTGAAGCCGTCCTTCCTAAATTCATTTCTTGCGCATATTAGCACCCTGCTTTAAGTAAATAATTTTTGAAAAAGTTGTCTGGAGGTTATTAGCTCGTGCATCTGGATTGGTAATATAAAGCCAACACAGAAAAGGAAAACAAAATGTATAAATTAGTATCTCCTCGTGAACTGACTGAGATTATTACCGGTTTACTGCTTAAACCTGAACTCCTTGGTGAGCTGGACTCACCAGAAAAGCATCGGATGTTTATGGCAGATTTAGGCCGCGTGGTGGCCGAACATTGTGGAGGTCTGGTAAACAGCGTCGTCTTGCCAGGAACAGAAGTTACAGTGTCGGATGGGTTACCGCTTAATGGCCAGCCGGTACGTTATCTCGGAATCAAAGAGAACATCCCTCACCTCCTTGTAGAGCCTGATGCTTCCTTACCTTCGCTCGCTAAAAACGTCTGGATGTATGCAGATCCTGAAGGCTGGAAAGAACATTTTGGAGCTGAGGAAGACTGCCTTACTCCTGAAATGATGCAGCTGTTCCGTAAAGGTATCCAGGCTCTTCAGAAAGAGCATGACACCCCTGAAATTAGCCTCACACTTCAGGACTGGCGCCTGGAGGAGGAAACACTGCCAGAAGAGGACAGTCAGGCCTATCAGGTCAGCGTTACCGGCCAACATAACATCCACTGTGAAGTTGTTAACAAGGAAGGTAACCCCTGTTTTGGTGTCATGTTCGAAATCGATCAGGGTGTGCCTGCCTTACACATCAACACCGGCGGGGATATGTTGCTCCACATTCATTGCGCCCATAACGGACTCGTTCTGACCCCTGATGCAAGCGGTCAGCGATTTGATAAGGCTCCCGTTGACCGCTTCTCTTATAACAGCCCATCCCTGCTGTTGTCTGCCGACTAACCAAGGCCAAATCTGAATTGTCCCGTTTAAGTAACCAACCCGCTGCCGCCAGGCGGGTAAATCCTCTTAATGGAGTTTTAATGCAAATCTCAACTGAAGTTCTGAACGTCTTATCTCGCTGCCGTGCTGAAGGGAACTTTCTTTTCCTGGCCGACCAGCTCGACCGCAGCATTTATGTTAAGACAAACAAAGTGCTCGAAGCCGCCGGTGGCAAATGGAACCGAAAAGAGCAGGCACATATTTTTACGGCGGATGCAGCTGAGCGTATCGAGCAAATCATTCTGACAGGTTCGGTTGACATCCCACGAGATCTGTTCAATTTCTTCCCTACACCTGAGAATTTAGTCACAGATATGGTTCTACGCGCTGAACCAGCTGCCGGGGAGCGTGTACTGGAGCCAGAGTTTGGTGATGGCCGCATTCTGAAAGCCTTAAAACTGGCGGCTCCGGATGCATTGATTACCGGGATCGAATTGAACGATGAGCGATTCCTTGCAGTGAAGAACGATAGTGTCCTTAGCACAGGAGTCGAGCTGGTGCATACCGACTTTCTTGGGTACCAGCCCGATGAAACTTTTGATGTTATCGTTATGAATCCACCATTCCTTAAACGCTCTGACGTTAAACATGTCATGCATGCCATCGCAATGCTCGCTAAGCGAGGTCGCTTACAGGCCATTCTGTCAGCTGGGGTATTGTTCCGGGAAGACACACTGACAAAAGCGCTCAGGGAGCGAGTCAAACAACTTGGCGGACAAATTTCGCCTCTTCCGGATGATACATTTAGGGAGTCCGGAACAAAGGTCAAAACAGCCCGCCTTGAAATTGATCTTCGCCGCTAACTGACAAGCAACCGGAAAGAAATCTTAATACGAGTAGCCGGTTAAAGTTACCTGACCGGCTTAACTGACTAAATCAATAAAGAGTGAACAGAAATGACGCATACTGCCGTTTCTCAGGCTAATAGTGCTTTGCAGCTACCCACGGTGGAGCATGTCTACGCTCTTCTGAAAGCAAATTGTAAACCTGACCGCTTTGACGGGCGTGACGGACCCGTGTGGGGCCAGGAATACTCGTGGAATCTGGCAAAAGATCGCTTACAGGATCTGGAGAAATACGGTAAGGCATATGTCTCCCGTCATGAAGACCGTATGGGGGAAGGATTTAGTTTTGGTCCTGACCTGTTAATTATTCGCTAACGCTCCTAATGCCTGATGATATGGTAAGCACAACTGGAAAAATATGTTTTCAAAGCCTATGACCACTTTCACACCAGAACGTATTGAACAAATTTTGGAATTTGCCGAGGGTAGTAACCCAAGCGAAGCAATGAGTCTCAGAGCTGACGAAGTTGCTGTACTGGCACGTATTGGAAAGGCAGTTATGTCGATTGCGCCTGTTTATCAGTGCGAGTTTTGCCACCATGACGCAACCGGGCAACTTCAGTGGCACTGGGAAGATGTGAACAAAGCTTTTTATGATAAATACGATCCAGACAGACGCGGAAGACGTCGAATCCTCTATACCGCCCCGCCGATGCCTTTAGTTTCGGCTGACCTGCTTAACATGGCTTCATCTGCTATTGAAGACTTGCTCACTAACAAAGACAGAAGTGGTGCGGGAATGTGGAATGACATTCCAGAACAGCTACGACGCGCAGCAGAACTGGTAATGGATAATAGCCGGGCCGCTGAAACAGAAGCGATGCTGATGCGTCTTTATGTAGAATGTGACACAGGTGAGCGCAGGGGCAACGGCACTCAATCTGGCGTAGCAATGCCTTCTTGGCAAACCGTTGAAGAGGCACGTGTGTTGCTAGGGGTGAAATGATGCAGTTCTCGCCAGGGCAGTTTGTAATTCACAACAAGAAGCGCCTTGCGGAACGAAGGTAGACGTACTGACTGAGGTTCACTCCCCTCTCGACTGGTGGCGTAATGCCGCCAGGTTTTGATTCATATATGCCGTCCGTTA
The DNA here is from genome assembly GCF_036663495.1 of Enterobacter sp. 342. NCBI lineage: Bacteria > Pseudomonadati > Pseudomonadota > Gammaproteobacteria > Enterobacterales > Enterobacteriaceae > Enterobacter > Enterobacter sp. 342. Next base: position 16,696 of record NZ_JAWUEI010000032.1, read on the forward strand.
ACGCATTTATATCTGACATACCTAATTTATCCTGATTCTTTTTTACACAAAGTAAAAGCATCACTTAATGCGATATGTGGATGCCGATAGTTTCAGGCTAATGTTATAAGTTTTGCAATCGTTGCCAGTTTGGACACCACAGAAATGTCAGATGTAATTCCAAAAAGAAAGATTTCCGTCCTGAACGCACAATAAGGTTTGTCGAAAGGCAAATTATAGATTTGTAATTTCGAGCACCATATGGAGAAGTTTTTTATACTTTTACGAACATAGTGACCTTTAGGAAAAGCTTAAAATAACACCAAACCTAAAGGGGAATAAGAATGAAACATCTCGCTTTTATTACTGCTGTAGCCGGACTCGGTATGTCTGTTCAGGCCCCAGCTCAGATATATGAATCGGCCTTTAAAGACACGAACGGTATTGAGATCCACGCCCCGTCTTCTCGTCTTATGCTTAATCCGGCATCACCGGTAACTTTGACACTTATTTCAGGTCTTGATCGTTTCGTTAATGTCAAAGTCACGAAAGACACTGGAACTGTCATTCTTAATACTACGACTACACGGACGGGTGTATCAGACCGACTAACAGCTGCTGACGGTAGTGAGTTCTACGGCAAAAAAGTAACTTTGCCTGCTTTGGGTGAAGGCAAATTTGTCGTTCAGATAAACGTGTTAGATCTCAATCAGAAGCCTGTAGCGACCTATAACTATAACTGGCTAATTGATGTCACCCCTCCAGCGGCAAATGCTCTTACCGCTAATACTGGTTCTGGCTCTACCGCTGGTGACGTGTGGAAGCTTGGATTAGAGGCAACGGGGCAGTATGACTTCACCTCTTCGGGCGTAAGTGATGCAAATGGTATTGATAAGGGCCTAATATATATTTACAGGCAGGACGGTAGCCTCTACAGCACTACACAGATGCAGTATGACGTATCCGGCCAAAAGATGTACCACACTTACTCTAAGAATTCAGTTAAGGGAACCGGAATACCAGACAGCAACCTGGATGAAGACTTTACTGCAAAAGTTGTTATCTTCGATAACGCAGGTAATAGCCGAACGCTGCCAACTCAAAAATTTCGCTACGACAACACGCTGGGTGAGATGACACTGTGGGCCGTTCATGATCCAAATACGTCTTCCAGCGTCGTACCCGGGGTTTCTAATTATCCGGCTTACAAAGCCGGTATGGTCGTTAACGAAAACCCTATTCGATTAGTCTACCGGATCCCAAAATCTAACTACCGTGCTTATTCAGAAGGTGGGCTTCAGTTCATCAATCAATATTCCGCCCCCAAAGAGATAGCTGTAGACAGCACTTATGCTTATGTTGAAATGACTCTTCCCTATGGCTCAATTAATGGGGATATGGCTCGTATGGCGAACTTTGGCCAGTGGGGAGGGTATTATCCGTCATACAGCCTCGTTCTAAACCCATCTGCAAACCAAACGCCTGCATTTGCGGGTACCTGGGTAGATTTCCTCGATGATAAGGGGAACTGGGTTAAGTGGAAGGATTTTGAGAGTGTGGCTTCATCACGACTGCCAATTAAAATTTCCCGACTTCGTTTTAACGTTGAAGCCCGGCCCTTTGCACAAGAGATCGGCGGTAAGGCGACCTGCACCATTCCGGCAGGAAAAACCTCGTGTGAAGCGCCTGAGACGTTTGATATGGCCTTGGGTACCCAGGGCTACAATAGGATCCTTTACTTCGTTCGCAGCATCAGCAATCCCATTTTGCGGTCTGAGCAATGGATTATGACACGCTGGAACAATAAACAACTGCCGGTAATAAACTCGATATCATATGACGAGACTAACAAGCAGCTGGATGTACTGGCGTCACTTGAAGGCGATGGTAACTGGTTCGACTCGGTCTCATTGAGGGAATTTTATCTTTCCGATAAGAACACCGGTACCCGGATGTCACCCACAGGCGTAATCAAATCTCGTATCTCAGGTAACTACACGATTGCTTATGATTTATCCCGTCAGTCTGAAGGAAAATACAACGTTGAGGTCAACATCAGGGACTTCTTCCAGAACCAGACCAATAAAACTTTCGGAGAAATTGCTCTGGATAACACTCCTCCGACAGTGGCCATAACATTCGACGGAAAGCCGGTAAAAGACGATACGGTAGTGTACGGCCTGGAGAACCTCAGGATCGCTCTGGCAGATAATCTGACAACCCCGAGGATAACCCGTCTTCAGCTCGTAGGTGGCCCCACAGCTGATAACGTTGAGCTTACGTGGTCACCGGCAGGCAAAGATACATACATGCCTGAGTATCCGAGGCTGTTCCCAAATTTCGAACCATCTGAAAATTATTCAATTAGCGTAACAGTTGCCGATAGTCAGTCGAATACCAAAACCTATACTCAGAAGTTCAGTTATCTACCGAATAACCTTGTGCAGTTACATAATCTACGCACATTATCGGTCAGTTCGCCTCTCAAAACGACAGATGGCGTACCCCTTGCGTACCTGTCCACTAACGTTCTGCGTAAGACAAATGGAGAAATTGCTAAAGGGGTCCAGAACGCAACGCTGACTGTGCGGAAGGATGCAGCCTTCGGTATTAAATTTAACGGGGCACAGGCGGCTCCAGGTGAGTCAGTTGAGGTGCAAATAGATATGGGCCAGGGGGATAATCTTCTGTTACCCGTTTATCCTTCCGAAAATGGGAAAGTTGGCACCTCAGAATTCATGATTCAGATCGACGAGTTGAAGTAACTACCCGGAGCCGACAGTAAAACTGACGGCTTCAATTTTACTGCCCTCCTTGACTCCGATCAGCCAGTACGTCTTCAGAGATTCGCAAGGAAGAACCGAAAGAAAAGTTACTTTAATCGTACGTTTCCAGCGATGCTTTTAAAAGACAATGCACACTCGTTGATTACGACAATGGGAGTGAGTGTCGAAACCCTTGAGTAAGGATACCCGGTAAATATACAGCCCCGGGGATCCTCTTCCTTCAACCGGGGATGACAACGGTAGTGAGTCCGGCAACTCACTCCCGTTGTCACTTCTCTGACATATCGTCATACGAGCTTACTCAAGTGCATCCACAAAGATGGGATCGTTTTGAATCTAAACTGGTACTGGTTAGCCAGTCACTTGCATCTATTCCCCCGTCGATACTTAAGTGACAATTGTAGTGATCTGCAATACTGGTGTCTCAGAAACACTGACGACGGTAGAGACTCAATACCCTAACCCCTGACAACAGGAGTGAGCTTAGAGGTGTTACGCTGCTGTCACTTAATGCTTGGGAATTGCCTGACTCACAACCATTGTCATCCGGAGCTACTGATTAACGTTGAACCGCTGGACTTTAATGACAGTGGTAGTGATGGATAGGCTCATTTCCATTGTCGTCATTTTATCGGACAAGCCTCTTCGTCCTACAGGTTTAAGCTGACAATGGTAGTGATTGGATGATCTCACTACTGTTGTCACTCAGTTCTTTGAGCGGACCCTTCCCTCGGTTGGTCGGCATTAACAACGGTAGTGACTCGATTGGCTCACTGCCATTGTCATCGTGTAAATGACGTACCTTATCAGCTCAGCTGAAAGCAATGACAACGGAAGTGACTCTAATTGCTCACTGCCATTGTCGTCGTGTCTATTGAGAGCCTTATCAGTGCACCTGAAAAGCAATGACAACGGTAGTGATTCTAATGGCTCACTACCGTTGTCACCGTGTGTATTGAGAGGATGGTCCACTTAACTGGACGTCTATGACAATGGTAGTGACTTTAATAGCTCACTACCATTGTCGGCGTGTGAATTGAGAGGATGATCAGCTCAGCTGTACGGCCATGACAATAGTAATGACTTAATGAGCTCACTACCGTTGTCACCCTGTTAATTAAGAGGCTCATCTGCTCTTCTGGAAGGCTATGACAACGGAAGTGACTTGCTGGGCTCAGTGCCATTGTCGCCGTATGAATTGAGAGGATCATCCGCTCTTCTGGATGGCAATGACAACGGTAATGACTTAATAGGCTCACTACCGTTGTCATCCTGTAAGTTAAGAGGTTGATCTGCTCAACGGGACGACTATGACAACGGTAGTGACTTGCTGGGCTCACTACCATTGTCACCCTGTGAATTGAGAGGTAGATCCGCTTAACCAGACGTCCATGACAACGGTAGTGACTTTCTGGGCTCAATACCGTTGTCACCCTGTGATTTAAGAGGTTGACCCGCTCTACTGGACGGCCATGACAACGGTAGTCACTTTCTGGGCTCACTACCGTTGTCGCCACATAGAATGAGAGGAGCATCAGCTCAGCTGAACGGCAATGACTACAGTAATGAGCTGGATGAAGCATAACCATTGACATCTGGCCCAACCGGAAGCCGTATTCGCCAATCCAATCGAGATTCACAATGGCCGTGACTCGCCGCATTAAGTTCCGGTGTCCTCCCAAAGCTGAACGCACACTCGGAGGACAATGACAATGCCAGTAAGGTACACATCATTACCATTGTCACTATAGCTACCAGAGAAGCCGGGATTTGAATGTCGATGGTAGTGAGTGGGTCAACTCACTGCCATTGTCACCCCGTTACGATATTTTCCGTTGGATGTACTGGCCAATGAAGTAAAGCGTAGAAACCGGGTGTTAACAGGTGACTCAGGAGAAAGCGTTGAATTCGCAATCTCGATCTACATAGGGTGGTAGAGAACAATGACAACGGTAATGACTTTTGACTCATTACCGTTGACGTGAAAGAGCGGGCTGGGACTAACGAAAATCGAAGAAGTAATTTAGCACCCGGAGCCTGAACCGCCGGGTTAACTTTAGCTGGCGTTGCTGTTCTTTTTCTGGCTTCGAAGACTACGAATATAGCGCAGTTCTTCAGCGGTTAAATCATGGACGGTAAGAACATCATCGCCGTCTATCGGGTCAGCTGGTGGGCATAACTCACCTTCTAAAACAGAAGACCCTGAGTTCTCTTCTTCATCTTCAACCACTTCTAAAGGAGGCTGAGTATTGTTCAAATTCAGATCGGGATCCCGCTTATGAATCTGGAAGTATACTTTTCCGTCTTTCTTAATTTCGGTGTACTGGAGGTATCCTATCGATGCCAACTCTTCAAGAGCCTTTCTCACGGTAGCATTCTGACTATTTGCTCGTGTTTTGAGGTTCAGACGATTTTTCAGCCGAGTAAGGGATATCGGTATAGGATTTGGCGGTAATGACTCTATGAACGTATAGAGAGCCTGGGCGCTTTCCTTCTTGGCCAACTCCTTAATTGCCTTCAGCTGCATCAAAACCTTATGATCGTATTGATAGAGCTCGAAAATCTTAGGATCAACCTGAAGGACAACCTGATCTGATTCCGGGTCTAACAGGGCAGACTGTACCAGATGCGTTGTATAGACTTTGGACGAGTTATTACTGGTGAACGACAAGGTAACGGATGCTAACCTGCGTAAGGAGGCGTCTATACGTTTTCTGGACGCTGTAGATGAGCGATAATTTTCAGGCGTACATAGCTTGAGGAATTCAGTGAATTTTAAGCTTATCGTGTCATTGTTAATCGGATGATTGGCATAGGTTCGAATGATGCCCATCCACGTCTTAAAATCTACTGACATATCAAGACGCTCACCGACAATTGAAATATTGGTGAACCCCTCGCTCTCCATTAAAGAGAGCGTCTGTAACTCTTTCGTTGCGTCAAAGCCAACCGTTTTATATTCCCGATTTTGACGCCCCACACTCTTTGGTGATGGGACGAACAGCCCGAGCCGCATCAAAGCAATAGACTGCACCGTACGGTTGCTGTTAGGACGCAAAATGATGTCTTTACCTGATTCTTTCTCTCTAACAGAGAAAGCCCTGGTGACCAGGTCCTGCTGCTCAGTATCTTTCTCTTTAGTCATAATAAGTTATCACTGAATGTGTAAACAGATTGGTGAATAGTAAGCCCCAGCGAACTCTATGTCACTGGATGGATCATTGTGATGATCCATATCTGTGCATAAGTTCTACCTAAAAAAACGACTCCACTCATTAAAACTTGGCAAAAACTCTTTGCATACAATGACCTGCAACTCTTATCAACAACGGATCAGATCAAGTTAAAAAGATCTAATGAAAAGTCACTACTATTGTCGCTCTGATCACTACTGATGTCAAAAAACTCATTACCAACGTTATAATAATCACTACCAATGTCAAAATAATCACTACTGTTGTCACTGATCACGTCTCAGGCCTTGTGCCGTCTGGCCTGGAGGCAGCGGGGATCTCTTTTGATCTATCAGGAACACTAAGGTACTAATTATTGGAACTACCTTGTGGAAAATGGGGATAAATAAATGCTTAGTTCTTATACAGGTCTCAACTTGCCTCCCTGATAAAAACTGTCGTCAAAGCTAAATCACAGCCACAGGCATTTTCGGTGGATAAATTTTTGAGAAATAGAAGCATACATGCAGACTCGTGTCGCAAGTAATTGAAAGTAATAATTTATTTAAATAATGCGAGTCACCTTACCTTACAGTGGAAGTTTAAGTCTAACCTCACTACCATTGTCACTTAAAATCATTACCAACGTCGAAATAGTCTCTACCATTGTCTTTTAAGTCACTCCCGTTGTCACTTATGTCGCTACTGTTGTCAGTGACAATGCTCCAGCCCAGTAACCATGCGGCCTACAGCGTACCGGGATCTTCTTTGTACTCTCTGGCACCTTTGGGATCATTTATTGGATCTACATGAGGGATAAAATCTTTTGACGATTTCGTAGTGCAGTTATACCAGCGACTTAGCAAGACAAAAGCTGCAATTTAGTGACGAGTTACTAGTCTGCCCAACAAGAGCAATGCAGAGAAGATATGTGGTGAAATGACCATGGTAGTGAGTCTAATCACTACCATGGTCCGCAGTAAGCGTTACTTACGCAATGAACGTCGGACTGATTTGCAACAACATGGGCTACGGCGCATCAGAAGACGGCCGTTGTGCTTCAGCAAAACAGCCCTGCTTTATTTTAATTCTTCAATGTTAATCATGAACTCAGATCTGCCTGTAAGGCCGGATACAGCAGGGAAAATAGGAAAGCTACGGCTGTCCCCGAGCCCCAAATCCAGTTGAAGCTCTTTGCTTTCACCTGGCATCGCAGAAACACCATTTACAGTCACGCCGAATGCAGCGTCCTTACGGACAGTAAGCACTGCGTCCTGAAGCCCTGTAGCGATTGAACCATCCTTTTTACGCAGCTGGCTGGCATACAGAACAGCCAGAGGAGTATTGTCAGATGTTTTGAGAGAAGCATTGACAGCTAAGGTTTTCAGATTCTCTAGCCTGACGAGATTGTTTGGAAGGTAGTTAAATTCGACTGAGCTTTCTTTAACGTTGTTCATCTCATCTTTGGCCTGAACTGTGAGAGTGTATGTTTCGCCTTCATTAAGAGACGGAAAGATCTTGGGATAATTAGGTGCATACAGGTTGTTTCCCAGATTCACCCAAGACAATTCCACCGCATCAGAAACAGGGCCACCGCGAAGAGTCATACGGCTTAAGGATGGTTTAGTTAGAGCATCGGTGAGCTGTATACGGACGTTCTCCAGCCCATATACTGTTACGTTTTTGCTGATCGGTTTTCCTTCGTAGCTAATACTTACAGATGGTGCTGTATTATCAACGACAACAGTTTGATAAGGGAGGTTACCGGTATTGTTGAATGTATCTTGGGCATTAATTACCACGTTATAACTGCCTTCTGGTACCTCTTTCATGTTGAACTCATACGTGTAGTTCCCAGACGCCATATTTCTACCTGTTTGTTTGCCGGTTACGCTTATTTCTGCGTTGTTACGGTTTTTATCTGACAACCAAACTCGATTTACATAAACATGGTCGAAATATGAACCATCTCCAGGTTGATTCACGTAAACCTGGAGAATGTTGGTGGTTTCAATGTAATCAAATCCAGTGACGGAGGGACCCAGTGTATGCCAGGCTATATTCTCCCATATAGGGGCAAAGAAGGTTGCTTCGGTGGTTGACCTTACTTCATAGCCACTATGAAGATAGCCGGTAGTGCCATTTATAATATCCTGGGGCAAAGAGACGGTACAGGTTGTTGAGCCAGCTGGAATACTGCATGTTGCTCCGCCAGTGATTTTTTGATCATATGGCCTAGCCTGTACATTGAACCGGATATTAGTAAGTTTTATAGGCATATCAGATGCCTTGAACAGGTTCCAGTTTACGCTGTTGAACCATGTTCCATCAGCCTTTTGTCGTTCTATGGGTGAACTTCCCCAAGCCGGACTCTTTACAGAGGCAGGATCCCAGTTGAGCCAGCTGGCATACTGACCAAGATCTCCTCCAGACCATTGATATGTATTCACAGGTCTATAGTAGTTTCCATCTAAGGCACCCTGTGGCAGCTTAACTTCCACGTAGACATAGGTGGCATCTTCGGAAAGGACCTGTACTCCGCCATAGTTATTGGTAATGCTCATGCCACCATTTCGATATGGCTTCCAGTTAGTTCTTGGGATACGTATAACCAACTTGTAGGGGTTTTCCAGCACTGTAAGGCCTCGTTTAAACGGGACGTATCCCGAAGAAATGCCGGGTACAACACTGGTGCTTACACGTGAGTCATGAACTGCAAATGGCGTAAATTCTCCCATTTGATCGTCATATAAAAACCGCTGGGGAGGAATGTTAAGCGTATTTCCTGCCAGGTCCGTAACGATGAAATTGAAGGTGAATTCTTCATCAAGATCACTTGAGGGCATGCCAGCCTGGGTGTTCATATCTTTAATCCACGGATAGAACGCACGTTTATTGGCTGTGTCATAACTCAGGTTATTGTCGGAGACCACAGAACCATTACTTCGTTTAATGACAAGACGGATCTTGGCAATTCCACTAGCATCCTCAATACCGTCTGCAAATATAGAAAACTGGCCACTACCGCCTCGGCCCAACTCCCAAAGTGGCCCAGAAAGTACCATGTCGTAACCTGCGTTTTGACTCGGATAAATACTCTTATAGCGTGGAGGAGTTGTATCAACGATGAAATGATAAGTAGATGTGCTCACTACAGTCTGGCGAATATCCAGAGTTTCATTGACTACAGTAAAGGTCCCTTCTCCGAGCGCCGGTAGAACCATATCCTTTCCATAGTATTCTGTTCCATCGGCAGCAACGATACGATCTGCAACGCTCGTTTTGGTCGAGACGGAGGAATACATAACCTTTTTATCGCTGTCTCGTGTGACCGTCACTCGCTCGTACCGATCAAGACCCGATATCAAGTTCAGAGTCAAAACACCAGCGGGATTAAGATATGTTTGTGTTGCAGGCTTAATATTCCGAACAGCCTTATTGGTATCTGTAAATGAGTAGCTAAATACCTGAGCATGTGCCGAAGATACAGTAGCAAGGGCAGTTGCAACCATGCAGCCAATTAGAGTTTTACGCATATGATGCTCCGGGAATAGGTTATAGCCTTATTCTACGGATTCAGCCTACAAGGTCCGGTCGGATAAAGTGATAATTTGCCTGTTAAAAGAGACATCAAGTGAGAAAGCAACCAACGTACAGAATGCAAAATGGCGGCAGTGCATCTGGATGACGCAAAAGTAACTTTTTGTACCCACTTTTTTGGATTTTAGCCTTCAAAATGAGTATTCAACCAATCATAAAAGTAACTTTTGATAGACGCTGCTCCTTTATGTTTGCCAATTGTGCTGATATGTTTTTAAATTCAAGGAAGCGAGATTTTAAAAGCATCTGTTGAGTCAAATTTATGTAAAATAACAGGGTAACCATCACTTCTAGGTTGAGGAAACCCAATGTTATACATGCTCTTATGCTGTTTTCTGATGCTCAACAGTACATTCGTTATGTTCAGAGCAATGTCTGCAATAAGTAAAGGATCCGCTAAAGAAAACCGGTCTGAAATATCGCTGATAGTCCTAGCAACACTTGGAATTGCATCACCATTCATTGTCGCAATGATTACTATTAATGAAAGTATGACATCTAAAACAGTAACAGATTTTTCTTTGGGTGCTCAGTGGTCCGGAATGGTTTCAGCGGTAGCGCTAATGGGGTTATATGCTCGACGCGTTTGGAAAGAGAAGAAGTCCTTATTTACTGGCGCTTTCCTGGCCTCTTCCTTAATGGCCTTTATTTTTACTGACAGCCTTGTTTTCGTATCCCAGAAGGACACCGGCGTTCTGGCTACTTTCGTACTCGATAAAAACGCTGGAGATATTGATTGTAGTCGCCCGGCTATGATTGTCCATTACAGTAAAGGTGTTCCAACGGACTGGCGTTGCCCAACCAGTATCATGTTGATGGCGTATTCTTCATATCCTTTTTTACCTTGGCCTGAGTATAGCCATGGTACCAGCCAGTCTCTTACGGTTGTTATTGATACATTTATGGAAAACGCTGTTAATCTCAGTCAAAAATAATAAATAAACCTCTCTAGTGAGAGGTTTTATAAACCTGAGCCACCAATCTAATTAACTCTATATTTTTGTTTTAGCTTTTTTAAAGGTAGACTTACCGAATAAAACAGCAATTATAGAGCAAAGGCCTGGCGTTAGGACAAAAGCTAATAATGCACTGCCAAAACTTGTCATTTCAGGCACCACGAACCAGCTGATAGGCCACGTCAGGGCAGGTAAATTTAGCGGATCATAAAGCGCATGTAGAGCGCTTAACACACAGTAAAGTGCTAAAAAGCAAACTAGATAAACAACGATCCACATTTTAATTTGCTCAGCAATTTCAAATTTAGGACTGCCCATGCTTTACCTCAGTGGCTGAATATTGATGGTTAATATCTTTAATCACCCGTAAGCACTTAGTGCATACCTTAGTTCGATTTGTCTGCTTGTCCAGAGTGTATTTAACTTCAAGTTGACCTCCAGCATTAAGCAAAGTGAGCATCTCATCTTCTAACACGCTTCGGTAAATGGTCTTGTCCGAGAGTGTGCCCGGTAACGAGTACTCAACATAATTGTTTGAAACTCTTACCGATTTAGGGATTTTACCACTGAGCTGGATTTCATTCGTTGAAGGCATTACAGTTACTTTAATCACAGTTGCCGGTGACCAGAAATCCTGATAACGCACTTTATGAATTTTATCAGCTCTAAGGCCTAACCACACATTTCCGGCGATAAGAACAATAAGCAATCCATAAACTGATCGTCGAATGTTACGCCTTTTAATCACAATGTCCCCCATCCCTCAAATATCATTCTAAATAACTGCACCAGGATATCATGAGCGTAATTAAAAGAATTCTTCATAACCGGGGTTTTCAGTTGAGTTTGCGGACTCTTTACTTTGCGGTTTCTCGCCCTCTATTTGAGTATCCCTGACAGGTTTGGATTTACCCATGCTCCTCTGAAAGGTATCCATAACAAACTCAATATCTTCTTCTGGCAGGCTGGTGGGTTGGTTGCTCATAGGACTTCCTCTTGTTGAATACGTTCGGCGTACAGGATGCGAACCGAAACGGTCGTGTTTTCAAACTCGTTCTCAAAAACGTCCATCCATTCCGTCCGGAATTCTTCCCCCAGAAGGTTATCGAGCCCCTGAAGAGATAATGGAAGAACGGCTGCTAGAGATCCCCCGGCTGCGAGATGAGATGCAGCTGCCTGGAGATGCAGCCTGGCCCGGTTATCGGCAAAAGGTGGGTTCATCACGACATAATCAAACTTCTTCTGTTGATTAGACTTAGACCATGTGAGGAAGTCAGCTTCTGTCGTATCGTATCCCTTAGCCCGGGAGATAAGGCAATTCAAAGTATCAAGCTCGATGCCAGTAACGATCACACCGGCAGGGAATGATTTAAGCAAATCCGCATGGCCAATATTAGGCTCCAGGAGGGTATCCCCTTCCCCTGCACCGAGCAGGGAATATACATATTCGCTGATTCGGCAAGATGAAGGGTAAAACTGATGCGATACAATATCAGGCATCTCCCCTATCTGGCCGATGTAACGAATAACCTCACACGGATCATAGGAAAATGTCACATCGTATTTTGTTACTGTTGCCCCTAAGAACCGAAGGGTGTCAGCGGCAACACTCGAAGATTTGCGTTCGGCGAGAGACCCTAAAGATGTCCAGCAACTCCATTTATTGTCCCCGTCATTTTTAAACATTAGTTCAGAAAGCTGCATCCGGGTATCAAAGTCGATGCACTGCTTAAGTACAGGGAATGCCTCCAAAGATTTCTTGCTATGAGCCATGCGGTCGGCAGGTAATGCCAGCGGTACGATAGCTGATAAAATATTGTTAAGCCGCTCGGCGATATCAGGGTGGACGTCAATATGCATTGATCCATTTTTGTAAACCCTGAAACGAATACTGTTGCCATCGATGCAGATCCATTTTCTGAACCCCTCATGTTCGACCAACGCCTCAACCAATGATTTGGTGTTATGGATCGCCTTCACCTGTTCGCCACGGAAGAATGCGCATATAACGCGGAGCTCGCTCAGTGGTGAAATGCCAGACTCTTTAAAATCCACCCTTAATTTCTGCCAGGGGTATTTAGACGGCTCGCAAACTCCGGTAGTGATCATGCGGGTGGAGAACCCAAAAGCTTTGTTTGTCTTATGACTGCGGCTCAGAGACTGGAAGACGTCGTAAACCCTTTCTTTAATAAATTGATTGCGGTCATTAAGCAAAGCAACGACTGTGCCTACTACAGCGTCAGCTGTGAAATCAGGGATCACCTGAGGCGGCATAATATAGCGGTCGGCCGTAAACTGCTTATCCCATTCGTTACGTTTGGCATCCGACATGATAGGCAAAACATCAGTGAGTGCCATAACGCGTTTCCAGTATTCAGATCTCAGAGCGTTTTCCGCGAACAAGGCATCCGCTTCAGAGATACTGTGGTTGTAGCCTGAGAGATAAGAATAAAGTTTCTGGTGATTGTGGGTTTTGAACTGGACAGCCATGTGTTTCAACAAGCAGAGTTCATCATTATAGGACTCAACAAGATCCGCGATAATGCCGAGCTCTTTGCGCATATCTGGAAGAAATGTTTCAGAAGAGCTAACCACCAGGCTATGAGAGGTTGTTAAAGCCAGTACGCTGTGACCTGCATTATCGGGTTTAGCTTCAGAATCAAGAGATGACATTTTACCGGTCCTTTAGAAAAAACTTTTACCAGGATAGCAACGTCGCTCTGTAACCTAATAGGTTCAGTGACACGAAAAAGTTTTTTATGTCTCTGAATAAAACTTAAAGATGTCAACTCATAGAAAGAAGCAAAAAAAAAGCCCCGCATAAACGGGGCAAGAACGATACATGGAGGTTTAAAAAAGGCGGGCAAAAAGCCTGAATCCTTAATGACTCTGACAAAACCAACACTTTGCCAAAAGTAAATTATTCTGCGTCCGGCTGTGGGTCAGTATCCTGATCGGTCTCTTCCCCTGCCTTCTTAGCATTTTTTTTACGTGGGTATTTTGGCTTCTCACCATTAAGTTTTGCCTGACGATTCTCCGCACGGCGAAGCTGCTTGTTCTCTGATTCTGTGATCTCTTTTGAAAGATTTCTCAGCATCTCCAGAGTACTGCGGTTCAACGTAATGTTGATTTCTTCGTCAGCACTTGAATCTGTCATCTCCGGCAATTCAATATCCCCCAGTTTCTGTAATAAGCTGGTGGTGATGAGTTTGACGCCTTCTACGGCTTTTGTGGCAATAACCGGCGGAATCCGTGCTGGCTTGAAGTCTGAAGGTCTGACTCGTACCTGACCATGTTGGGTTTTTTTCACCGTGATGCCATTCGCATCGGCCTGCTCAAGTTCCGCGATCATCTTCTTGATACGTGAAATTGCTTCTGTTTCACCGAGCTCATCGATCAGTGAAAGCACGTTAACATACGAAATAGCGTCAGCATGAATCCATTTCTTGATAACAACAGAACAGGTTGTCAGGCGGATAAGAGAACTGATGGTCGTCGGGCTTTTATTTTCACGTTGAGCAATTCGTTCGAGTGACCAGCCAGCAAGAGAATGTAGGCGACGATAGGACTCGCCAAGCGCAACAGGAGAAAGCGCAAGACCACGGTTACCATCAATGGTCGCGAGCTCACAGCCAATTTCATCTTCTTTAATCTCAACGCAAAGGATTGTGATGTCATGATCTTCATCACATGCCATCATTGCGGCTTTTAAACGGCAGTGCCCCTGGCGAACAAAAGGTACCCCATCAATGACACGTACTCGGATAGGGTCTACATAGTCACCTCGAATGTAGGCATTCTTGATGTTGTAGATGTGTTCTTCAACCTCAGGGAGCTTATAGTAATCGTCACCCATTCCCATTTCGCGGGAGTTGAAGCCTGGCGTGACCTGAATTACTGAAGGGTGGATAGCCCATGCTTTCTGGTCACTTACTTCAGTACAAAGTTCAGGGTTTGCATCACGGAACTGTTTAAGCCCAGTGACGTAACGACCTGTGCCAGTAACTACTGAAAAGGCAACATGGGCCGTTTTAAAGACCTTGTCATTAGCTTGCTGTGTAGGTTCTGTCAGTAAAACACTCATAGGGGCTCCGTTACATTTTTCTGCTTACTTTCTGCGTAGCGGGGATACTACCGAAAAAAAAATCCATAATTTTTCGCAAAAAAGGTACTTTTTGAGCCTATTCTGATTTTTCACAAAAAAAGAGGGCTCCCCATTTCTTGTGATGGCATCAAAATCGCTTCATAAACAAAGACATAAATCCAAAACATAAAGTTCAGGTATCAGTGAGGAAAAATCTTATAAATCCGCAATGCTGAAAGTCAAAACTGTGCGTCTTAAACAACTTTTTTTTGCTCCCTAAGTTATTAGTTAAAGCCCGTGGTTAGGTACGATACCAGCACCTAAATTTCTCTCTCAGGTATAGACACTTTGACTCGACATCTCAGACACATGCCGATAATCAAATGGGCTGGTGGAAAAACGAAACTGATGCCTTTCATCAGCCATCACTACCCACACGATCATAGTTGCCGGTGGGTAGAACCCTTTATAGGCGGTGGTGCCGTTTTTCTGAACATGTTTGCACAAAATGCATTGCTTGCAGATAGCAATCCAGACTTGATCAACCTATACAGGACTATTCAAAGACAGAAAACTAACTTTATAAATCAGGTCCAAAACCTAGCGGATAAAACCTTTGTCGAAAAGGACTACTATGAGATGAGGGACCGTTTCAACAAAACCTGTATTTCTGGTCAACCGCTTCAAAGAGCGGCTTTGTTTTACTCCCTGAATCGCCTGGGCTATAACGGTATGTGCCGCTATAACTCAGAAAGAATCTATTCAGTGCCCTGGGGGAAACATACAGAACTGAAGCTTGACTTCAATAAAATAGACTACCTTTCATTTCGTCTTTCAGGTATTGAACTGATCACCGCTGGTTTTGAGGAGACTCTGGCCGCAACCGGCGAAGGAGATCAGATTTATTGTGATCCGCCATATGACAAAACAAGCAAAACTAGTTTTGTCAGTTACGATGGTAAACCGTTCAGCCAAAGCGACCACGTGCTGTTAGCAAATATGCTCGTTGACGCTCACAGAAAAGGCGCTGCTGTTGCGATATCAAATAGCCTGACACCATTCACTTTGGGCCTCTATGAAGAGCGTGGATTCGTCATACACAGACTCAGCGCTTACCGATCCGTAGGAAGTAAGCCAAATACACGGAAAACGGAAACAGAAATACTGGCCGTGCTGAAATAGAGTTAATTCTAATCAACGGGGCTAATCCATTCCTGAAAAGTTAATACCTCAGGGTGAGTTCGTTGAACATAAGGTATAAACTGAAGCTCTTCTATTCTCCGGTCGCCCCTCTTTCCTTCGCAAATAAATGAAATGAGTCCTTGCTGAGAAAGCCCAGTAAGGACGCTCATAAGTCTTATATTTAGAGTTTTAAGCTGTAAGTCGTTATTAATGTCCTCCACTTTATGAGAGCTCTGGCCTGAACGTTTAAGATACTCGTAAACCATGAAATTCGAATTTCGTCGTTTTAACAATTTTTCGGTTATGCATTCCTGAATGAAACCGCCAAGAGCATCTAAAAGCGGACTGAGAACTACCGGGAAAGTTAATGTGTAACTTTGAGAAGTTTTAGACAAAGTAAATGAATTTAGAAAGCTAAAGTTAAGTCTCTTTTTTGAATATGGAGCGTAAGCGACAAGAGTAGTTGACATAACAGTAAGTAAAGCTTCAAGATGTTCCACTGTTATTAATGTGGTTTTATCTGTATTTCTTAGATTATGGAAATCAATAAACGCTACTCTTGAACGGCTAAGCCAATCTTGTACTTTAATGTCGATAGAAAATTGCGATATATGATTTGAACATTCATTTTGGTTGATAGGGCATGCAGACGAAAGATGGTTATGGATTATCATGCATAGCACAAAAAAAGGAAATCGGCAGGCTGTGGGGCATTGAAAACCGGTTAAAGAAAGCTTAGACGTTTCATATGCGCTTACCGGAAAAGTAACTTTTCTTAACGTTGGCTTTGACGATGTTCTTGCATTTTTACAAATGAAACCGAGACCCAGATCATTGTGCATTTTAAAGTCCATCTCCATCATCACCTTTTAGCCTTAACTGTATGGTATTGGTATACAAAAAATTAAAAATTATAATTAATAAGATTATCATTTTTTTACTATTGAAAAGGTTGTGATAGAGGGGAATTTAAATGTAAAAGATTTATACTCGCAGATCTTTATGAGGGATAAAACCCATTGCGTAAGCAACAATATTACGTGAGTGAGTCCTAACGACAGTTTAAGTCTTGGCTCTATATTTAAGCAGTAAAACATTTAACTGTCTTGGAGTTTACTTAACTTAAAAACTGTTATTGCAGCATAATTTTTCGAATCAAAATCATAGAATTTTCTGACTTTTCCAGTCAAATGATAACGTTCACCCAATAAAATGTGATCCTGTTTATCGGCCGTTAAAGCGATCCCGTCATTTCTAACTTTACCAGTAAATGTAAAAAAATAACTCCCTTTACTTTTTGCGTACGCGGCCCTGACTTCAGTAAATGTTAGTTCAATGCTTATGACCTGGCCGATATTGTAGCTATGTTTTAAAATTTCTTGTTCATTTTCCGGAGTTTCAGACAACATCACATCAAAGGTTGTAAAGAAACAATCCAGCTGGCGTTCTGTCAAAAAACGGTTATTGTCTAGTTGCGCCAATATACTATTAGAAAACTTAGTGTTAGCCTTTTTTGCTTTCTCAATAAGTACGTGGTTTCTGGATTTCCATGCTTCGAGTGTTGGGTTAACACGCAGTTCCGGAATGTTATCGAGAAAGGTAATTGGCTCTAGTACCACTAATTTTTCAATAATGGGTCCAACTGTTTGCACCCCATGACACTTTTCACATACATCAGCCCCTTTGTGGCCTGTGCCCGCACATTCGTTACATTCTCTTTCGATAGGTGCATAATAATTTCCATCTCCGTTAAGGGATACATTCACTGAGGCTGGTACCATATGACCATCAAGAGTAAAGAAAAGAGATTTCATTTTCGAAACACCTCCAAACGTGCCTCTACGATTGCTACAGCTTCTTTCACAGTTTTTTCATAGTGGTCATGCCCTTCAGGAAATTGGTCAAAACGTTTACCGTGTTCTAACTCTTCCATGTTGCGTTTAAGGACTTCATGAGTTAGAAGCAAATCATTATAATTATCGATAAGAGTCAGCTTTATAGGTTTAATCACTCAACTAATCCTCGGTTTTTTATTCCTTAAGGAGATCTCGAATTTCCAGAAGCTCTTCTAATTTTGGTTTAGAAAGAATGATTGCTGTATTTTCGTCGTTAAGTAAAGACAATAAAATATTTAGCTTTTCATCATTCAAGATTATTTGAACACCATCATCAGAAAATATTACATTTTTACTATCAACATTTTTGAACAAGTGTGCACTATCTCTACCAAATTTTAGTTCTGTTTGAGTATTCGTTATAGATTCCGTATGTGTACTTTCCACAAGCTCAAGAAATTCAGATTTTAGCCGTTCTGTTTTCTTATGCGAGAGGCGCTTAATACCCAAAGTCTTACGTGTGACTGCCGAATTTTTCTTTTCTGGTCCGCCTTTATTTAAGGTGTCTGGTCCTGCTCCAGCTGCATTGTGTTCAGGTATGCCTACAATTTTGCTCGTTGTAGTCTCAATATTCTTAACGCCAGGTAAGAAACCTTCTATATGTTTTAAAACCATTTTGTGATCGTTGGAATATTTTAACATTATTTCAATGGCGAGCGTTTTTTTGATTAGATTTAGGCTAATCAAACGTTGAAGCTCTAATGGCATATCAAGGATTTTTAGCATATTACGAATTGCGGTAGTTGATCGTTGATATCGCATTGCTAGTTCTTCAACCGAATACCCGAGACTAACAGCATGAGCTAATGCATGAGCTTGCCCAACCGGATTTAGCCCATTGCTTCTGTTACCATCGAGGTTCTCAAGGTATTCTTCAATTTCGTTTTTATAATCGATTAAGATAACAGATAATTTTGGAATATTAGCACCTTCAGAAATTGCTAATTTTAAGCCATGAAAACGAGTATGACCTTGACGAACTAAATATTTACCTTTTCTTTTTACGACCTTGATCATATCAACCTGCCTTCCTTCCTTAAAGGCTTGTTTGATTGACACAATCATCGATTTGACAGGTTCTTGTTCGTAACACAAATCTCCGATTACCGCCTCTCGGGGATTAAATCCCTTTTCAATTTCAACTAGATTAGTATCCACTTCAATGACTGTATGTTTGCTGTTGTTCATATCTTCCTCCTGTTTACTACATGATACATGAACCTCAAATTTGCCAAATAGGGCTGATACATCTAAAAGGTAAACTCAAAAAATTTGCTTAATAAAATTAAAATAAAAACTGTCTTGAATAAAACAATGATAGTAAACCCACTTTCATTTCCGTTTGCGATCTGTAGATATTGATAAAGGAGCGCTATTCCTTGTTTTATATGGACTTATCATTGTTTTCAACAGGTTAGATCAATTCTTTAGATCACTAAAGATCAATAGAGTTCAAGTAAAGATCACGGCATCTTTAACTCATTGATTATAGTAACTTTATGAAAGGATCCGGCATTCGGATGCATGCGAAAAGCATTTGAATGAATAAGGAAGGCATTTACTGGAATGCTTATGGCATTTAGGTAAATGCGTAAAAAGCATTTGCAAGAATATGTTATAAACAGTTTGCCAAATGAAAATCTTATCACCGACGAGTTAAGTTAATGATTAAAAACAACGAGTTAATCCATCCTTTTGACGTAACCAGTAATGAATCAGGTAAGACTTATCAACTGACGCCTAACTCGTCCAAGTCGGTTCAGCCCGTGGCCCTGCTGAGATTGAGTGTATTTACCCCTGTCGGCACAAAAGAAAACCGCGACCGAAACTTTGAAGTTGATGCCTCTGATGAGCTTTCGTGTATGGAAATTGCAAGATCGGAGGGTTATGACGACATCAAGATAACTGGTGTCAAACTATCTATGTCTACCGACTTTAAGTGCTGGCTCGGGATCATCATGGCTTTCAGTAAATATGGTTTTACTTCCGAGAAGATTAGCCTGACTTTTAACGAGTTTGCGAAGATGTGTGGTATCAGTTCAACAAACATCAACAAACGAACTCGTGCGCGCTTTAAAGAGTCATTAATGAACCTTGCATCGGTAGTGCTTGCCTTCTCAGACTCTCGTAGTGGTCGGTTCACAGTAACGCATCTGGTGCAGAAGGCTATGATTGATCCAAAAAGCGATACTGTTGAGCTGGTTGGGGATCCTTCTATGTGGGAACTGTATCGTTACGACCATAAGACATTGTTAAGCCTTCAGGTTCTATACATTTTGGCTAAAAAAGAAGCTGCGCAATCTCTCTATATTTATTTTGAAGCAATGCCAGCTGGTACGTTGTTCGTTAATATGAAACGGTTGAGGGAAAGGTTGCTTCTTACAACCCCTATTCGTACGCAAAACCAGATAATTCGTAAAGCAATGCGGGAACTTGAATCTATCGGATATCTCGATTATCAAGAAGTTAAGAAAGGTCGCGACATACAATTTCAGATCTTCAAAAGAAGCCCTAAGCTGGCCCTTGCCAAACAAGGTTGAAAGCTATCTGGTATGCACTGGTTATAACCTGCTGAAAAATAAGTTATTTATCAGTGCTATGCTTAGTGCTTCTTTTACTACTGGTCTTACATCTCGGCTTAATGTGCAAAAAAGTAACTTTTCAAACGAACTCCTGACTATTCATCTGTATGCCTTTCTGACTCAAGCGTACATGCTAGCCCATTCATTAAATGCCGTTGAGCAAGATGGTTTCGTGCGCACTCTATTCACGTGAATGCCTTTTGTGGATTACGCCTCTTACATTCATACAAATGCTTTTGATGTCGGTATCCCAAAAATTCATTCATTGAAATGCTTTTGTTTGCCACTGTATCCCGAGCATAGCTATGCAGTGGTATAAAAAGGCATTTTGGTGAATGGCATTAGGTCGAATGACACACAGTTCAGCTTTGTTAAGAGCGAGAATGGTCCAAGACATCTATGACATTGGGCATCAGAAGGACTATGTGCTTGATATGAGATCAAAAAAATATCAGAAGCATCACAACTCCAATGGCATTCAAAGAAATGCCTTTGTTTTGTTAGTACACCAAACAACCCAAAATTCATGCAGTTATATCAAAGACTCATTCGCAAAAGGACTCAGCCAGAAAGCATTTGCTTAAATAGCATTGGCCAAAAGCATTCGAATGAATGATGTTCGTATGGACAAGACAAAGTCCCACTCACGCCCAGAGGTGTAAAAGGCATTTAGATGAATGACGCACCGGCCCGAGGATTGTATGTAGTTTCTCCAACTGATAGTTGCCGAACCAGGGAGCACAGTGATATGCGGCCTTCTCAGAATCAAGAGATAGATAATAAGGGAACAAAAAAGATTAGATATGAAGCTTAGTTACCTGCCCGATATCTAGTTAGAGCTTTTCAAACCATCAAAAGTGACTTTTATGCTTGAGGAGTCTCATCAGCTTCAGGATTGAGCTTAACGTAATCTTACCCCCTCCCCTCTTTCAAACTTTTACTAAGCGTTCACTGGTACCTTTCAAAGATTATGCTTTAGGCCCTTTGCTTAAAAATTCACCAATCGCTAAACGTTAAAAAAAGGGGGTTTATGCGAACGGAAGGATCGGAATAAAAAAGTATTATTCATTCGCGTTTACGTGAACTCAAATCTACACGGAGTAATTATGGAACTTTCTTTAAATATTGGCCTTAGTGAAAAGAAATCTAACACGGCTGCACTTTTTAAAACAAAAAGCGCAAAAGTGATTTTGTTTGTTCTGCTGACCGTGCTTTTTTGCGGTCTGGCATATGCGGGTTCAGATGATGGGGCACTGGGAGATATTTGGTCATACATGAGTGAAAGTATGACTGGAGCTCCGGGCAAAATTCTGGCAGCCGCGATGTTGATCTCAAGCGTATATTTCTCTGTCCTTAAGCCTAACCCGGGCCTGGCACTGGTTTCATTATTCATGATGCTGGTAATGGCCAACGGCGAGAAAATTATCAGCACCTTTATGGATGCTGGCGTACCGCTGTAATTTATTGTTAATCATGCATGAGGGGGTTCATCCCCCTCTCTGGATTTTTAATGAGTAAGCAGAACGACGTTCCTCAGCATACCTATAGATTCCCTTTCAGGATCAACATGCCTCTACTGATTTTGTTTTGGGATGCCAAAAAATTAGGGCTTGCATTCATTCTGGTTGCATTTGGGAATATCTTCGAATGCTTCGGGTTTTCTGTTGTAGCAGCGGTTGTGTATTGGATTGCGTATAACAAAGCAGCTGAGTCAGGAATAAGAGGATTGCTAAAACACAAACTCTGGTGGCTCGGTTTTTTGCCAGGTAAAGCAGTTTTTAGTAGCCGTTATTTCAACGATCCATTTATCAGAGATTTGTATTCTTGATGGAGCTATGAATGAAAATGCTAAGTGGCATTAACATCCCTTTTTTCAAAAAATCTAAAAAGGATGAAAACGGTGATCTTGAACAGTCATACGTAAAGAAAGATGAAAGTGCTAAGGGACGTTTTTTGGACATTAAAAAACGATTTAGCCCACAAGCTGAAGCGTCAGGTGCTGGAATTACATACAGCGCCCTGATTAATCGTGATACAAAACTTATCCGCATTAATACTGTTTCAATAGCCGTCATTGGGTTATTGGTTGCAAAGATTCTTTTTTTCACTGACCCAGTGACGATTGTTACCCCTCCAAACATGAATGAAGAGATCACGGTTGTTGGTAACAAAGCATCGGAATCTTATAAAACACAATGGGCTCTCTTTTTTAGTACCCTTTTAGGGAATATTAATCCAACTAATATTTCCTTTGTGACGGCCTATGTCCTCGATGCCCTTTCACCTGAACTACAGGCTAAAACGAGTGAGTCTTTACAGGAGCAGATAAATATCATGCAGGCTCGTGGTGTTGAGCAGACCTTTAAGCCTAATGATATTTACTTTGATCCAAAAAATGACATGGTCTATGTCTGGGGTACCAAAACGACTCGACTTGTAAATGTTCCGGACAAAACTGAATCATCGAAATGGACTTATGAATGGGTTCTCGGGATGAAAAATGGTCGCCCAAGAATTGCATATGTAAATCAATATTCCGGAACACCGAATATTAAAAAAATTACGATAAACGGCAAAGAGCAACTGGCAACGCTGGATAATCCGCCACCGTCTACAGGTAACAAGTGATGATTAAAAAAAAGGGCTTAGGCTTCAACGCAATTACAGCATTGATCATGCTCACGACTTCGAACTGCGTAATCGCTGAAGAATACCAATTGCCAGCAACAATTAATAACCCGGTTGTAATGCCAGTTGGTGCTGACGGATTTCAGAATGGAGCTGCAAAAGCCATTATTCCGGGTCAAGCTGGTTCTGAACAGTCAGGTGCACAAACAAACCTTAGTGAAGCCGGTAATGCGCAGGGACAAAAACCTACAACTGATCTCCCTACCGTGCAACTTTCCCCAGCCAGCAATGCTTCGCCTGCGGTAAGCGCTATTACTGGAGCATTATCAAATAATCCTAGTCTCCCCGGATTTGACGCACAGACCCGATCTGGTGCAATTGATAGCTATGGGAGACCAACAGGTACCTCTTCCCAGCAGAATGCAACCAATGCGACCGCCACGTCAAAAGCCGATGAACTTTATGTCGAAGCTCGTAACCGATATAAAGAAGTTCAGCGTGTAAATGTGCCGCCTGGTGGGAATGTGGTACTGCCAGTTTCACGAGGACTTCAAAACAGAATATCGACCAGCTTCAAGAATGCTTCTGTCAGTACTTCTACCCCTGCTGAAGAGGCAAGCATATTTGTTAATGGTGGCGATGTCTTTATTTCAACTAATACCGATAAACCAATCGGGATTATGTTGTCTGAAGATCAGGTACCTGAATCGACCTATAACCTGACCCTGGTACCGCTTGATGTTCCCGGTGCGATGATTTCAGTTACTACATCTTTAAGCCCATCTATGCAAGCCAAACGTGAAACCTCATTGGATAAGCAAAACTATGAGGAAATGTTGGCCCGCTCCCAGTCAGAAGAACTGGCTCCAACGGATCCAAAACAAGACGATCATAAACAAAGAATCATTGATTTATTGACTCCTGTGGCTCTTGGTGAGGTCCCTTCAGGATTCAGTTTACAACAGGACCGACTTTCTCGTATTCCTGCGCCAGAGCAGTCACCATGTAACTTTAATATGTATGCAAAGCTCGGTCAGAGACTGGTTGGCTCACGTGAACTTATTGATGTAATTCTTGTGAAAAACGATAAACCATACGGTCAAATCGTTGCTGATCAGCAGTGTATGGCAGAAGGCGTTATTGCAAGTGCTTTATTTGATAAAGCATACCTGCAACCGGGAGAAGAAACAGAGCTTTACATAGTCCGGGATAAATTGTTCAAGGAACGCGAGGCCCGGGTTACAACCAGACCAAGTCTAATCAGAAAATAATATGGGAAAAGTTACTTTGCCTGCTCTGCTTGGGGCCACCGTGATTGGTTTTGTCGTATTTGCTTTAACCAGCTTTTACTACAGGTCAGAATATATACCAAAAAGGAGTGTATTAATCGTTCCGGACGCACCCATTAGTATCGAAGATGGCAGTAACGCTTTTCCCGTTCAGACAGTAATAATGAACGATCCAACTCTTATTGATAAATTTGTAGGAGAGGGCAATATTAATGAGGAGAATGCTTTTGACTATCACAAAAGTAACGTTTTGGAACCTAATTACAAACATGAAATATCTAGAACGAGCCAGATAGATAAAGCTGAAATGAATCATCCATCTGTTCGTGAAAACTGGGCCAGAGCAGGTGAACCCTATATCGTTCCTCAGATGTCTGACAGCGAACGAAATCTAAAAATTAAACGATTCCAGAAACCTACAAGTGGAGCTAATCATGGACATTAAAAAGGCCTGGGAAAATAAGACCGTCAGACTTTCTGTTATTGGCGCTCTGCTGGTAGTGATTGTTTATATTATTAGCCAGTCTATTTTTTCCACACCAGTTAAGAAAGAAAAGAAAACACAGAAAAAAGACATGCAGACCAATTTGTTGTTAGATGATTCGCAAATGAACAAATTGAGTAATGAAGAAAGCCAGAAAGTATATAAAGAAATGGTTAAGCAAAACCGACTTGACCAAAATGCGGCGAAAGAGGACCGCGAAAAAGCAGAAAAAGCCCAACAGGAAACTAAAGCCCAAGTTGCAAGTTTAACTTCTCAACTTCAGCAGCTGTCTCAGCAAATTAATGATATGCAGACAAATCGAAACGGCAATCGTAACTTGGATGCTGGTAGTTCGCGTAAAACGATTAATGAGCAGGCACCGGCAGCTCCTTATCAGCTTAATGCTAATGCGCCGATTAATGGCGTAAACCCTAATTACGCTTCTATCACACCTACGCGTAATAGCCCAATGAGAACAATCACACAAAGTTCCATTAAGACTAATGGTACCGATGGTGTCATTCAGGTTATGCCCGTGTCTGAAAACAGAATCAAGGAAGGCAGAGAGGTCATTGCAGGAGATAAAGCGCCAACTCGGACTGTACGAGGTGATGGTACTGCGCCAGTTGATAGCAAAGCGCGGCATGCTGCCCGAAAAGATGAAATGTTTCTTCCGGCAACATCTATTATCACTGGTGTTCTGATTACCGGGCTTGAAGCGCCTACAAGCCTTTCTTCCAAATCAGAACCAATGCCAGTAACGATGCGTATTAAAAAAGATGTCATCATGCCCAATAATTTCACCATGGATTTGCGTGACTGTAACCTTCTGGGTTCAGCTGTTGGTGATCTGGCGTCACAGCGTGCTTACATACGTGCCACTTCTATCTCTTGTGTTAATTCAAAAGGGAAAGCTTTTGACGTAAAACTGGAAGCATATGCTGTAAGTGAAAATGACGGAAAAAATGGGATCCGAGGCACGCTTATCAGCCGAAATGGTAACGCAATTGCAGGAGCTGCATTTGCCGGTGGACTTTCTTCACTTGCCGGTAGCTTAAGTCCCAGTAAGGTATCTTCACTTAACATCGACCCTAATTCACAGGCTCAGTATCAGTCCCCTAATTTTGGTGCACTTGGGGCATTAGCCGGGGCTGGTGCAGCTCAAGGTGGTCTTAATCGACTCGTCGATTACTACACCGCAATTGCAGAACAACAGTGGCCAATCGTAGAAATTAGCCCTGGCCGAGCTATTACATTTGTCGTTCAGACCGGAACTACAATTCCAACGAATCTGACCAGTCGCTGAGGTTTAAATGGATAGTTTAGAAAAAAAAGAATCGCCTGAATCAGCTGGACCTGAAATCACTAAAAAAATGGTGCGAGAAAGGACAACAAAAAAAATTACCTTCGAAATTGATATTGAAAAAATATTGAAGTATTTATTTTTCTTCGCCTTTGCCGTATTGGTCATTATTTATGGTTATAAAGGCTTTATGAATGTTTACGATTACTTCAATAAACAATCCCAGCCTTCGTACAAGATTGCAGTGCTTGACATGCCTGAATTACGTAAGGAATTTTTCAAGCATCACGGAGGCCGTACTGCTGACAATGATAGATCTCAATTCGAAGAATATTTCAGAACATTAATGAAGATCTACCGTGACCGTGGCTATTTAATTATTGATGCAACGCTTGCCGTTACTGTACCGGATAGTGTTGAAATCGTCACTTATATGGAACTTGAAGATAGCTCTGAAGCGGTACAATCAAGTTCTTATAATGCAAAGAAGTAGAGGGCACCCAATAGTGAAAAAGTTACTTTTCCCTTTAATGGCGGCTTTCGCCATTATGGCGAATACGGTCACTTATGCTTCAGAGCAGGTCCTAACTAATAGTGATGCTGCTGCGTTAATGGCAAAGGCAAAGGAAGGTGGCGTTTCACCCAGTCAGATCTCGGGTGTGTTATCAAAAATGAAAGGATATAAACCTAAGGATGCCATATACATTCCTTCTGGTGGGCTATACCTCTTTCAGGACGAACGTTCGCAGCTAATGGCAGTAACGACCGATGGCCGATACTCCCTTACTGGGGGAAGCCTTGTTGATGTAATTAAACGTAAACCTGTTCTGACTGTAGAAGAAATCAGGAATTCCTATTTTATTAGTCTTGATGAGGCCCCCTTCCCTCTGGAAACTGTAGCGTCCATTCCTCTGGGAAATTCAAAGCTTAAAAGACAAGCAGCCATTTTCATAACACTTGATTGTGACGGTTGCATGGAACTTGTTAAGAAATTCTATGCAGATCGGGACAAGTATCGGATAGATATTGTTTTAGTTCCCTCACCCGGTGAGCCAAAAGAAGAGCTTAGAAGGCTCTGGTGTAGTAAAGAAAAAGGAAAAATAAACAACCTCGATATTCTTCGTTGGCTAATGGGAAGCAAATCCGACATTGAAAAAAGATTGCTCTCTCAAAAAGAAGCAGAAGAATGTCCGGCGGAACCTTTGGTAGCGTCATTGATGCTCGCAGGAATTTATAAATTGCAGGGTGTACCTTCAGTTGTCAGACAGGATGGTTTGGCTGGTAATGGCATTCCAAAAGATTTCGACTACTGGTTGAACCAAAGCGTTGAACCTCTCTTAAAAAATCCATTTGAGACAAATTAAGGCTAGTTTATGAACATCAAAAGATTGGTACTCAGTGCTCTGGTTGTAGGTACATCCTCATATCTTACGGGGTGCTCCATCGGTAGTTCCGAATCCGAATGTCCAGGCATTGAAAAGGGCGTTATCTGTAAAGGTCCTCGCGAAGTTATGGAGTTAACTAATAATCGAGATGATCTGTCTGCACTGGCGGGGGAAGAGTCGGAATCGGGAAAGGAGAAATCGGCTGTCAATGACAGCCGTTATCCAACTGAAATTAGCCCTCCAGGGGAAGTCAAATATCCACAGTCTACTACCCTTAAAAATCAGCCTGTGGCTTATTCAAAAACCGAAATTAAGCCAGTTGGTCAGTTACCTGTCATGTACGATAAAACTTTAAAAATGGGTGCCCCTACTTCATCCATTGGACCACGGCCTATTTCTGGTGTACCGGTTAATTCAAACGTAAGGATGACTAGCAGTTATAGCACTGCCTCTTCAACTGGTAACCCTTTCGTTCATCCGGCTGCGGAAGTCGTTAAACAAACAAGCTATCCGGTTTCTGCTGGAAATGCCCCACGCTACGTTGCACCTAATTCTGATATCAGCCCTGGTAAGGATATGTACTCTCTTTACAATGGCCAGCCCGTTAACCCGACTCTCAACCCTGGGCAGATCCAGCAATACCGTTCGCAAGGTTATAAACAAGCTGTAGTGGCTCCTGAACCACTTGCTGTTCTGCAACAGGGGAAAGTAATGAGAATTACTTTTGCACCTTATACCGATGATAACGATGCGCTTAATCTTCCCGGCTACGTTTATGTCAACGTAAAACCGCAAACATGGATTGCTGGCAAGAATTCGACCTCAAACCCAGCTCGCATAGTTCCTTTAGAAGTACAGGATGCGGCCCGGGAAAATATGCAGCAGCAACAAAAAGCAACTAAAGCTGTCTCTTCGAACGGCATTGTTAGACAACTGTAAGGTCAAATATGGAAGCTATCAATAATTACAATAGCGGTTTAAATCGCCATCAATTAGGTGGGTTTATCCCTGTTTACGATCAATTAGCAGGGACTCACTATTTTTTGATTGATGGCAACAGATTAGGGTTTATGTTTATCTGTAATCCATCCCCTGGAGTTTTTGATAATCAGCAAGATGTTCTTGCTGAAATGTTCAAAATGGATTTCCCTACAGATACTGTCTGTCAAATATCTCTGACTGCATTGCCAGACCTGACTTTACAGCTTAGTGCTTGGTCAGCTGTGCGAGGTGGGCGTATGACTGGGAACGATAAGCTTAAAGCAGATCTGCTTAATGGTTATCAGTTGGACTACTACGACAGAAGTATGCATAAGCCTTTAAAACCTGATCATGATAACCTTATGTTGAGGGATTTTCAGGTATGGATCTCGCTATCGATTCCTTTACAGTCTGCCCTTCCTACCGAGCTGGAACATTCGCGTATCGATTCACTTTACTCTGAACTTGTAAGTAAGTTAATTACGATTGGATTGCATCCGTTTAAGGTCGATGCAGAAAACTGGCTCTATTGTATAGATAAGGTCGTAAACCCCGGAAAGAACTCCCGGTGGGCTGAAGGTTTCATAGACGTTAACACTATGAAAAGGCTTAATGAACAAGTTAACGTTCCCGGCCGTAAGTATACAGTCACAGAAAATCATTTCTCATCAGTCACACAAAGTGACGACGAATCTGAGCATCGTTACTTCAAACAACTTTCCGTTGTAAAGTTTCCTGAATACGTCAATTTCGGTTGTATGTATGAGTTAGTAGTTAACTGGATGCATGGACGTAAGACAATTTTCAGCCCATTTATGATCACTCAGACTGTTCAGTTTGCCGATCCGCTCAAGTTGTCAAAAGAAAACGTCCGCTACAAAGCAATCACTAATAAACAGGCAAGTATACCTTCAGTTGTCACATTCTGCCCTCGCCTGCGGGATATGGATAATGACTACATGGCCGTAACTCGCGAGCTTGAGGATGGCGCAAAGCTTTTAAGAGGGTATCTTACTTTCACTGTTATGGGTAGTAATGCCAATTCTGTGCAGACAGCAGCTAACGATCTCAAATCCTTTTACCTCGAAAGCCGGGTCAAAGTAGCAGATGATTCCTTTATCGTTTTCCCGTCATTTATGTCATGTCTGCCAATGTGCAATGACCCAAAGACAATTTTCGACCTTGACCGTTCCGAAGTAGTGAGCAACACCGGAGCGGCTCATATGACACCGATCTTTGGGCCCTGGAAAGGTAATACAGATAGACCAGTACTGAGTTTAGTTTCTCGTGAAGGTCAACTCATGGGACTTGATATTTTCAAGACTTCTGCAAGCTATAACATGGTTATTGGTGCAACGTCAGGTGCAGGGAAGTCATTCTGGACAGCATATCTAATCAATAACTATCTTGGAGCTGGACCGCGATCTAATAACCTCGTTCATTATCGCTCAACATTTAAGCATTTTTTAGAAAACGAATACCCAGATGATGATCCTGACGGTGCTCAAGTATTTGTTGTGGACGTGGGCCGTTCTTACCAGGGGATTGCGGAACAATATACAAACAGTCAATTTATTGATTTCGGTAAAACCCCTGACTTCACCCTAAATCCCTTTGCCTTCCTAACTGACATCACTGTTAACGACGATGTATTTAACGAAGCACCTGAATTTACCGGTGAATCAACTTCAAACGATGCAGAAAAAGACAAAGTTGCTCAGACCATAATGGTTTTGAATCAGCTAAAAATTATGGCTTCAGAGAAAGGCCTTATCGATGATTATCAACAATCAGTGATGCTTCAGCTTATTGCAGAAGAGTACCAAGAATCCAGAAAATCAGGTCGGACCGGTTCAATAACCGGCTTTGCTCTGCGTTGCAAGAAGCATGAAGACAAACGTATAAAGGATATTGGGGAGCAACTCGGAGCATGGTGCGAAGGTGGAATTTATGGGCACCGGTTTACCGATACGTTGCCTCCAATCAACTTCGACAGCAGATTTATTGTTTTGGAACTGGAGGAGCTAAAAGGCACCCCCCACCTTCAGACAGTTGTATTAATGTCTATCATTCAGGCTGCTCAGCATGCAATGTTCATCAAAAAAGATGGGCGTCGTCGCTTGTTCATCCTTGATGAAGCATGGGAGTACATTCGTCCTGATAATTCATCAGGTGCCGGAAATCAATCAAACCAATTCTTCTCTTCCTTCCTCGAAGCGGCATGGCGTAGGTTCAGGAAAACAAACTGCGCTGGCATCTGTATCACACAGTCGTTTGAAGATTATTTTACTTCTTCTGTTGGCCGGGCCCTGACTGCTAACTCGCCTTGGAAGATAATCATGAAACAAGAAAAAGAAAGCATTGAAGCAATGAAGGCTAATAAATATTTTTCTACTTCAGATGCAGAATATGAACGTATGAAAAATATTCGTACAGTCAAAAAGGTGTTTTCAGAGATGTTAGTCAGGTTCGAAAACTTCCAAGAGATCTGTCGGTTATACGTAGACCGGAAAATGGAGCTTTGTTTTACTACGGATAGTGCTGACAGGAGTAAATTATGGGAAATTCAAAGCCGCGAGAATTGTAGCTATGGCGAGGCAATAGAAATTCTCTATGCTCAAGAAGTAGCAGCGGGTTTGGCCGCGTAGAGTAAATATCTTCAAGCAAAAATAATTAAACCAGATGTCTCATAAGAATCTGGTTTTTTATTGTATGCCTTAAGTAAACAAATGAGGTTGTGACTTAATGAGTTCATCACTGTGCTGCAAATTTTGGTTTTATAATTAATGTGGTGTAAAAACAGTGACATAAATACAAATCGCAGTTAGGTTGTGTACGCATTAAGTAAACAAAATTTATAACTTCAATACTGACATTATAAGATGAAAATCACGTAAATTACATTTTTGTTTACCAAAGGTAATCAAAGTAGCGCGGCATTATTAGTGAAAACAGATCACTGGTGTCATTTTGAATACAAAACTTAATATCCTTTAATCATTCTTCTAAAAGTTTATTATTAACGGTTTGGTTTCTGAAAATTTATCCAATTTGCTCACCGAAGACTTTTAACTTATTTAACCCCCTTTATCGCCAAACTGTGATTTTCTAATGTTAGTCTACAGTTCTAGGGCCCTTGCTCCCATGATGCGAATCCTGCCACCTAATAAAGATTAACGCCTCATTCCTGTATGCCGGTCTTACGACGCCAGTGCACGGACTATTTTTGGTCATCACAAGGACAGGCGGGAGATTTAATCAGGGCGTGGTGTTGCTGAGCAGCAGCTGCGGCACTGTAAGCCGAAGGCGGAATTAACTCCTTTATCACCATCTGGGGACGTCATTATGGGTAGCCCTTTTAACTTACTCAGGACCATTAAGCTAAAATTCCGGATAGCGATTGACGTAAGATTTAGGCTAAGCAGGTAAAGTGATCCCCGCTCCCGGGGTGACAACTTTATACAAAAGGCCGAGCGGAAGATTGTCCTTAGGGAATATTTCTTTAACACAGCACGGGCACTTACTCACGCTGCCGGATTTAACCCCCTTAATCGCCAAACTGGGGTTCTGTCCTCATGCTGGCCTTCAGTTCTGGGCGGGGTTGCTATCACTTGCTCCCTAATGCGAGATGTACCTGCTGATACAGATTAACGTCATATTCCTGCGTGCCGGTCTGCCGACACCAGTGCACGGGCTTTTTTCGGTCATCACATTACCGGGCAGGAGATTTTATCAGGACGTGGTGTGACTGAGCAGCAGCTGGGGCACTGTCATCCGCTTGCAGATTTAACCCCCTTAATCGCCAAACTGGCGTTCAGTCCTGATAGTGTCCTTCCGTCCTGGGCAGGGTTGCTAACACTGGCTCCCTTAATACGAAATGCGCCTGCTGATAAAGATTAAAGTCACATCACTGCATACCGGTTTGCCGACTCCGGTGCATGGCCTTTTCCGATAATCACAAGGACGGACGGGTGATTATATCTGTGCATAGTATGTCTGAGCAGCATCAGAAGGCACTGTCAGCCACTGGCAGATTTAACCCCCTTAATCGCCAAACTGGCGTTCAGTCCTGATAGTGTCCTTCCGTCCTGGGCAGGGTTGCTAACACTTGCTCCCTTAATACGAAATGCGCCTGCTGATAAAGATTAAAGTCACATCACTGCATACCGGTCTGCCGACTCCGGTGCATGGCCTTTTCCGATAATCACAAGGACGGACGGGTGATTATATCTGTGCATAGTATGTCTGAGCAGCATCAGAAGGCACTGTCAGCCGCTGGCAGATTTAACCCCCTTAATCGCCAAACTGGGATCAGTCCTGATAGTGTCCTTCCGTCCTGGAGAGGGTTGCTAACACTTGTTCCCATGATACGAAATGCGCCAGCTGATACAGATTAACGTCTCATTGCCCATGCCGGTCTGCCGACACCGGTGCATGGCCTTTTCCGATATTCGCAAGCACAGATGCTTGATTTTTTCAGGGTGTAATATACCTGAGCAGCATCTGAAGGCACTTTCAGTCGCTGTCAGATTTAACACCCTTAATCGCCAATCTGGGATTTTATGATGTTAACCTCCAGTTCAAGACCCTTGCTCCCATGATGCGAACCTTGCCACCTGATAAAGATTTACGCCTCATTCCTGTATGCAGGTCTTACGACTCTAGTGCACGGACAATTTTCGGTCATAACAAGACCTGGCGGAAGATTTAATCAGGCGTGGTGTGACTGAGCAGAAGCTGGGGCAATGTCAGCCGCTGGCAGAAAAAACCCTTATTCGCCATCTCAAACCGTCATTATGGGTAGTCCTTTTAACTTTCTCAGGACCATTAAGCTTAAACTCCGTTTAGAGAATGACGTAAGATTTAGGCTAAGCAGGTTAAGTGATCCCTCTCCCGGGTTGAACACTATATTCATCGTACGAGCGGAAGATTGTCCTTCGGGAAATATTTCTTAAACACCGCTCGGGATCTTATTGCCACTGGCGGATTTAACCCCCTTAATCGCCATACTGGGGTTCTGTCCTGATGCTGGCCTTCAGTTCTGGGCTTGGGTTGCTATCGCTTGCTCCCATAATGCGAAATGTGCCTCCTGATACAGATTAACGTCATATTCCTGCGTGCCGGTCTGCCGACACCAGTGCACGGGCTTTTTTCGGTCATCACATTTCCGGGCAGGAGATTCTATCAGGGCGTGGTGTGACTGAGCAGCAACTGGGGCACTGTCAGCAGCTTGCAGATTTAACACCCTTAATCGCCAAACTGGGATTCTGTTCTGATGTTGACCTTCCGTTCTGGGCGGGCTTTGGTTTACTAACACTTACTTCCATAATACGAAATGTGCTTGATGATGCAGATTAAATTCACATTACTGCATACCGGTCTGCCGACACCGGTGCATGGGCGATTTCCGACGATCTCAAGAACATATGGGAGATTATATCAGGGAGAGTAGTATGCCTGAGCAGCATCTGAAGGCACTGTCAGCCGCTGTGAGATTTAACCCCCTTAATCGCCAAACTGGGGTTCTGTCCTCATGCTGGCCTTCAGTTCCGGGCTGGGTTGCTATCACTTGCTCACATAATGCGAAATGTACCTGCTGATACAGATTAACGTCATATTCCTATATGCCAGTCTGCCGACATCAGTGCTTGGGCTATTTTCGGTCAAAACAAGACCTGGCGAGAGATTTAATCAAGCGTGGTGTGACTGAGCAGCAGCTGGGGGCACTGTCATCCGCTTGCAAATTTAACCCCCTTAATCGCCAAACTTGGGTTCAGTCCTGATGTTGGCATTCCGTTCTGGGCGGCGTTGCTATCACTTGCTCCCATTATGCGAAAAGTGCCTGCTGATACAGATTAACGTCATATTCATGCATGCCGGTCTGCCGACACCAGTGCACGGGTTTTTTTCGGTCATTACAATACCGGGCAGGGGATTAAATCAGGGCGTGGTGTGACTGAGCAGCAGCTGGGACACTGTCAGCCGCTGGCAGATTTAACCCCCTTAATCTCCACACTGGGGTTGCCTCCTTAAGTTGGGTTTCATTTCGGGGTGAGGTTGCTAACTCTGCTCCCATAATTCGTAGTGTGCCTCCTCAAGAGATTAACACCTCATATCTTTAGACTGGACTGACGACAACGGTTCACAGTTAGGAAACGTATATCAGCACACCGGTGAGATAGATTTTAGGGTCTAAGCAAGAAATAGGGTAGGCGTGAAGATTCATTAATGGAGCTCTTAACTTCAAAGCGTAGAGAAGGAGACAAGAATCGTGGTTTAAACAGGTTGTGCATTAGGTATGGACTAGAGAGTCTGAGCTCACATCTGCAAGTTAAGCTCACAAAAAATCATAAAAAAGTAAACAAACATTAGCTTAAGATTGAAACTAAGGATAGAATTGTACGCATAACAAGGAAATGGACGCATTATACGTAAAGTTTACATATATGCGTAAAAGTCGGTTTTCAGTGCAAAAAGGTCATAACCATGAATTTACTTGAAAAGATCGCCCTCGTTGGTCAGCGCATGAAAAGCGAGCAGATTTCTCTAAAGGAATCTCTGATGGCTTCATCAAGAGTATCTGTTTCTGATGATAGTGTTGATGGTGTTGATAGACTGATCTATAACCACTGTTTGAATAAAAAAAATCTCTCTGATTTTTTTGGGAAGTCACGAGTAACGTTCAATAAAATACTTTCGGACTTAGAAGAAAAAGAACTTGTTGGTGCACCTATTTATCAAAACAAAAATCATCTTTACACCCGCTGGGATGTTCAAAAAATAATGGATGCCCTGGGTTATCCCAAGTACCGCGATCATTACTTTAGCAGAGCTATTGTTACTCAGAATCATAAAGGCGGTACAGGGAAAAGCACTACATCTGTAGCTTTAGCAGTAGCAGCTGCTTTAGATCTACAACTCAATGCACGTGTATTAATGATCGAATGGGACCCACAAGGTTCGATTGGAAGCAGCATGATTCAAAGTGTCTCAGAAGATGATGTCTTCCTTACAGCAATTGATGCAATCCTTGGAATTTATGAAGAAAATTCTGAGTATAAAAAATATTTAGATTCAGGATTCTCTGAAGAAGAAATCATCACTAATATGCCTTTTTCAACGCATCTGCCAAACTTGGACGTAATAACGGCTTTTCCGACAGATGCTCGTTTTAAAGATAAATACTGGCAATGTTCTAGAGAAGAACGTACGTCTTTGTTACTACGTTTCAAGGAAGTTATCTTACCGGTACTGAAGCAGAACTATGATTTGATTATTATAGACACTCCACCTGAAGATTCACCTTTGATCTGGGCTGCTGACGAAGCGGCCGATGGGATTCTTGTCGCAGTGTCACCACGTGAATATGATTACGCCTCTACTACAGACTTCATGCTTACAATAAGTGAAAGGTTTAAACAATCACCAAGTAAGGGCGACAATTTAAAATGGTTCAAAGTTCTTGCTGTCAATGTAGATGACAAAAGTCCATATGAAAGAATAGTTTTGGATAAATTAATCAGAACTGTTCAGGACCTTTTGATGTCCGCTAACATAAAAAATTCTGAAGCATTTAAGGCAGCTGCTTCCAAAGGGCGTACAGTGCTTGATATCAAAAAATCAGAGGAACTTTGTTCCGCAAAGCAGCTTGATGTCGCAGAAGAATCTGTATTACAGGTATATCAGCAATTTATAAATGAAATAAAAAGTTTTTCAGCTAAGCAAGGAGTTAACGCATGAGCGATGAGCAACATATCGGGAATGATAAATCTCGATATTTAAACGCACCAAAGCGGACAGAAGTCGGTCACCGTTCAGGTCTTGCGGGTTTGAAAACAGCACCTCGCATAAAAAAGTTATTCACTCTTCATAAGGGCCGGAGACTTGAAGCGGAACATGTGATTGTTCCAGCCCAGAGAGTGGAGAAGGAGACCTTAGTCCATCCAGCGAACCCACGAAATCAAGAAGCCCTTACAGATTATTCTGTTAGAGATATTCTTAAGCAGATTGAAGAAAGAGGGGTCGATACCGAAGGGATCGCTGTAAAAAGAGATGGGGTTTATTTATTAATAGAAGGAAGTCGCAGACGTTTCTGCTGTATAAAGGCAGAAAAGGATCTCCCCCTGTGGGTTCTTCCGGATGAACTAACCGAAGATGATATAAATTCAATTATATCCGCAGCACAAACATCTCGAAAATTTTCATATAGAGAAGTTGGGTTTCAATTTATCAAAAAAATGGAAGAAAAAGGATTTTCTACTAATGAAGAACTCGCAGCATATCTTGGGATTAGTCATGTATCGGTAGCCAAAAGAATCCAGGCGGCCCGTATTGACGAAACATTGATCTCTTTATTCCCGGATTATGAAGGAATCCCGAACTCCTATTATAGTCGCTTGTCTCGTTTACAGAAATATGTGCAAAAAAATCTATTTCCTTTAGATGAAGTAATAGATAATGTTAAAGAGGAAACAAAAGATTTAGACATTGGAGATCTCCAGGTTGCTCAAAAAGTTGTAATGGAAAAAATCACACAATCTGTGGAAAGTGTTTGTGAAAAAACTTATTCCACAAAATGGGAAACAAGTGATCTTATTACTTTTGATAACAAAGATAAGTATGCAAGAATCAGTAAAAACAATACTGGTAGAAAAATTCGCTTTGAATTCAATAGGATAAATGCGGGTTTTATTAAGGAACTAGAGGAGTTCATAAAAGAAAAATTAAAAGTATCAGAATAAATATTGAACTGCATCTTTATGATGCAGTTCATATGATTTATATTTTTAATTTCTTGTTATATTAATATGGGGTGTGCGCAGGTTCAGACATATAAGGTCTTAGTTCTATATGAACAGAAGCGCCATTCCCATCATTTACTACGTTTAAAGGTGCTTTTCCCGGCAATGACATAGTTGCAACGTCAGGTCCAGAAACAGCAAAATTATTTTCTGCTGAAGGCATTACTGTAAAAATCTTTATAGCAACATTTTCATGTCTAAATAATGAAATCCCAAAAGTAGAACCAGCTTCGGTATTGCTCACGTCCACAACCACAGGGGTTTTTCCTAGATATTCATTAGTTAGTATGTTTTTTACTAATGCCCCTTCCGGGACAGTATAGATACGGTATGGATATGCTAAAGCCGTGTGACAAAAACATATTAAAATAACAATTAATGTTTGTTTCATAGATTATCCTCATTCAAAAATAAAAGATATAACTCTTGAAAATCGTGGTTAGTAATTAGGTCCGCTTTTCCGGGAAAATCGTAACTAACAGAAAATAAAAGCGAAAGCGAATCTTTTCCTTTTGCTTTGGGAGAGATTCTGCTAAAAGCACGGTTAATAAACATAAGTTGATCTTCATTGTTGAAGCAAAGTCCAAGCATTCCAACCGTAGGAACTACGAATGTGCTTACGCTGCCTGGGGGCAAAAGTTGCTTACTACGGGCATTGTAAGCACAACGACTACCACCTAGCGTTAGGCCTGAAAGCTCAATAAAACTTCTGGTTCCATTCTTGGCGACAAGCCAAACATCAGTTCCTGAACTTTCGACACGTAAAGTAACTTTTCCGTCAGTAAAGGCCTCACTTTTATTGTATAGAATAGGGTCAAAACCAACTGTCGGGAGTTCTTCGATTTTACTTTCTACTGACTGACAACCAGTCAGTAATGCAAACAATAAAAGTGTGATAACTTTAATCATCCCGCTTCCTTAGATTGTTTTTGGCGCTCGTTATAAAAGATAATGATTCACCGGGGTAGAGAATTGTTTCTTTCGTCCAATAACCATAACCACCGAGGATATTTTTTCTTTTCTCAATATAAACGGGTTCAGAAAATACTAAATGTTGATATTTAGGAAGAGATAAGATTTCATATTTTCCTTGTCCAACTAAGAGGTAATTCTTCTCTTTAGGATTGATGGTTACTGGATTACCAACACTTTGAGGTATGTTAAGTTTTTTTATATTTAGGTCAGAATAGTCAGGAACGGACACTTGATCATTAGACGTATTTCCGGGAAGAGTAAACCCTTTACCCTGATCCGGTCCAAAGATGGCAATTATATCTTTGTTGTTTCTTGTGATCGAAACGATAGCCTGAAGGGGCGTATTAGCAAGGTCATTTATAAACGATATAGTTAGACTTGATTTTGGCTCGACCCAAACAATGCTTTTTCCGGATGTGCCTTCGCTTAATGCAATTTTTTCATTTAGTAAGATTTTATTTTTGGCAATGATATTATACTCAAGTTTTGGTATCACAATAAAAAGTGATTCTTTATTTGAAACATTCATGATTTCTAAGAAATTGGTTTTGGTCATGCTGGTCTTTAGAACAGGCCTATATTTACCATTTATAAACCACCTTCCGTTTATAAGCTCCGCTTTAGCAGATATAAGTGAATCACTTTTCTGTGCGGCAGAAGAAAAAGCATCTTTTCTATGCTCTTTCTCTTGATGTGGTGCAGCTGCTGCGTGAAGATGCAAAAGTAATGTTGAAATTGAGATAATCTTCCAATTTATCTTCATCTTGTTACCTCAATGTTGTTTTCAATCGAATCGAGTTCTAAAGGATAGGTTTTAAGTGAATAAAACTTGTTTGTTGTTTGTATTAGCTGATGACACAATAAAACTGGATTGTTCTTCATGATTATTTCTACTAATGTAAGTGCTGGTGAGTCAGTTTGCGGTATACCCGGAGCAACTATTACCTGGTCTTCTAATTTTGACATATAGAGTGATCCAGTATTTATATGCAAACAATTACCGATCAGTACTGGAAGATTGTTTTGAGTACGACCATGGGCTTTTCGAATGCTGTTTACAGGATTCCTACCTAGGACCATAAGGTTGACGTCATTTATCATCATTGGTATTACGGCATGGTCCATACCGAATAGAAACTGGCTCTGAAAAATATTCACATTGGCATAGTTGAATGCTTGAAGCGCATTATAAGTATCAGTGAATGATGTGCGGATAGGGGCGTAATCAGAAGGGCAAACCCCAATTTTTATATCGCCTTTTAGTAAAATCTGCATCATCGTACCAAGCTGGGTATTAAGAAGTTTTTTTACCTCTTCCTCTAAATAGTAACGATTCACAGCTTTATGCCACTTTCCGCCCATTACACACCATCTCTCATTGAGGTATGTGCTGGGGTAAAATGTTCTCCGGTCTTTGTTTAATGGTAACAATTTTTTTAACATTTCTTCTCCGGCTCCGGCAGCTGAGAAATGCCTCACAAAACGTCCATCGAAAAAGCCACTGTTTATCGCCTTCATCAATTCTATGGGTTCCGGCCCATAGTCAAACAAATTTCCAGTAGAGAAAATTACTATCTCTTCTTCTGGCTTTGTAACTGATTGGATCAAGTTGCACAGCGCAGAGTAATGTCCATGAGGATCTGCCAGAAAGAAAATCCTTCCGGAGAAGTTTGTAAGGTCTATAGTTTGGACGTGCTCAGCTGCCATAAATTCCTCTACGTATGTTTACATCGATGATACGGTATTTCGAACTATGATTTTTTTACAAAAAGGCGTCATTTTGGATTCTAAGCCTAAGGACCTTTGTTACTTACAGGTAAAGGCCCCAGTCCTGGCTCTCAAACAGTTCATACTTAGGATGCAAAGTAACTTTCTGATTATAATTGGCTCCTTTATAAACATGGTTAATACATGAATACAGGAAATTTAACGGTAAGGTATTTAAAATGGAAGGATGCTGAAATAACATAGACTTACGTATTTTTTTAATAGTGTTAATGTTGATAATAGGTCACCATTAATGTATAAAGTTAATATCTAATATGGTCCTATTAATAAAAGAGAGTTTTTATGGCTGAACTATTAAAATCTGAAAGTCCTGTTTCACCATCAGTGCAGGATATCACTGAAGCTTTAAAAATCGTTGTCGATGATGGAAGTAAAGCTGCAAAACTGGTTTGTCTTAATGAAAGAAACGAATTAGTTCCCTTGCTTACACAAAATAGTTTTGTTCCAGATTTCCGTGTTCGCCATGAGGGTCTCAATCCTTTTAACTATCTTATTGATGGGCTGGAAAGGTTTTCGCATCACAGCGAATCTAGTAACTCACTGGAATCGACTGATGTATCTCACCAATACGATGAAATTAGCCGGTTAAATGTTCACCATGCACTTCATGCTTCTGGTTTAGTTCCTCAGGATGTTCACCTCTTTGTTACTTTACCACTTAGCCAGTTCTATACTGCTTTAGGGGAAACGAATATTGAAAATATTCAGAGAAAAAAAGATAATCTGATGAAACCAGTAGAGCGTTATCTTGACGGTAAACGCTATTCTTTTAACGTTTTGTCTGTGACTGTTTTCCCTGAATCTTTACCAGCTGTGACCCGGGCAGATGAAATTGAGGATATTGCTTCATTTGAATCAAGTTTGGTAATTGATCTTGGTGGTACTACTCTTGATGTTGCAAGTATTACTGGGCAATTAGAACAGATTTCGAAAGTAAAAGGTTTTGACCGTATTGGTTGTTCTATTGTTTACGATGAGATCAGCAGGTATCTTGAATCTGAGAAACTGAATACGAGTAATGCTTACATTCATCATCTTGTTGATAATCGTCATGATAAATCAGCTTTGAAGGTTGCAGAGGACAAGCGTGACGGTGTTTTTGATGCGGTAAACTCTGCGGTACAGAAGTTGCAAAGTAAAGTAATCAGAGCGGTTACACAAGTCGAAGAGAGGCCTCATAATGTTTTCCTTGTTGGGGGAGGTTCATATCTCATCGAAACAGCTATTCGTAAACATTTTGAAACGGCTAAAGTTATCATGGTAGACAATCCGCAGTTCGCATTATCTTTGGCAATTGCTGATACTATTTATTCAGAATAATGAGCTAGAACATGGCTAAATACCCTATCTCAAATAAGGCAGATAACGACCGGATTCAGATCCGGTCTTTCTGGATATCCGAAAGAAAAGCACCCTATGTTTATAGTTTCTTGAAAAAAACAGAACTTTGTCATAGGGGTGACCAACTGGATTTAATTAGGTCGGCTATTAGTACCGGGTTGGTATTAAATAATTTATTTCCTGACTTGGCAAATTTTATAAATGGTTTAAACGAAAGATTAACACTTGCAGATCTTAATAGGTTTCTGAATGATGGAAATACTATAGATACTGAACCTAAGCCTCCTATTAATGTATTGCTAGAGAATGTCTTAGATCAAAAGTTTAAGGAGTATTTAACACCTCTACAATTAGATAATTCAAAGCAGGATTCTGTTTCTGTAAAAGAAACCTTCCTTGTACAAAAGGAACATGCCTGCTTTGGTGTGAAGATTGAAAATGAGGGAAGCGATACCTCTATACCATCTGAAAGCCCACTTTCTTCAGGTGCATCCAAAATTTCAAAAGAAAAGTCCATTTCCTCTGTGGTGCCAGTGCTAGAAAAAGTATCGGATGAAAATCAAACCGCCTCCATAAGCATAAAATCTAAAGCTAAGGCAAACAAGCGACTAGCGACTTTGGCAAGATAGGGCTTTGTTGAATAAATCAGATTTCGGGTAAGTCTCCCCCGTAGCGGGTTGTGTTTTCAGGCAATACGCACGCTT